>JBJMGR010000369.1:0-3280 GCA_045807805.1 Pyrinomonadaceae bacterium | reverse complement strand
GCGGTGCAGCGTCGCGTACTCGCGTATCAGATTGTCGTCGCCGATGACGAGCGCGCTTCTCTCACCTTTGAACTTCACGTCCTGCGGCTCGCCCCCCAAAGTCGCGTGCTCGTAGACGCGGTTGCGCTCGCCCAGAGTCGTAAATCTCTTGACGACCGCGTGCGCGCCTATCTCGCAGCCCGCACCCATCACCACGTCGTCTTCAATGACGGCATACGGGCAGACGCGCACGTCGGGTGCGACGGACGCGTTAGCGCTGACAATTGCTGTAGGGTGGATGCTCATCTCGGTCGCACAGGCGTCAGATAGTACAGAACTCCCTCTGCCACCCGCAACCGAAAGGGCTTACCCCTGCCATTCTTCGCGGACGCGCGCTTCTTTCGCGGCGCGCGTCCGCGGGGTTGCGGTTGCCTTCGGCGGCGGACGCGGGCGGCGGGCGACGCGGGGCCAGGCGTCGGCGGAGCGTGCCCGAACGTCGCGTCCACGGCGGACGCACGCCTTGCCTTTGACCCGTTCTGTCGCTATCATGAGGCGCGGCAATAAGTTGCACGCGTCAACGTGCATGCGTTGGGCGGTCGGCCACGGCAACCTCGCTTCCGCCTCGGGCATCTAGTTCAGAGCACTTTTCTAAGGAGATAGAGAGTCTTGTTCAGCGATAATTTCCGCCGCGGCGAGTCGGAGAAGAGCCGCTTCAGCGGCGTGAAGAGATCGAAGCTGATCTCCAGCCTGTCGGGCGTGGCATGGAAGGCATTCCAGTCCGTCAACCGGCGCCTGCCGGAGGGCGAAGCCATACGGCCGAAGTGGGCTCCGGGGCCGCTGCTGAAGTCCTACGAGCGCACCTCGCCGCCGCTCGGCTTCCCGCGCGAGACCGACTCCTTGTGCCCGCGCTGCGTCAAGGAGGTTCGAGAGAGCGTCATCTCGGGCGCGACGCCGCTCGAAGAGTTGATGAACGAGCACCCCGGCGAGATAAAGGCTCAGATTTTCGAGGAGAACGGCAAGGTCTACATGAGTAAGACCTGCCCGAAGCACGGCGAGTTCAAAGACCTGATGGCGACCGACGCGCGCTTCCTTGAGCGCATTGAGTCACTCTTCTACGGCCGCGACTTCCGCTCCGCCGAAGACACGCACGTACACAAGCACGGCACCTCGAACATACAGTTCGGCCGCGGCGCGGTTCTCACGGTTGATTTGACGAACCGCTGTAACATGATGTGCAACCCGTGCTTCATGGACGCCAACCAGGTCGGCTACGTACACGAGCCGACGTTCGAGGACACGAAGGCCATTCTCGACCGCGCCGTCTCTTTCAAGCCGAAGCGACAGATAATCATCCTCTTCTCGGGCGGCGAGCCCACGCTCTCGCCCTACTTCCTCGACGCCGTCGCATACGCGAAGAAGGTCGGCTTCTACCGCATACTCGCCGCGACGAATGGCATACGCTACGCCGAAGACATAGAGTTCTGTCGCCAGGCGAAGGAGGCCGGGCAGCACGGCGTCTACTTGCAGTTCGACGGCGTGTCCGAGGAGAAGAACAAGCACCGCGGCGTCGGCAACCTCTTCGACGTGAAGCTGCGCGCGATTGAGAATCTCGCGTCGGTCGGCATCAAGGTGACTCTGGTCACGACCATCGTCAACACGATTAACAACGACGCCATCGGCCAGATTGTCGAGTTCGCCGCGAAGAACATCGATAAGGTTCAGACCATCGCCTTCCAGCCCGTCTCCTTCACGGGCCGCGACGAGGACGTGCCCGACGACGTACGCGAGCAGCAGCGATATACGCTCGCGGGAATGGCCGAAGACCTTGAGACGCAACTCGGCGGGCGCATGAAGTCTCTGCGCGATTGGTTCCCGCTCTCCTCCTACTCGGCCTTCACTTCCGTGATGGACATGCTTCAGGGCGCGGACGCGCCCTGGGGCTGGTCGTCGTGCAACTGCCACCCGAACTGCGGCATCTTCACGCTCGCGGTCGTCAACCGCCACACGGGCGAGTTCAAGTCGCTCTTCGACTTCTTCGACTACGAGCAGTTCATGCGCGACGTGTCGGTGATAAGCGACACCGCGCGCGGCAAGAAGCTCACGATGGCGCAGCTCGCGATGGCGATCATGCGCAACTTCCACGCGGAGCGCGCGCCCGAGGGCTTCCCCGTCTCGCAGATCATAAATCTCTTCAAGCCTTCGTCCACCAGCTCTAACTCAGACCGCAACGACCGCATGAAGTCGCAAACGTCGGACGACGCCGCGGACACTTGGCGCGTGCTCTGCGTCGAGGGCATGTGGTTCCAGGACTTGTTCAACTACGACTTCCGCCGCACCGAGATGTGCGTCATCCCTTACGGCACGCAGGAGGGTGAGATTTCGTTCTGCGCCTACAACACGGGCGTAGGCTGGCGGCAGATAATCGAGGAGATGCACAAGACCGCCGGTCTAGCCGAGTGGTACAAAGAGCACGGACGCCACGCCGTCTACGCGAAGGGCAAGCACGTCCCCGGCATCCAGAAGGCGCGCACGCTCTCGCTCCCCATCGTGCACCAGATTATCGCTGAAGACGCCGACGCGCCGTCCGCCCCCTCCGCGACGCCCTACCTCGTCGAAGAGGCTGAGGAGGGCGTGACGGTGTAGTCACCCGCTCCACTCCTGTTCAAAGGTAAATGAAAAAGCCCGACGCACGGATGCGTCGGGCTTTTTCACTTGCGTGTGGAAGGAGCTACTTCTTCTCCTTCTCCATCTTCTTCCCATCCTTGGCGTCCTGATAGGTGATCTTCTTACCGGAACGCGCTTCGAGGATGGGCAGCGTAGTGCGGAAGAGGTCTTTGCCTAGCTCGATGACTGCCACCTGCTCCTTGCCTGCCGCGTCCGTGTAGCCGACGGTCAGGAAGTGCTTCGGTTGCGACGCAGATGATTGTGAGTGTGGCGCTGATGTGGCCCATCGCGCTCGTCGTCCCTTTCAAGGATTGAGGCGCGGCGCGAACCGGTCGTGCCCGAAGGAGAGCGCTTCGATACGCAGGTCTTCGCCGCCGCGACCGTTCACGTGATGCCCCGACAGTGAGCGCGCCGCTCTACCTTGATTGTTCCGAAGTCTTCAACGGCGCGTCGAATCTTCCGGGAGTTCGCCAGTGTGTGTGGAGGGGAGAGGTGTCTGTATCTCGCGCAGGGAGGCGACGGTGTCGCGTATGCGGTTGGCGAGATGTTCGATGGTCTGGACTCTTCGGCGCGCCGCGTCGCTCAACTCCTCGCGCAGGAGCAACTGCGCCTGACCTATGAGGCCCGTGAGCGGGTT
>JBJMGR010000368.1:0-7482 GCA_045807805.1 Pyrinomonadaceae bacterium | reverse complement strand
CATGCGCGGCTGCCACGCGGCGACGAACCCGCGGATGCCGTTGTGCTCGCCTACGGGACGAGCGAAGACGACCAGACGGTGTTCGCGCTGGCCGGGGTGGGCGCGGACGGATTGCGGAACGACCCGCACTGGCGAAAGGCTTTTCCGGCGGACGCACTCCCGGTCGCGCCTCGCGTCGAAATCACTGCATGGGCCTTCGACGCCGAAGAGGGTAAGGCTTACAGGCTCTGCGAAACTCACGCAGCAGTCCCGCCGCGTTAAGAGTTCTCAGTTGATGTAAGTTAAGATGTCCGCCAAGAGATACGGAGACAGGGAAGGCTTATTTTTGAACTTTTAGATTTAAGATGTGAAATTGAGATGGCTTTGCGTGTGTCTCTGTTTTGCATTCCTCTCTTTATACATCCGAGTGAAAGCTTACGCAGTCTCCGATTTATGTCTCAGGGCATCAGCGTCTTCTTCCCCGCGTATAACGACGAGGCGAGCATCGCCTCGCTGGTCAACGACGCGCTCGCGGTGCTGCCCTCTCTGACCGACGACTTCGAGGTCATCGTTGTAGACGACGGCAGTACAGACAACACGGCCGCCGTGCTCGAAGAGTTGGCGCGCGCGGACGGGCGCGTGCGCGTCGTCCGCCACGAGTCCAACCGCGGGTACGGCGGCGCGTTGCGGACTGGATTCGCGAGCGCGACGAAAGAGTTGGTCTTCTACACGGACGGCGACGGGCAGTACGACGTGCGCGAGATAACGCTCCTGCGCCCCCTCTTGACCGAAGGGGTTGACATCGTCAACGGTTATAAGATAAAACGCGCAGACGCTTTGCAACGTAGGGTGCTCGGCGCAGCTTACAACCGCCTCGCGCATCTTCTATTCAGCATTCCAATTCGTGACGTTGACTGCGACTTCCGGCTCGTCAAGCGCCGTGCGGTCGAGACGATAGAACTCGTCTCTTCGAGCGGCAGCATCTGCGTCGAGTTGGTTCATAAGCTACACAGGGCCGGCCGCGTCTTCGCCGAGGTGCCCGTTCACCACTACCCGCGCGCGCACGGGCGCTCGCAGTTCTTTACGCTCCGGCGCGTCGGGCGCACGGCTCTCGACCTGCTGTCGCTGCGTCTATTGGTGTCCGGGCGATGGCGGCGCGGCCCTCGCACCGCCTCCTGAGCGGTCGATAAAGCTCTTTCATGTCCAAGGCCATGAACGATTCAAAATCTTTCGGAAAGTACAGGGGGCGCTCGGCGCTCGTTACCGGCGGCCTCGGCTTCATCGGCAGCAACCTCGCGCGACGACTGGTCGAGCTTGGCGTCGAAGTCTCCGTGCTCGACGCTCTCGTGCCCGAAGAGGGCGGCAACCGCTTCAACTTACAAGACCTACACGGCCGGGTCGAAATCCACACCGCGGACATGCGCGACCAGAAGGTCGTTAACCATCTGGTCGGCGGCGTGGACTACGTCTTCAACCTCGCGGGCAGCGTGAGCCACCTCGACTCGATGCAGCAGCCGCTACGCGACCTTGAGTTGAACTGCGCCGCGCACGTCGTTCTTCTGGAGGCGTGCCGCAACTTCAACCCCCACGTCAAGATCGTCTTCACGAGCACGCGGCAGGTCTACGGTAAGCCCGTCTACCTGCCGCTCGACGAGCAGCACCGCGTCGCGCCGCTCGACGTTAACGGCATCAACAAGCTCGCGGCGGAGCACTACCACCAGCTCTACCAGCGCGTCTACGGGACGCGCACGGTCTGCCTGCGCCTGACGAATACGTACGGCCCGCGCCAGCTCATACGACACAACCGGCAGGGTTTCATCCCCTGGTTCATTCGCCAAGCCATAAACGGCGAAGTCATCGAACTCTACGGCGAGGGTCGCCAGCGACGCGACATGAACTACGTGGAGGACGTGGTGGACGCGCTGCTGCTCGCCGGGGCGAGCGAGGAGGCCGAGGGCGAGGTCTACAACCTCGGCGGCGACGAGCCCATCTCGCTGGCCGAGCTGGCCGAGGAGCTAATCCGAATCACCGGCCGCGGGTCTGTGCGCCCGGTGCCCTTCCCGCCGGAGCGGCAGTTGATCGACGTGGGCAACACCCATTCGAGCTTCGCCAAGATAGAGGCTGTGCTCGGCTGGCGGCCTCGCACGCCGCTGCGCGAGGGGCTCGAACGCACAGTAGAGTTCTACCGGCTGCACCGCGCGCACTACTTGGAATCCGATGTCCGTCAGTTTTCTCGATCTCAGAAGAGAGCATGAGGAGGTTGGGGCCGACGTGCGCGCGGCCACCGAGCGCGTGCTCGCGGGCGGCACGTACGTCCTCGGCCGCGAGGTCGAAGTCTTCGAGCGCGAGTGGGCGCGCTTCTGCGGCGTGCGCGGGTGCGCGTCCGTCGGCAACGGCACTGACGCGCTCGCACTCGCGCTCCTGGCTTCAGGCGCGGTGCGCCCCGGACGGCGCGACGAAGTAATCACCGCGCCGCTCACGGCCGGATACACCGCGCTTGCCATCTTGAACGCGGGCGGCGTCCCCGTCTTCGCCGACGTAGACCCCGAGACCTACACGCTCGACCCGCGCGTGCTGGAGCACGCCCTCACGCCGCGCACGCGCGCCGTCGTGCCCGTACACCTGTACGGGCAGTTGGCGGACATCGAGGCCGTCCGCGAGTTCGCCGGGCGACGCGGGCTCGTCGTCGTCGAGGATGCGGCTCAGGCGCACGGGGCACGCCTCGGCGGTAGGCGCGCGGGAGCCTGGGGAGACGCCGCGGCCTTCAGCTTCTACCCTACGAAGAATCTCGGCGCTTACGGCGACGGCGGGGCGGTCACTTCCGACGACGCTCATCTGATCGAGCGCGTCAAGGAGTTGCGGCAGGGCGGCCACCCTTCCGCGCTCGGGCGTCGGGTCGCGGGGCGCAACTCGCGGCTCGACGAGCTACAGGCGGCGCTGCTCCGCGTCAAGCTCGGGCGTCTCGACGCCTGGAACATGCGGCGGCAACGACTGGCGGGGTTGTATCAACGTCTACTGACGCGCGGCGTCGGACGACTCGTGCTCCCTTCGGCGCACAGGGGCGCGGGCTCACACGTCTTTCACCTCTACGTAATCTCTCATCCGAAGCGCGATCGCCTGCGCGCTCACCTCGCCGCGCGCGGCGTCGAGACCTTGATCCACTACCCTTCCCCGCTCCACCTACAGCCCCTCTTCCGACGCCGTGTGCGACCCGCACTCCCCGCGGCCGAAAGGCTCGCGAGCGAGATACTCTCACTGCCGCTCTACCCGCAGCTTCGTGAAGACGAGTTGCGTGTCGTCGCCGATGCCGTCCTTGAATTTGAAGGGATGAAGGATGAAGGAGAGAGGGTTCCGGGTGCCGGGTTTTAGGTTCTGGTCTTAACCAACCGCCGTACTCCCCGCCGTCGTGGCACTCCCTCGCCAGTGCCCGGAAGAGTTTTTCGGCGATGGCTCTGCTGCCCGCGTCCGGCGGTTCGTCGAACGCCTCGTCGGCGTGCCGCGAGAGCGTGCCCGAGAGGCCGCCCGCCTCCTCTTAGTGATGGATGTCCAACGGCTCGTCCGCGGTCGCCAATGACATAAGCGACCACTTGACGAGTCGCGCTCCTCGGGTCAAACCTCTTCGCAGGAGTCTCCCCGCCGGACGACTTGTTCTACAAGTAACAGTTGCTGCGTAAACGTAGAGCGATCAACTCACCAACCGTTGACACCCCGTCCCGCCCCTAATATCCTTCCACGGCGCGATGAGAATCATCTCTCTCAACGTCGCCCGGCCGCGCCTCGTCGTGTGGGAAGGGCGGACAGTCTCGACCGGCATCTACAAGACGCCCGTCGCGGGCCGGGTCGTGCTCCGCACGCTCAACCTCGACGGCGACCGGCAGGCCGACCTCACCGTCCACGGCGGCCCCGATAAGGCGGTCTACGCATATCCGTCTGAGCACTACGGCCGCTGGCGGGGCGAACTGCCCGATATGGAACTCCCCTGGGGGATGTTCGGCGAGAACTTCACCGTCGAGGGGCTGGATGAATCGAGCGTCCACATCGGCGACCGCTTCCGCGTCGGAGAGGCGGAGGTGACGGTCACACAGCCCCGTATGCCCTGCTACAAGCTCGGCATTAAGTTCGGCCGCGCTGACATCCTCAAGCGGTTATTGGCGAGCGGGCGGACGGGTCTCTATTTCTCGGTGCGGCGCGAGGGCGAGGTCGGGGTCGGGGATGAGATGGAGCTAATCGGCCGCGACGAGAACAACGTCACTGTCGCCGACATCACCCGGCTGTATGTGAGGGACAAGCACGATGTCGAGACGATGCGGCGTGCCCTGGCGGTCGAGGCGCTGCCGGAGGGTTGGCGAGATTATTTCCTACGACAACTCTCGAAGGCAGGCGGCTGACGACTCAACGGCTAACGATGCCTTAACCAGTATCCGACACCTAAAACCCAGAGCCTCTTCCGCCTTCATCCTTCCGCCTTTATCCTTCCGCCTTCTCTCCCACGCATATGGCCGAGAGCCCGGCGGGCAGCTTCGCGCCGGGGCGTCTGAGCAGACTCGCCTCGGCCGCGAGCGTCGAAGCGAGCAGGCGGTTCAGCCATTCAAAGCCCGCCGGGAGCGGCTTCACGTCGGAGCCGCCGTCCGCCAATCCGAGGGGCTTTAGCAGGCGCCTCCTCACGACGGCCGCGGGGAGGAGTAGGGCGTTGGCGTAGGTTGCGCGCCTCACACGGAAGCCCGCACCTTCCATCCTTTCGACGAGCTGCGCCAACGTATATCGCCGCTGCGTGTCCAGCGCCTCGTCGTGACCGCTGCGCATCCATTCGTACGCGGCGACTCGCACGAAGGCTACGCCGCCCGGCCTCAGCACACGGAACATCTCGCTTATCGCCGACTCGTCTGAGCCCTCGCCGTGCAGTTGCACCAGCACGTCGAAGCTAGTCACGAGGTCGAAGGTAGATTCGGCGAAGGGCAGAGCGGTGACGGAGGCTCGCGCCACGTCGCGCAGACCCCGCCCGCGACAGAAGGCGAGCGCGTCGGCGGACAGGTCAACGCCCGCCACCTTGCCGCCGCACGCGTAGCGTTCGAGCCAGTGGAGCATCCCACCCGTACCGCAACCCGCGTCGAGTATGTCCCTCACATGCCCCTTCCGGCACACCGGGTCGAGCAGCGACCGCGTCACCTCGCGCATCCCCACGAACCACCAGAGGCTCTCCTCCAGCGCATACATATCGGCGTAATCCTGAGCCCGCAAGCATACCTCCGTAGACGGCTCTGTAATCAAGAGATCAGCCGCGCGGAGAGGGCGGCCAGTGTCTCACGACGGCGTGCGATTCTCCGTTCGAGTAGTTCCGCCCTACCCGCTTCGGCTATGCCCGGACTGCTCTGCGCGCCGTGCTGTCGCCAGAGTTCGACGGCACTTTGATATGAAGTGATCGCGGCTTCGAGCGCGCGGCGGCGGGCCGACGAACTCAGTCCGGTGTTGTTGGCGACGGCCGATTCACAGTTGCCGATCTTTTCGAGGAAGTAGCCGCGCATGGATTCGCCGAAGGAGATATCCTTCGAGTGCGCGACAGGCTCCGCACGCTCGAACGCCCTCTGGTAGGTGCGTCGTGCCGCGTCCGCGTCGCCCGTCGCGAGTTGTTCGTCCGCGTAGCGGTACTCGACCTCAAGCCTCTTCTGTATGTAGTCGAAGTTCCGAGGGTCGTGCGCGATCAGCTCTTCGAGGATGCGGAAGGAGCGTGCGAAGGAGGCCGCGGCCTGCGCCTTCGCGCCGAGCCGTGAATGGTTCGCGCCTTCCCAAGAGCTGATGATGGCGAGGTCGAGTTTCTGCTCCTGATTGTCCGGGTCAGTCCGCGCGAACTCGGAGAAGTCTGCGACCGCCGCTGCGAGCACGCGCCCTGCCTCGTCGAAGCGCCCCGACTCGAAGAGGTACTGCGCCGCGTTGGCCTTGGCCGACTTCAGAATCCGGTCGTTAACCACGTCGTCCGGTTGGAGGCGAACGAGTTTCTCGCTCACTTCTATCGTACGACGCACGTAAGGCTCGGCCTCTTCGCGCAGTAGTTTTGCCTGCGCCGAATTCTCGTCCTCCTCGGCGCTTCTCGCCAACTGAAGTAGATGAGTCTCAATCCTGTCGAGCGCGACGGCCAGAAGGTTGTTGGCCCTGACGTGGTCGGGCTCACGACCGAGTGCCTCTTCCGAGACTGAGATCGAATGGCGGAAGGCTCCGATGCTTTCGTTCTCGCCCTTGCCCGTCGGAAGCGTGTCCCCTAGAAAGATGTAGTTGGTTGCGAGACGGACGGAGAGCGTCACGTCTTCGGGGTGAGCCGCGTGGAACGTTTCGTTGAGCGAGAGCGCACGGCGCAGAGCGGCGTCCGCTTCAGTGGTCTCTCCCTGCCGCCGGAGCGCGGTCGAGAGTTCCGAGTAAGAGCCGACGAGGTCGGCCTGCAACTTCGTATCGACGTTGGCGAGCGCGATGGGTTCGAGCAGCGAGATGCCTTTGCGGTAGCTCTCTATCGCCCCCGAAGTGTCTCCGAGGTTCGCGTTGTATGCGCGGCCCTGCACCTTCCCGATGCGTATGTAAGCCTCGGCCAGTTCCCTTCGCAGATCTCTGTTGTCCCTCGCGTCCTCGGCCAGTCCGTCCAGATATACGAGCGCGTCGCCGACGAGCATCTCGCGCGCCTTCGTCGAGCCCGGTAGCTTTTCAATCTCGTCGTAGTACTTGAAGAGGACGTTGTTGGCGAGTTGGCGCACCTGCGCGAAACGCTTCTCGGCGCGCTCGCGCTCGCGCCCCGCGCGCACGGCCTCCCAAGTCGTGCCGACGATTCCGACGACGAGAGTTAAGACGACCAACGCGGCGGCGACGGCCGAGGCGCGGTTGCGTTCGATGAACTTCGCGGCCCGGTAGGAGAAGGTGTCGGGGCGCGCGGAGATGGGCAAGCCTTCGAGGTGGCGGCGTATGTCCTCTGAAAAAAGCTCGACCGAGCTGTAGCGACGCGCGGGGTCTTTACGCAGCGCGAGGAGCACGATGTTGTCCACGTCGCCGCGCAGGTGCCGACGCAGGCTCGCCCCCGTGGGGCGCGTCGAGCGACGCGCGTCGGGCGCGGTCGTATGCACGACGAGCGCGCTCGGGCGCTGCGGCTCCGCCTCGCAGACGACGCGCGCCATCTCGTCGGCGCGGCGGCTGTCGAAGTCGTAAGGGCGACGGCCTGTCAGCAACTCGTAGAGCACGACGCCGAGGCTGTACACGTCGCTCGCGGTGTTGACGCGAAGCCCCTTGACCTGCTCGGGGCTCGCGTAGGCAGGCGTCATCGCTCCGTGCCGCGTCGCCGTCTGCGTGGCAGCCGGGTCTTCGTCCGTGGCGAGCAGTTTGGCGATGCCGAAGTCGAGCAGCTTCACGGTGCCGTCCGTCGTCACGACTATGTTCGACGGCTTGAGGTCGCGGTGGACGACGAGGTTCTGGTGCGCGTATGCGACCGCCGCGCAGACCGTTCGGAAGAGTCGCAGGCGCGCGATGGTG
>JBJMGR010000367.1:0-13126 GCA_045807805.1 Pyrinomonadaceae bacterium | reverse complement strand
CTCGGGCGCGGGCAGACCATCTACGGCGATACGGGCACGCCGCTCTCGACCTTCGGCCAACTCGTGGCGGTCGGCACGGCCACGAACGCGCTCCCCGCGTTCGCCAACGTTGACCCGCCGCGCATGTTCCAGCTTCAGGCGCGGTTCATCTTCTAAGCGAGAGAAGATTAACCACCGCGGAGACAGAGACGCAGCCTTAATATTTAGCTGTGTCTCTGTCTCTGCGGTGATAAAATTCTTCTCATAAACACTCGATGAAACGAATCATACTTTTCGCGCTGCTTGCCGCCGCGCTCGTCACTTCGTCGGCTTGCGGTCGCTTCTCAAACCCCGCCAACGACGCGAAGGCCGAGCGCATCGTCGTCATCTCGCAGACCTACAACGAGATCATCTGGGCGCTCGGGGCGCAGGGTAGCGTCGTCGGCGTTGACCTGTCGAGCACCTACCCGCCCGAGATAAAGAACGTGCAGACGGTCGGCTACCACCGCGCGCTGAGCGCCGAGGGCATACTCTCGCTCCACCCGACCGCGGTCGTTCACGACAACAACATCGGCCCGCCGCAGGTCGTCGAACAACTCAAGGGCTTAAACATCCCCATGAAGACGTTCGACGCGAAGAACGATTCGGTTGACGGCACGAAGGCGCTCATACGCGAGATGGGCGCGTACTTCCACAAGGAGGAGCGCGCGGAAGAGTTGTGCCGCACGCTCGACACGCAGATGGCCGCCTCGCTCGAAGCGGTCAAGAAGTACACGGACAAGCCGAGGGTCGCGGTCATACACTTCGGCCGCGCGTCGAACATCTACATGGTCGTCGGCAAGGGCGAGGGAACCGGCGACGGCAGCGCGGCCAGCAGGATGGTAGAATGGGCGGGCGGCGAGATGGCTATAACCGCGCAGAGGATGCAGCGCATGGAGTCGCCCGAGACGGTGGCGCAGGCGAACCCCGACGTGATACTCGTCACCGACTACGGCTTCGACCGCACCGGTGGCGCGATAGACCAGATAAAGGCTCTGCCGGGCGTCGCCACTTCAAACGCGGCGAAGAACAACCGCATCTATCGCATCGAAGAGAATCAGTTGATGTACTTCGGCCCGCGCACGGGCGAGAACGTTGAGAAGGTGGCCGCCGTCATTCACCAAAAGTGACAAAGCAAAGTGGGACACGCGGGGCGCTGCTCTTCGCACTGACCTTGGGCACGCTCCTCGTGCTGGCCGCGTCCATTCGCTACGGGGCCATTGATTTTTCGATTCCGGCCATCTGGCATGCGCTCGTCTCTCTACTCCCCGGTCAACCCGCACAGACTCTAGACCAGCGCATCTTCCTCGAACTGCGCCTGCCGCGCGCAGTGCTCTGTCTGCTCGTCGGCGCGAGTCTCGGCGTCGGCGGCACGCTGATGCAGGCGCTCTTCCGAAACCCGATTGTGGAGCCGGGGCTCGTCGGCACTTCGAGCGGCGCGGCCTTCGGCTCCGCGCTCTTCTTCGTCCTCGGCGGCGCACTCAACCTCGGCGCGAGCATCTGGAGTCTTCCACTCGCCGCGTGCATCGGCGGCGTCATCTCCACCTATCTCGTCTTCCTGCTCGCGCGCTCTCGCGAAGACGGGCGCGCCTCAATCGTGATGCTTCTGCTCACGGGGCTCGCCGTCAACGCGCTCTTCATGAGCGCCATAGGGTTTCTCTCTTACATCGCGCGCGACCCGCAGGCGCGCTCCATCACCTTCTGGAGTCTCGGCACTCTCTCGGGCGCAAGCTGGCGCGCAGTCCAGGTCGTCGCCGTCTCGACCGTGGGCGGCACGCTCGTCGCGCTACGCTACGCGAAGCAGCTAAACGCCCTGATGATTGGCGAAGAGGAGGCGACCTACCTCGGCGTGAACGTGAACCGCCTGAAGTGGATCATCCTCTCCGTCAACGTCGTCATCGTCGCCGTCGCGACCGCGTTCACGGGCGTCATAAGCTTCGTGGGGCTGATAGTCCCGCACATACTCCGCATGATGCGCGGGGCAGACAATCGCTTCCTCATCGTCGGAAGCGCGTTGACGGGCGCGATGCTCCTGAGCCTCGCAGACCTCATCGCAAGACTCTCGCTGAGGCCCGCCGAGTTGCCGATAGGCATCGTCACTTCGGCCGTGGGCGTGCCCGTCTTTCTGTTCCTCCTGCGCCGCCGCCAGTACGTATTCTGAATGCGCCGTTACTCAACTCTTCATGCTTGAAGCAAGCGACATCACTTTCCGGGTCGGCAGCACGGCGCTCATCTCCGACGTGTCGGTTAAGTTCGCGCCCGGAAGGCTTCACCTCATCATCGGCCCGAACGGCGCGGGCAAGTCAACCCTCATCAAGGTGCTCGCGCGGTTTCTGCACCCGCACAACGGAAGAGTCGAATACGAAGGCGCGGACGTGCGCCACGCGAGCGAGCCGGAGCTAGCGAAGCGTCGCGCCGTGCTCTCGCAGGCCGTCGAGGTGGCGTTCCCTCTGACCGTCCGCGAGGTCGTAATGATGGGCCGCTATCCGCACTTCGGCGGACGCCCCGGCCCCGTGGACGAGCGTGTCGTTGACGAACTGATGGAGTTCTTCGACGTGACGGAGTTCGCCGCGCGCAACTACCAGACTCTCAGCGGCGGCGAACGCCAGCGCGTCAACTTCGCGCGCGTGCTGGCGCAACTGTGGAGCGGCGAATCAGCCCCGTCCCACGCCGCCGTCTCTCCCGCGACGCACTCGTCCTGTCGTTACCTCTTCCTCGACGAGCCGCTCACATTTCTCGACATACGCCACCAGATCGAGTTCATGAAGAAGGTGCGCCTCTTCACGAACGCCCCGGACGTTGTCACGGTCGGGGTGGTTCACGACCTGAACCTCGCCGCGCGCTTCGCAGACCAGATAGTGATGATGAACAACGGGCGCGTCGTCGCGTCGGGCACGGCCGCCGAGGTGCTCACGGCCGAACACATACGCGACGTGTTCGGCGTCGAGCCGACCTTCGTACCCGTGGAGCAGTCCGGCCTCCACCTCATCTTTGACTGAAGTTCAAGGTACGGAAAGCGGAAGGCAGTAGGCGGAAGGCGGAAGGCAGTAGGCAGTCAAGGCGCACCTGCTCCCGACTGCTTTCCGCCTTCCGCCTTCCGCCTTCTTACCTCGGCAGGAGATTCGTCAGGAGTTCGTTGAGCCACTCGAAGTCAATCGGCTTGGTGACGAAGGCGTTGCAGCCCGCGGCGAGTGCGCGCGAGCGGTAGTTGTGGTCGGAGTGCGCCGTGACGGCGACGACGACCGTCTCAAGCATCTCCGGGTTCGAGCGTATGCGCTTCGTGGCTTCGAGCCCGTCCAGGATGGGGAGGTTCAAGTCCATGAGGATTATGTCGGGCCGCTCGCGCTCGGCCAACTCGACGGCCGAAGCACCGTCCGAGGCTTCGATTATCCTGTAGCCTCTGTCTTCGAGCGCGAGCCGCATGGCGAGGCTCGTGTCTTCGTAGTCCTCTACGACGAGGATGGTCAAATCGGTGGGCTGCGTCTCCGACATTCGACTGCGAATCCTTTCGGGGGTTGCGAGGCAAGCAAAATAATAAGTTTGCAACGACAATGCAACGGCTCGCGAACACTATACGTGGTAAATCTCTTCACGCGCCCGAAAAGCGGGCGCTCTTTCCTCAAAAATTCTCTGATTGAAATCCCGGCGGGTTGAGGTCAACCGACTTGAAGAATGAACAGGATTACCGCGTGCGCGAGTGTATCCACCGCGCGACGGGCGCGGCGGGCGAATACTACCGCGGCAGCGAGTACGTCAAACATCTACAGCGCATGAACACGGACACGGCTATGCGCATAGCCTCCTACGTCACGCCCTTCTTCTGGGCCGACGCCGCACAAATTCTCGTCTGGCTCTGCCGCGACTGCGCGGCCGACCTGCGCCTGCCTGTACGCGAATCTGACGCGGCATGAGCCGATAAGTTGAAAGTTCAAAGTTGAAAGTTCAAAGTTAAGAGCTTTGCGCCTTCAACTTTGAACTTTCAACTTTCAACCTGCAACTTAGCTCGTGAGCGGTTTTCCGCAGCGATTGCAGAAGCGCGCGGAGGAGTCCTTCTGCTTCGCGCCGCAGGAGGCGCAGGTCAGTGTGGCGCGTATGTTCGCGCCGCAGCCCGAGCAGAAGTCGGAGTCCGACGTGACCGTCGCGCCACACGTCCCGCAGCGTCCCGGCAAAGGCGGCACATAGCCGCCAGCCTTGCGCGCGACGTGCGCCTCTATCACGCGCCAGGCGTCTTCGGTCAGCTTATGCTGCCAGTAGAAGCCGAGCGCCGGGAGCGCCAGGAGGACGGGGAAGACGAAGTACGCGACGGCCGCGACCGCGGCCTTGTCGAACCACTTCTGCATGCCCATCTCGACGCGCGTCCCGCCGTGCTCTGGCGTGACCTTAATAGTGAGCGCGGCCGAGAGCCCCGCGAGGTCTCGGAGCGTGCCGCTCTTGCGCGCCTGTATGACGGCCGTGGACGCGACCTGCACCGCCTGAACCTCGAACGCCTCGTCCGTCTCAAAAAGCTTGCGAAGCTCCGTCTGCAAGCGCGCTACGTCGGCCTCGACGCCCGGATAGAATCTGCTCTCCATAGACTCTCCTTGAGCCCGTCCTTTCGGCGACTCGAACTTTTGACCCGACTATTCTACGCAGACTTCGCCCGCGCGGTTCGCAAAGTAAATCAGAACCGCGAGCGGTAGCGAGCGGGTCTCAAGCTCCAGCATGCAAACTCATCTCGGAGCCGCTACCCGCTCGCTACCGCTCGCGGTTCTGATTTATGCCTTCCGCGAAGCCGGCCGCCTTCAGTTGCCCTTCTTGCTTGCCTTCGCGTCCTTCACCTTCAGGTCGCCCGCGTTGACGCCGTGCTCCTTCGCCGCGTCCGCTATCTCCTGCGCGGTGCCGATGGCCTGGTCTAGCTGGTCGGCCTCGGCCTCCTCCTGCACGCCCTCGCGCAGCTTCGAGAGTTGGGGCAGTATGCGGCCGACCGCATCGGAGAGTATGAAGAGCGACTTGCGAAGGAGCGGGCTGTCGGGGTTGTGCGTGGCCGAGTCGTCAATGTTGGTCGAAGCCTCTTCGAGAATCTTCGACACGTCGTAGAAGAGTTGTGTGCGCGTGCCCTTGACCTCGCCCCACTTCTCCTTGTCCTTCGCCGACTGGCGCGCGAACTCCTCGGGGCTCGTGACGGCGAGCATGCGCCGCTCCGCTGCCTTCACGAAGACCTGCGTACGCTTGTCCAACTCCTGATTGTCGCGTATGAGTTCGACCTCTTCCGGGGTCAGGTGGTCGCGCCTCTGCGCGCGCGCGACCGCCGGGAGCATGAAGAGGAGCGCGAGCGCGCTGAGCGCCGCGGACTTTAAGAGGGCAGGCTTATTCATCACTTTAAAGGGTGGAACGCGCGGGACTCGATGCGCGCGGACGCGCCTTAGACGTTCGACGCCGCGACGTGCGAGGCCGCTTTAGTGCTGCTCGGGCTTCTTCTCGCCATCGGACAGGGGATGCGCTGCGCTCCCCGCGGCGCGCACGCCCGACGCGGCCTTCTCCAACGGCTGCACTGGCTCGGGGATGACCGTGTCGTCGTAGAAGGCGCTCAACGCCTGGTCGCGCTCCGCGCGTACGAACTCAATGGTCGCCTTCGCGTAGACCGCGTGCGCGGCGGGCAGTCCTCGCCTGAGCGTCTCGATGCGCGGGACGTGCGCGCGAAGCGCAAGCTCTATGCGCTTGAAGGTATCGCGCAGCTTGTTGCCGGTGCGGCCCGAAGCCTGCACGAAGTGAATCGTGTCGGCGACAATCGCCTCGTAGATGCCGAGGTCGTTCGTGGCCTCCTCGAAGCGGTCGGCCTCAACCGCCGCGGCGGCGCGCGTGAGCTGGTCTTCCGCGAATTGAAGGCTGAGCTTTGTGCGCGCCTTCACGTCGTGCGCCTCCGCGTCGAGCTGCTTTCGCACGTCGTCGGGGACGTATCGCAGGGGAGGCGGCGCGGCGGGGTCGTCGGCGCGCTGCGCGTTGGCGTCCGTCTGCGCCGCGGCCTCGCCGGACGCGAGCGCGACGAACAAGAGCGCGGCGAACACGAGCGCCGCGCGGCGTGCCTGAGTCAACGGTTGGCCGTTGGAAAGGGGCGCGTTAGTCTTACATCTCATCGCTGCGCCTTCCTGTCAGAAGCTTACTGCCTCTTCTTGCCCGACTATTTGGTCTACTGCTTTGTTACTTGCGTCTTCTTCTCCGGCTTCGCGCCCTCGCCGCGCTTTATCTGGTTGCGAAGGCTCGGCAGCCGCAGGTTGACCTTGTCCATCTCAAGGCGATTGACCGTCGGGTCTGCCGCCGCGAGGAATGCTTCGTAGGCGGCGAGTGCTTCCTCGTACTCGCCGAGTCGGTCGTGCGCCGTGCCTATGAAGAATTCTACGATTGCCAACCCCGGTCTCGCCTGACTTATCCATTTGTATTCCACAACGGCCTGCTTGTAAAGCTTTAGTTCGTAGAGCGCTGCCGCGAGGTTCGCGTGGGCCTCGTAGTGCTCGGGCGCAAGCGCGACGACGCGCTGAAGGATGGCCGCGGCCTTATCGAATTGACGGAGCTGCACGAGCGCCGCGCCGTAGCCGACGGCATAGTCCGGGTTACGCTGGTCAACCTCGTTCGCGCGCCGGAAGTATTCGAGCGAGCGCCGCGGGTCGGACGTGCGGTAGATCGCGCCGAGGCATGCGAGCGCCGTCGCGTTCTTCGCGTCGGAGGCGATGAGTTTTTCGAGCGAGGCGCGCGACTCGGGCGTGTCTTCGCAGCGCACGTCGTTGACGGCCGCGCTCAAACGCTCTCCCTCTTCCGAGTTCTTCGCCTCTTCCGGCAGCGACTCGTATATGCGGCGCGCGTCGTCGGGCAGTCCCGCGAGGCCGTAGCGGTTCGCGACCGCGACGGCGAGCTTCCAGTCTTTATCCGCTTTAGATTGCGCTTCGAGCGCGCGAATGTCTTCGAGCGCGTGCTCCTTGTCGCCGGACTCTATGTTGAGGTCTGCGCGTGCGAGTCGCGCCTCGACGTTCGACGCGTCGAGTTCGAGTGCGCGCGCGAAACTCTTCCGCGCGGAGACAGAGTCCTTCGACGCGCGCTCTGCCCGGCCGCGCGCGACCCAGAGCGAGGCGTCGTCCATCTTAAGCTCCGTCGCGCGCCGCCAGAGCGCGAGCGACTCTGCCGCATCATTGGAGCGCGTGCGAAGCTCCGCGAGCGCGACGACGGCCAGCAGATTCTTCGCATCGAGTTCGAGCGCGCGCCTGAGCGGCGCTTCCGCCTCGCGCTCGCGCCCCTCGGTGCGTGCGAGCAGAAGCCCGAGCGCGGCGGGCGGCAGAGCCCACGTCGGGCGAATCTCCATCGCGCGCCTGTAAGACCGCTCGGCCTCGGCCGTGCGACGGAGCGCGATGAGCGCGCCCGCCTTCTGAAACTCAACCTCCGCGAAGTCGGGCCGAAGCTTCAGAGCCTCGTCGTATAGTTCGATGGCCTGCTCGTAGTTCTTCTTCGCGTGCGCGTCCTGCCCGCGGTTGAAGAGCTTGACCGGGTCTGCCGCGTCGTCGTCGAAGTCGTCCTGCGCGTGCGTGCTCTGCGCGCAGAAGAGCGCGACGAAGAGGACGAGCGCGAAGGCCAGAGGGCTTGTGCGTGTGCCGAAAAACATCCGGTCGATTGTCACAAAGGGAACTGACTGAAGACGACGGCCTGCCGGGGAGACAGGAGCTTTTAGTCGTGCGGCGAAATATAGCACGCGCGCTCGGCGACCGTCCATCCACACATGCGCGAGCGACTTCGGGTTGCGCGTCGCGGCGCGCGTGCGATAACATCCGAGACAGGTAAGCTCCTTAAAACCAAAACTCTTCAGGGCCGTTTCGACGAGGCCGCGACAGGGCGCGGCCGAAGGCGCGCGCGGCGGAAGGGAAGCATTGAACAGTCTGTCGGTGGATACGGAAGTCGCGCGCGGCGCGCATGACTATGACTTTGCGGAGGCGTCGGCCCGAGAGTCGGCCGAGGCGTCCGCGAAAGAGGAGGCGCTGCGCGCGCTCTTGCGCGGGATGGGCTCGGCGCTCGTGGCCTTCTCGGGCGGCGTTGACAGCACGTACGTCGCGCACGTCGCGAACGAGGAGCTTGGCGCGCGCGCACTCTGCGTCACGGGCTACTCGCCGAGCTTCGCCTCGAACCAGCGCGAAGAGGTCGCGCGCCTCGTCTCAAGCCTCTCACTCAACCACGAGGCGATTCACACGGAAGAGTTGGACGACCCGCGCTACGCTCGGAACGCCGGCGACCGCTGCTACTTCTGCAAGAACGAACTCTACTCGAAGCTCGCACCGCTGGCCGAGGCTCGCGGGTTCGCCGCCGTCCTGGACGGCTCGACCACCGACGACCTCGGCGACTACAGGCCGGGACGCGCGGCCGCCTCGGAGCGCGGAGTGCGAAGCCCGCTCGTCGAAGTCGGCATGAGCAAGCGAGAGGTTCGCCTGCTCAGCCGTCGCGCCGCTCTTCCGACCTGGGACAAGCCCGCGAGCCCGTGCCTCTCCTCGCGGCTCGCCTACGGCACGCCCGTCACAATCGAGCGCCTCCGCGTCGTTGACGACGGCGAAGAGGTAATGCGCTCGCTCGGATTCCGAGAGTTCCGCGTGCGCCACCACGGCGAGCTTGTGAGGATTGAAGTCGCGCCCTCGGAGCTTGACCACGCGCTCACGCGCGAAGTCACGGACGAGCTTGCACGCCGCTTCCGCGCGCTCGGCTTCCGCTACGTCACGCTCGACCTGCACGGTTACCGCACGGGCGCGATGAACGAGATTTTGAAAAACAGGGAGTCGAAAGTCGGAAGTTAGAAGAGATAATGAGCAGAGGCCGTCGGTCGCCTCTGCTTCTTTTTTCTTCTGACTCCTGACTCTCGACTTCGGAGAAGATTATGACTAAGGCAATGATGGACGACCCGCGGCGCTTTAAGGAGGATAACCCCTTCGAGTCCATGATGGAGCGCTTCGACCGCGCCGCGAAGCTTCTCAACCTCAACCCCGACCTCTACGCGGTGATGCGCGTGCCGAACCGCGAGCTGAAGGTCTACATCCCGACGCGTATGGACTCGGGGCGCATCGAGGTCTTCGAGGGTTTTCGCGTCCAGCACAACTTCGCGCGCGGCCCGGCCAAGGGCGGCATCCGCTACGCGCCCGACGTGAACATCGATGAGATACGCGCGCTCGCCGCGTGGATGACATGGAAGTGCGCCGTCGTCAACGTCCCTTTCGGCGGCGCGAAGGGCGGAGTCATCTGCGACCCCGCGCAGATGTCTCTGGGCGAGTTGGAACGCCTGACGCGGCGCTACGCGGCCGAGTTGATCGACTTCATAGGGCCGGAGAAGGACGTGCCCGCGCCCGACATGAACACCAACGAACAGACGATGGCCTGGATCATGGACACTTATTCCATGCACGCGCGCCACACCGTCAACGCCGTCGTCACGGGCAAGCCCGTCGAACTGGGCGGCTCGCGCGGTCGCCGCGAGGCCACCGGGCGCGGCCTTCTATTTGTCGTCAACGAGGCGGTCAAGCGCTTCAAGCTCACGCCGCCCAACACGCGCGTCGTCGTCCAAGGGTCTGGGAACGTAGGCGGCATAGGCGCGCGCCTGCTGCACGAGGCCGGCTACAAGGTTGTAGCAATCTCGGACATCTTCGGCGCTATCTACAACCCCGACGGCATAGACATCCCGGCCGCGCTCACGCACCTGCAGACCACGCGCTCCTTGCAGGAGTTCCCCGGCGCCGAGCAGGTCTCAAACAAGGCACTGCTCGAAATAGACTGCGACGTGCTCGCCCCCTGCGCGACCGAGAACCAGATAACCTCGGAGAACGCCGACAAGATAAAGTGCCGCATTCTCGCAGAGGGAGCGAACGGCCCGACGACCGCCGCGGCCGACCAGATACTGCACAACAAAGGCATTTTCGTCATCCCGGACATACTCGCCAACGCCGGAGGCGTCACCGTCAGCTACTTCGAGTGGGTGCAGGATCGCATGGGCTACTTCTGGAAGGAGGAGGTCGTCAACGAGCGCCTCGCGGACATTATGGTAGCCAGTTTCAACGACCTCGTGAAGTACGCCGAGACCCACAACGTGGACACGCGCACCGCCGCGTACATGCTCGCCATTGACCGCGTAGCCTACGACACGCGCATGCGTGGCATCTACGCGTGACGAAAATGTGAACCTTTTTTTCAGTGCTAAGTTGTGAAAAACTCTTGATTTCCGCGACTAAGTAGAGTATGGTCTGGCGGAACTTGGTACGTCCCAGGCTCCCGTCCATTTAGGGTCATGAAGGCGGGTAACGTTGGACTTACCACGCAGGATGTTGACAGTAGGCGCGCCTGTTTTGTATAAGCAGGGACGCCCGATACAAAGCACAAAGTTACACTCAGTTGAGAGGCGCTGTCAGAGGCAAGTGCAAGAGCGCCCACGGACGCCTGAACAGGCATCCAGGCTCCTCTCGCTGCTCCGCTCTATCTACAAGACGTTTAGAATTCGAGGGCGGTAGCAGTTTCTTTGACTTAAAGGGTTTACGCTTGTAGTTGGAGCGCCCGCGCCCCGAGCCTTCGCCGTCACGCGCCGAGAGCGACGCCCGGCAGAAGATGCTCAGGGGAGCCGGTCGCCCCCTTCCGCAAAAATTAAACTCATTTCGCAGGAGGAATGCGATGAGACTCGCGAGAAGAGCGCTCTTTGCCGCGCTCACAACCTTGATCCTGTTGTCGGTGGTGACGGCTCAGACGCTTCGGCCGGGCAACGACCCGCGCAATCAGGCGCCTACTGTCGGCACGGGCGGCACCCCAGGTGGCCCCACCGGACTCTTCACCATCTACGACGGCGACACGCTGCGTAAGGGGGAGTTCACCTTCAGCGTCGCCTACTCGAACTACGACCGAGATCCCGGCGACGTTGACATTTCAGTCGTTCCGCTCAGCTTCAACATCGGCATCAGCGATCATCTAGAGCTGTTCTACAGCACGGAAGGGTATCGCGGGGTCAACGTCAATAACCCGAAGAATCTGTCGAGCTTCTATCTGCCGAACTCGCAGCTCTTCTTCGGCTCGACGCTTCTGGGCAGCGGCCCGGCCATCATCATGTCGCCCGAGCGCACTGCTGGCTCGACGGCGCTTACGAGCTTCGGGCCGCTCTTCCGCCCGGCGTTTAACCAGCCGTTCGTGCAGTTCCCGTTCGTCGGGGGCACGGGCCCCAACTTCGGCCTGACGGGCAACCGCATCGCGGTGCCCTTCACGTCGCGCCTCGGCACGCCCTCGGGCGTGCAGAGCAACTTCGGCGCGGCGTCGAACTTCCCAGGCATCGGGTCGGTCTGCGGCTCTATCTTGCCGGGCGTCGTGCTGACGACGCGGACGATTCCGGCCAACCTGACCTTCAACACGCTGACGGTGCCCGACCTGTTCACCATCTGCCCGAGCTACATCGCCGACGCGCCTTTCGTGAACCGCCTCTACGGCGAGTCGTCGTTCGGCACGCACCAGGTCGGCGCGAAGATCAGGCTCACCGGCCCGAACAATCCGCTCGGCGCTGGCCTGATCGGCTTCTGGCGCTTCTACCTTGACCACGCCAACGACTTCTCGGGCTTCAACCAGTTGCAGCGCGGCGCGAGCCCCGGCGGCAGCATCGGCGACTTCGGCCTCGGCGCGTTCATCTCGGGCCGCCTGAGCCGCTCGGTCAACCTGTCGGTGAACGCCACCTACATCCTGAACTCCAACCCGAAGTCTGACGCCTTCGGCGGCGGCGATGTCGTACTGCTCGACCGTCCCGACGAGTTCATCACGGGTGTCGGCTTCGACTTCCCGATCAACAAGCACTTCCAGCCCATCGCGGAGTTGAAGTCCGTCATGTACGTCGGCGGCCGCACGCCGAACGCATTCGAGCAGAATCCTGTGGACGCTCTCGCGGGCATCAGGATATTCCCGAAGCGTTGGTTCGGCTTCAGCGCTTGGTATCGCGCGAACCTTAACCAGCAGGGCGAGCGCTTCCTGAACAGCGATCCGAACTTCCCTGCGGGCTTTACACAGTCCGACGATCCGCACGGATTCGGGTTCCAGTTCTTCATCGGTCACCGCAATGAGCGGCTGCCGACGATATTCCCGAACCAGCCGCCGACCGTCTCTCTGTCGGCCTCTTCGAGCCGCATCGTCCTTCCGGCCGTCTGCTCGGGCGGCGACCTGCCCGACCCAAGTTGCACGCCGACTGCGGGCACTGTCCAACTGTCGGCTAACGCGACAGACCCGGACGGCGACACGTTGCTCTACACCTACTCGACGACGGGCGGGCGCATCACGGGCGACGGCCCGAACTCGACGCTCGACCTTTCTGGCGTTGCTCCGGGCACCTACACGGTGACGGTGGAGGTGGACGACGGCTGCGGCTGTATCGCGTTTACTTCGACGACCGTGACAGTTGAAACGTGCCCGTGCGTGCGTCCGACGCCTCCGCCGTGCCCGACGGTCAACGTAAGCTGCCCGTCCGATCCTGTGAAGCCGGGTACGCCCGTGACCTTCACGGCGAACGTCTCCGGCGGCGATCCGAACGTCACGCCGACCTTTAACTGGACGGTCTCGGCCGGCACCATCAGCAGCGGTCAGGGCACGTCGTCCATCACGGTTGACACGACGGGGTTGGCGGCCAACTCTTCGGTCACCGCGACGGTAGACGTGGGCGGTTACGACCGCTCGTGCTCGACCTCTTCGAGCTGCACGACGGGCGTTGCGACGAACCCGCTCGCGCGCAAGATAGACGAGTACGGGAACATTCGGTTCAACGACGAGAAGGCGCGGCTTGACAACTACGCCATCGAGTTGCAGAACGACCCGACTGCTCAAGGCTACCTGATCTGCTACGGCGGGCGCCGGGGCAGGACGGGCGAGGCTCAGCGCCGTTGCGACCGTGCGAAGGACTATCTGGTCAACACGCGCGGGATCAGCGGAGACCGCATCGTCACCGTCGATGGCGGATACAAGGAGGAGTTGACGGTCGAGTTGTGGGTCGTGCCGTCTGGGGCGAACCCGCCGACTGGGAGTCCGACCGTCGACCCCTCGGAGGTCAAGGCGACGCCTGCGCCGCGGCGGGGCCGCCGCGGCCGCCGCGACGACGACGACG
>JBJMGR010000366.1:0-9210 GCA_045807805.1 Pyrinomonadaceae bacterium | reverse complement strand
CTCCCCACGGGTGAGGGGCTCGTGCTCTTCGGCGGCGGCGACGTAAACGCGGACGACCCCGTCTTCGGCGGCGCGCTCGTCGGGCGAGTCTCGTCAAGCTCGCTCTCACTCACCAACGCTGGCTTGACGATTCTCGTTCGCGACGCGGCGGGCAACCTCGTCACGCAAGTCTCTTATGGAGAGGCGGGCGACAATCTCGGCGGCGACTCGGTCAACCAATCCATCACGCGTACGCCCGACATCTCGGGCGGCTTCGCGCTGCATACGTCGGCCGCTTCGGGTCGTAGATTCTCGCCCGGCACGCGCGCCGACGGCTCCTTCTTTCTCGAACGCGCGGGAACTCTCACGCGCGTCGCGCTCTCGCCCGCCGCACAGACTATCTTCGAGGGCGAGAGGGCGCGCTTCGACGCGCAGGCGTTCGACCAGTACGCACGTCCTCTGAAAGTCTACGCGCTCGACTTCGAGTTGAGCGACGAAAGCGTCGCCTCCATCGAGAGCACGAGCGCGGACACGGACAGGGGCTCCGCGACGATATACGTAAAGGCTTCGAGCCCCGGCATCACACAACTCTTTGCGACCGCGACGCAAGGCTCGGTCAAAGTCTTGAGCGCGCCCGCGAGCCTCGACGTGCGCGCGCTCCCGCCGAAGATAGCGCGCATCGAAGTCGCGCCTTCGTCGCTAACTCTGAACAGAGGCGCAACGCAGCAACTCTCGGCCGTAGCCTTCGACGAGAGCGGGCGCGCGGTCGAAGGAGTCTCGTTGAGTTGGAGCGTTGATTCCCCGACCGCCGGCTCGGTGGATTCGACAGGGCTCTTCAGAGCGTCGGGCGTCGGCGTGTGCGTAGTCACTGTGAGCGCACCCGACAACAGGGACTCGACTGTTAACGCACGCGCAACGTTTGAAGTGCGGCTCCCGCTCGTGCTCAACGAGTTTCTCGCGGACGTGCCGCCGGACAACTCTTCGACGGCTGAAGTCGAGGGAGACGCGAACCGCGACGGCGTGCGAAGCTCCGACGACGACGAGTTCGTAGAGCTTCTAAATAACTCAACTGAGCCCGTCGAGCTTTCCGGCGTGCAGATCTCCGACGCGTCGAGCGTGCGCTTCACCTTCCCCGCGCAGACGACTCTCGAAGCGGGCCGCGCCGTTGTAATCTTCGGCGGCGGCTCGCCCTTCGCGGACGATGCGGCCTTCGGCGGCGCGCTCGTACTAAAGACGACTTCGCTCGGACTCAACGACACGGGCGACACGCTGACAGTCAAGCTTCCTCTCTCGGACGGCTCAGTTCACACAGTCGCCTCGCTCGTTTACGGCACGGGCGGAGTTGTCGCCGCGCCGAGAGACCAATCTCTGACTCGCTCGCCCGACGCTTCTGTCGGCGCGGCGGGCGGAGAGTTCACACCGCACGCGTCTGCGTCGAACTCGGCGGGCCGCGCATACACGCCCGGCCTGAGCGCGGACGGCACGCCCTTCGGCTCGCACGCGCTCACGCGCATCGAAGTCTCGCCTTCGAGCGCCGCGCTCGACCTTCACGCTCGACAGGAGTTCAACGCGCGCGCATACGCGCTCTCCGGCGGCACGGAGGTCGAAGTCCCGCGCGTACTCTTCCGTTGGCTGCCCGATGACACGAAGAAGGCTTCGCTCTCAACCTCCGACGGCTTCGCGACGACCGCCGAAGCGCTCGCTTCCGGCACAGTGACGATACGCGCGCGCGCTGGCGGCATTGAAGGCACTGCCACGCTCAACGTCAATCCGACTCCGACTCCGATTCCAACGCCCACACCGTCCCCGACACCCACGCCGTCCCCGACTCCAACTCCGTCTCCATCTCCTACACCAACTCCCTCGCCGTCTCCTACACCGACTCCTACACCTACGCCGACCCCGTCTCCCACATCTACGCCAACGCCGCGCCCAACACCGACGCCGAGCCCCACGCAGACGCCCACACCTTCGCCTACTCCGACTCCGACGGCAACGCCAACTCCGTCGCCAACTCCAACTCCTTCGCCGACGCCGAGGCCGTCTGTCGTCATCAGTCAGGTTTACGGGGGAGGCGGCAACAGCGGCGCGCCGTTCAAGGATGACTTCGTAGAGATTTTCAATCGGGGCGAGGCGTACGTAGACCTCTCGGGCTGGTCTGTCCAGTACGCGTCCGCGAACGGCTCGACGTGGCTATCGACAGAGCTTCCGGGCGTGACGCTCTTGCCGGGTCAGTACCTCTTAATCAAAGAGGCGTCCGGCTCTGGCTGCAACAACTCGCCGTGCGGGCAGGAGTTGCCCGCGCCCGATGCGTCGGGCGCTATCGCCTTGAGCGCGACGGCGGGCAAGGTCGCTCTCGTCGCTTCGACGCAGGCGCTCGGCGGCGTCTGCCCCGACGCGTCGCAGTACGTTGACCTGCTCGGCTACGGCACGAGCGCGAACTGCTTCGAGGGCACACTCCCCGCGCCCGCGCCATCGAACACGACCGCCGCGCAGAGGCAGAACGAAGGCTGTACGGACAACGATGACAACAAGACGGACTTCCACACCGCCACGCCTTCGCCGCGCAATACGGGTTCGACACTCGCGCCGTGCAACGCCGCGCCGACTCCGACGCCGACGCCTTCATCAACTCCGACGCCTTCGCCGTCACCGACACCTACTCCGACTCCAACACCGACGCCAGAACCTACTCCGACTTCGACTCCCACGCCGACACCAACTCCGACACCAACTCCATCCCCAACTCCGTCCCCAACGCCGAGCCCTACGTTAACGCCAACACCTACGCCCTCGCCTACGCCCACGCCGACACCAACGCCGAGTCCGACTCCTTTCACGAGCGTCGTCATCAGTCAGGTCTACGGCGGAGGCGGCAACAGCGGGGCGGTCTATAAGAACGACTTCGTCGAGTTGTTCAATCGCGGGAGCGAGGCCGTCGATCTGAGCGGCTGGACTGTGCAGTATGCGGGCGCGAATGGGACGAGTTGGACGAAGACTGTGCTCGCGGGCACGCTCGCGCCCGGCCGTTACTTCCTCGTGCAGGAGGCCGCGGGCTCAAGCGGCACGCAGTCGCTACCGACGCCCGACGCGACGGGCAACATCGCCATGAGCGCGAGCGCGGGCAAGGTCGCTCTCGTCAAGAGCAACACGACTCTGAGCGGCGGTTGTCCCACTGGCTCCGCGCTCGCGGACTTCGTCGGCTACGGCGGCGCGGACTGTTTCGAGGGCGCGCACTCGACACCCGCGCCCGGCAACACGACGGCCGTCGCGCGCAAGGACGAAGGCTGCGCCGACACTGACGACAACGGCTCGGACTTCGCGACGGCCGTACCTGCGCCGCGCAACTCCGCTTCGCCCGCGCACGCCTGCACGAATGCGCAGACGCAGAACGAGACGGGAACCGCACCTTCATTCAAAGAAGGGCGACTCCCGCCTCTCTTAATTCATTTCGACTCGGAAGAGGTCGCCTGTCTATACCTCGAAGAGTTCGACCAGCTCCTCGCACTCTTTCGTCAAGAAGAGTTCAGCGAACCACTCCCGCGAGCGGGCTCGACGCGCTCGCGTAGAGACGACGCGGCATACGGCCCGCGAGGAACGCGAGCCGACCCGCCTCGACCGCGAGGCGCATCGCCGTAGCCATCCGCGCAGAGTCTTCAGCCTCCGCAATCGCCGTGTTCATCAGGACGGCGTCGACGCCTATCTCCATCGCGACGGCCGCGTCGCTCGCGGTGCCTACGCCCGCGTCCACGATGATGGTCGCGTCTGGCAGTTGCTCGCGCATGATGCGTAGGTTCGCGGGGTTCTGCACGCCGAGGCCAGAGCCTATCGGCGCGGCCAGAGGCATCACGGCCGCGCAGCCCGCGTCCAGAAGCTTCTTCGCCATCACGAGGTCGTCGGAGAAGTATGGGAGCACTGTGAAGCCCTCGCGCACGAGCACGCGCGCGGCTTCGAGCGTCCCCTCGTTGTCCGGGAAGAGCGTCGTCTGGTCGCCTATCACTTCGAGCTTAATTAAGTCCGTCTGCAAAGCCTCGCGCGCGAGCCGCGCCGTGCGCACGGCCTCGTCCGCCGTGTAGCACCCGGCCGTGTTCGGGAGTATGACGAGAGACGGATCGAGGTGGTCTAGGAACGACTCGGTCTTTCGGTCGAGCGGCACGCGCCGCACGGCGACCGTCACCATCTCCGCGCCGGAAGCCCTATGCGCGGCCTTCATCTCGTCGAAGCTACGGTACTTCCCTGTCCCGACGATGAGGCGCGACGTAAAGACGCGCCCGCCGACCTCGAAGGTCTCGCTGCCTGCTTCAACTGCTGTGGACATTTTATGAAGACTCTTTCTCAAAGGATACGGCCGCGCCCTTGCGACACAACCGGACTCAATTTACACCCGCGAGGCGAGAAAGAAAAAGGATGAAGGCGGAAGGCGGAAGGCGGAAAGGCGTGCTGACGAAAATCAGCGACCCCTTCATCCTTCATCCTTCCGCCTTCCTAAGCGCCGCCGCCGACGAAGTGGACGACCTCGACGCGGTCGCCCTCTTTGAGTGTGACGCGCGGCCATTCGGCGCGGCGCACGACTTCGCCGTTGAGTTCGACGGCGATGCGCTCGGGCGCGAGGGCGAGGCTCTCGACGAGGGCCGGGAGCGTCGTGCCCTCTTCAATCTCTTTCGCCTCGCCGTTGAGTCTTATACGCAAGCGCCGTGCTCCCTACTGGTGGATGATTCGCCGTAGCTCGGAGAACTCTTCGCCCGAGGTGGCGCGTATGATGAGGGCCGCGCGGCCCGAATGGAAGCGCGGCAGCAGAGCGCGTATGATCGCGAGGCCGCGCTCGTCCGTGTCCGTCGTAAGTATCAACGGTCTGAAGGTCGTGCCCAGAATCTTCACGGTCACTGCCGCCCCGACCACGGGCGAGCGCCCGTACGCGCCACGTCCCACGTGAACCTTTATCGTCGCGAGCTGACCGGCTCGGAAGTCGCCCTCGTCGTCGAGCAGACTCAGGTACAACTCCTCCGGCGGCTCGGGCTCGGGCGCGACCGGCGCGCCGCGGAATGCGAAGGGCAGCGGCTCTACCTTGAGAGGCTCCGGCTCGGCCTCGAACATGATCGCGGGCATGACCTCGACCGACGGCTCTTCGGCGGCGTCGTGCGCGGCGGCCGCCTCGGGCTCCGGCGCGGGGCGCGACTGAAAAGCGTCGCCGAGTGCGGAGATTTCGTCCGAGAGGTTCGTCAGAAAGTCGAGGCCGAAGGGTTGAGTCGGCGTGACGACGCCCGTACTCTCCTGCGCCTCTTTGACTTCAGGCGCGGGCGCGGCCTCTGCCTCTTCGACTTCTGCCTCTTCGACTACTGGCTTATCGACGTTGACCGAGTCCTCTCGCGCCGCCTTGCCTTTGTCGGCCCTGCTTTCAAACGCCTTATCTTTGCCGGCCTTAACCTCTTCCCTGTCGGCCTTAACTTCGGACGCCTTATCTTCGACGGGCGCGTCCTCGACCTTCGCCTCCGCCTCGTCGCGCGGCTGCGCGGGCGCACTCTTCTTTCTTCTCGAACCGGCGGCCTTGCCGGTTGACCCCGTAGTCTGCGCGCCTTCGGTCTGCGTCGCGGCGTCGCCGTTCGCGCTGCCCATGCGTTTTAAGTCTTCGACGCGCCCGGCCTTGATGGCCGCGCAGATGAGCTTGTGCTGGCGCTGTAGGCGCTCGGTTAAGACCTTCTCGTCGAAGCCTTTGCTGAGGAGGTCTTCGTAGAGCGTCCGCTTGCTGGCGATGATTGCTCCGCCGACGTAGACGAGCGAAAGGATGAGGGGCGTGTCCAGACCCTTGTCCTCTGTCTGGACGTGGTAGGTCACTCCCTCGAACGGTATGTCTGTGTTGAATCCTGTAATCACGGGCGCACGAGCGGCTTTTCGTGGGACGCGGGGTCGGGGCCGCACAGGCCCTCGACGGGGGTAAAATCAAAGTAGCATAGCGCCGTGAAGCCGGTCAATCTCCTTGAAAAACAGCGCTTTGGCGCACAATGGTGTCGGCCTTGACACCCACAGGGGCATGGACTAGGATTTGTTTGTACCATGATTCCCAAACTCGAAGTCCGGCCGCCCCGATGGGCCGCTACTGTCGGCGCAAGCTGACGGGAGGTAAGTGTGTTCACGAGTGAGTTCCAACTGTCCGACTACCTGCCCATCGTGCTGATGTTCATCGTAGCCATTGGCTTCGCGGCGGGCAACGTACTGCTCTCACAGCTCGTCGGCCAGCACAAGGCGACGCGCACGAAGACGATGCCCTACGAGTGCGGCAAAGACCCCGTGGGCTCCGCGCACGAGCGTTTCAGTGTCAAGTTCTACCTCGTCGCGATGATCTTCATCCTCTTCGACATCGAGCTAATCTTCCTCATCCCCTGGGCCGTCGTCTTCAAGTCTTTTGCGACGGGCGGGCGAGACCTGCGAGTTCTCATCTACGTCGAGATGATGCTCTTCGTCGTGCTGCTGCTCGTGGGCTACGTCTACATTCTGAAGAAGGGGCTGTTCGAGTGGGGCGACCGCGCCCGAGTAGAGGCGGAGGCCGAGGGGCGCGCGCTCGCGCTGAGAGAGGCGAAGCAGAAGGCGAAGGGCGGGGCGTCGGTGCCCGCGGTCGTCCGCGCGGCGTAGAGAGTCAAGGGGAGGTTCAAGATGGGTCTCGACAACATAATCGCGGAGGCTCTGCCCGACATCATCACGACGCGGCTCGACTCGCTCGTCAACTGGGCGCGCAAGTCTTCGCTCTGGCCCGCGACCTTCGGGCTCGCGTGCTGCGCGATAGAGATGATGGCGACGACGGACTCGCGCCACGACCTCGCGCGCTTCGGCTCGGAAGTCTTCCGCGCGAGCCCGCGCCAGGCCGACGTGATGATCGTCTCGGGCCGCGTCTCGCGCAAGATGGCTCCCGTGCTCCGGCGCATCTACGACCAGATGCCCGAGCCGAAGTGGGTCATCTCGATGGGCGCGTGCGCCACGTCGGGCGGAGTCTTCGACAACTATGCGATAGTGCAGGGCGTGGACAAGATCGTACCCGTGGACGTTTACATCCCCCGCTGCCCGCCGCGCCCCGAAATGCTCATCCACGCAGTGATGATGCTTCAGGACAAGGTCATGAAGGAGAGCATGCGCGACCGCAAGGACGTGCCCGCGAGCGAAGCCTACGAGGCAGTCCCGCCCGGCACGCTACCCGCGTCCGGCGTCTCCGCCACGAACGAGTCGGCCGCGCAGGAAACCCCCTCGCGCCCCTACACAATCGCCTCGCGGCACGAGCGCCGCAGGTCGTCTTAAAGCTGTCAGCGGTCAGCTTTCAGCTTTCAGCCTCTTCCCCGTTGCAAACGCGGACTTTGATAAGGGGGCGCGACGCTGAAGGACGAAAGCTGAAAGCTGAATGCTGAGTGCTATTTTATGGACATCGAGAGAGAGAAAGAGATTGCGGCTGGCGGGCGCGCGTCGAACTCGTACCCGCTGCCGCCCGGCGAGTTGATTGCCGCGATGCGGCAGGAGCACGAGGCTTGGGTCACGGAAGTCATAGAGGCTTTCGGCGAGGTGACGCTGGTCGTGCCGCGCGCCGTCGTCGCCGAAGTGTGCGCGCACCTGAAGAGCGCGCCCGGCTTCGAGTTCGACATGCTCTCGGACGTGTCGGGCGTTGACCGCGGCCCCGAGGAGGAGCCGCGCTTCGAGGTCAACTATCACCTCTTCTCGACGAAGCGGTTCCACCGCCTGCGCCTGAAGGTGCTCGTCAATCAGGAGGACACGCACGTTCCGACCGTGACGAACGTCTGGCGCACGGCCAACTGGCACGAGCGCGAGACCTTCGACATGTTCGGCGTCATCTTCGACGGACACCCGGACTTGCGCCGCATACTACTGCCGGACGACTGGCAGGGGCACGCCCTGCGTAAAGACTTCCCGCTGCGCGGCTACGAGCCGTACAGCTTGACCTGAAGGCTTAGAATCCTGCGATGATGAACCCGAATCAGGCTCAGTTCGGCGGCTCGTTCCAACAGCCGCAGCAGCAGCCGAAGGGCTGCCTGGGGCGCAACTGGAAGTGGATGCTGCCCGTAGGCTGCCTCGGCCTGATACTCATCGGCGTCATCGTCGTCGGCGGTATCTTCTTCGCGGCGATGTCCGCGATTAAGTCTTCGGACGTTTACAAGGGCGCGCTCGAAAGAACGCAGAAGAGTCCCGAAGCGGTCGCGCTGCTCGGCGAGCCGATAAAGGACGGTTGGTTCGTCAAGGGCAACGTCCGCTTCGCGGGCGGCAGCGGCACGGCAAACTTCGAGGTTCCCGTCTCCGGCCCGAAAAGCTCGGGCAAGCTCTACGTCAGCGCCATCTACGAGGGGTCGTGGATGTACGAGAGGCTTGACCTCGCGCCCGCGCGCGGCAAGACGGTCTCACTACTCGAACGCGGCGCTGAGCCCGTAGAGCTTGGGGCTCCGGGCGGGGTCGAAGGAGACTCGGACGACGCGGCGACTGGTACGGAAGATATTCCGCCGCCTCCGCCGCCGACTCTGCCCTCGAACCCTGCGACGATTTCGGGCGGCGTCTTGAACGGCAAGGCTATCTCAAAGCCGCAGCCCGCATATCCGCCCGTCGCGAAGGCCGTGCACGCGTCGGGCATGGTGACAGTGCAGGTGACCGTTGACGAGTTGGGCAACGTCGTCGCGGCCTCGGCCGTCTCGGGCCACCCGCTCTTGCAGCAGGCGGCGGTGGCGGCGGCGCGGCTGGCGAAGTTTTCGCCGACGCTCCTGAGCGGGAAGCCCGTGAAGGTGATGGGGGTTCTGACTTACAACTTCGTGCCCGAGTAGAGTCCGAATTGACGAGTCTTCAAAGGCCGCACAGTTCACTTAGAGAAGACCGAAGCATGAGCGCATCAACGACAAATCTTCCGCCGCAGTTCGAGGTCGTAGACCGCCCGCTCGACACGCAGATGACCATCTCGTTCGGCCCGCAGCATCCTTCGACGCACGGCGTCCTGCGGCTCGAACTCGTCCTCGACGGCGAGATGGTCGTCAAGTGCGTGCCCGACATAGGCTACCTGCACACCGGGATGGAGAAGCTCTTCGAGTACAAGAAGTATCAGCAGGGCATCGTCATCACCGACCGCATGGACTACCTCAACCCGCTCGGCAACAACCTCGCATACTGCTTAGCGGTCGAGAAGCTTTTGGGTCTCGAAATCCCCGAGCGCGCTCAGGTCATACGCGTGATGATGTGCGAGCTTCAGCGCATCGG
>JBJMGR010000365.1:0-2642 GCA_045807805.1 Pyrinomonadaceae bacterium | reverse complement strand
CGGGCCGCTTGAGACGCTCGCGGCGCGTGAGCAGAAGCCCGAGGGGAAGCCCGATGGCGACGGCAATCAGCGTCGAGATTGCGACGAGCACGACGTGCTCGCCCGTCAGCGACAGAACCTCGCGCCAGTTGCGCACGATGAACTCGAATGCGTTCATTGAATCGTCTCGCGGTAGGCGCGCGCGTGCGGCTCTTCGGAGTCGAGGAAGTTTTCGGGCGTGTCGAGCAGGACGACCCGGCCCGCGCTCATCAGCGCGACGCGCGTCGCGAGCAGGAGCGCCTCGCGAACGTCGTGCGTGACGAAGACGACCGTCTTGCCCAAATCTCTTTGCAGCGCGGCGAACTCACGTTGAAGCGATGCGCGCGTTAAGGGGTCGAGCGCGCCGAAGGGCTCGTCCATCAAGAGCAGCGGCGGGTCTGCGGCGAGCGCACGCGCGACGCCTACACGCTGGCGCTGCCCGCCCGAAAGCTCGAACGGAAACCGCGCCGCGAAACGCTCGGGCTCAAGACCGACGAGCGCGAGAAGCTCACGCACGCGCTCGCGCACGCGCGCTTCGTCCCAGCCTTCGAGCACGGGGACGAGCGCGACGTTCCGCTCGACCGTGAAGTGCGGGAAGAGTCCCGCGTCCTGAATCACGTAGCCCGTCCGGCGTCGCAGGGCCACCGCGTCCCACTCGCGCGTGTCGCGCCCCTCGACCAGAACCTCGCCCGCCGTCGGCTCCAACATGCGATTGACGAGCCGAAGCGTCGTCGTCTTCCCGCACCCGGACTCGCCGAGCAGCACCAGAGTCTCGCCGCGCCGGACTTCGAGCGTGAGGTCGTCGATGATGGGCACAGGTAATCCCGGCGCGTTGTAGCTGACGCCGCGAAACTCCACGACCGCGCCTCTAACGTCTGAAGACATTCGAGTCTCGGACAGGCTCTCCTTCGTGCTTCAACTCAAGCGATGCGCAGGTGCTCGAAGGCGCGCTCGATTGAGCCGTGCCACGAGCCATCCCAGTTGCTTAGAAGTATGTCGGCGGGGCAGAGGCCCTCTTTGACGACGCGCTCGTGCAGCACGTCCAGATAAGAGACCTCTTCGGGCGCGACATGCCTCAAGCCTTCGGTCGCGAGCGCGACCGTCTCGCGCGCGAGCCGAAGAACGTCAACACCCGCGTGGCGAGCGGCGAGACCTTCACGCGCGACGCGCTCGCGCAGCGCCACGGAGTCCGCGGCCTTCAGGTGGGGCGCTATGCGCAGCGCCTCTTCGAGCGCGGGCGAGTCGTACAGCAGTCCCTTCCACAACGCCTGAAGCGCGAGCGTCATGTCGAGCCCGTTCGCGTCAGCGCCGCGAAGCTCGACGTGCTGCTTGAGGCGCGCGTCGGTGAAGATGGTCGTGAGGTGGTCGGCCCAATCGCCGAAGACCGGACTGACGCCCGCGTGCCCGCGTTCGAGAAACTCCCTGAAGCGCAGGCCCGCGACCGCGCCTATGTATCGCCCGCCGCGTTGCGCGAATATCATCGGCACGTCGAGCGCGTACGCGACGTAATCCTCCGGCGCGAAGTCGTCGCTGAAAGACGGCGGAGCCGCGCCCGCCCTGTCCGAGTCCGTCTCCAACCACACGGCCGCGCGCGTTGACTTGTAGCCAGAGGGCCGCCCGTTCTCAAACGGCGAGTTCGCGAAGATGGCCGTGACGACGGGCGCGAGGCGATTGCCGACGAGAAACTTCTTCGCGAGGTCTTCCGGCGAGCCGTAGTCGAGATTGGTCTGCGACGCGCACGTGCGGCACATCATGTCCCACGCGCGGCGGCCCCGCGAGGCGAGGTATGGGCGCATCACCTCGTAGCGCATCTTCGGGAACCAGCGCTGCTCCTCGATTGTGCGCAAGGGGTCGAAACCGGCGGCGACGAAGGCGAGGCGGTTCGCGGCGGCCACTTCGCGCAGGCGCGAGATGTAGCGGCGCAGCTCGCGCTCGACCTCGCTCAAGCGACGGTGCGGCGCGCCCGAGAACTCGACCTGCCCGCCGGGCTCGACCGTCAGGCGGCTCATATTCCCGACGGACGCCTCTACGACCGTGCCGCCTTCGTAGACCAGGTCGCGCGACGAGGGCGCGAAGCCCGCGAGCACGCCCTGAACCTGCGCGGCGTCTATGCGCTCCAACGCGCGCTCGCTGTCGTAGCCGAACAGCTCGAACTCGACGCCGCACATCCACTCCTCGCGCGGCTTCTCACCGCGCAGAAGGTTCTCGACGAAGAGCGGCACCGACTCACGCGTCAGAGGGTCGGTCAGTGAGGGGAAGCCTTCGTGTTGTGCTTGGCGCTGCGTCATATGCTTAAGTGATAAGTGATGAGTGATGAGTGATAAGAAAGAGGTGGAAGCTCATCCGCTTTCTCTTATCACTTATCACTTAGAGCCTGTTTGAAAATTCATTGTGGCGCTAAGCGACGCAGCATCAGCCGCGTCATTGCGGCGTAGATCAGCGACTCGCTCGTCTCGGGTAGCCGCTCGTAGTCTTTGCTCAAGCGGCGCGACTGGCACAGCCACCCGAACGTGCGCTCGACGACCCAGCGCCGCGGTAGCACCTGGAAGCCGCGCTGCCCTGCGGGCGGCGTGACGGCCGTCAGGGCGATGCGGTGACGCTCAAGCCACTCCGCCAGGTGCCCG
>JBJMGR010000364.1:0-3563 GCA_045807805.1 Pyrinomonadaceae bacterium | reverse complement strand
CGGCGCGCTCGTACGCGAGGTTGACGGTCGCGGTAGAGGCATAAGGTATCGCTTCGAGTTCCGAGGCGAGTCCGTCATCAACGCCGCGCAGCAGCCGCGCGGAGCCGTATGCGGGAAGCGCGAGACACACGGCGTCGGCCTCAAACGTCTCGCCTTCGCTCGTTCTCAAGAGCCAGCGTCGCGCGTCGCGTTCGCCGTTCGCGTCGTCTTCACGCGCGCGCGCGTCGCGCACAAGCGACTCGACTCTAGTGTTCAGTCGCAAAGTCCCTTCGGGCAGGCGCGCGGCGAGCGCATCTGTGAGAACCTGCGTGCCTTCGTCGAAGGAGAGGAAGAGGCTGTAGCGCGCGCCGCTCGCGCCGAGGCCGTGGCGGGCCGCGTCCTTCGACGCGCGCGCGGCCTTCCACATCGAGAGGATGAGGCTGCGGTCGCGCCTCTCCATTTCGAGAAAGCGCGGCATCGTCGCGCGCAGAGATAGAGACTCGGGGTCGGCCGTGTATATGCCGCCGACCATCGGCTGTGCCATGCGCTCCAAAGCCTCCCGGCCGAAGCGACGCCGTACGAACGCCGCGAGGCTCTCGTCGTCGGAGCCGTTCGCTCTCTTGCGTCGAGGCAGCACGAGGTCGAGCGCCATGCGCGCCTTGCCGCGCCAGGTGAAGATGTCGGTCGTGAGGAAGGGAAGCATGCGCGAGGGCGCGAGTAGCTGGAAGCCTTCGGGCGTGGGGCGCAGGCGTCCGCCGCTCACGACGAAGCTGCGCCGGTGCTGCTCGTTCGTCTGGATGATTCTGTCGGCGAGCCCGAGCCGCTTCGCGAGTTCGAGCGCGGCGGGCTTCTCGGAGATGAAAGAGTCGGGGCCGCCTTCAAGCAGGAAGCCTTCGCGGCGGTACGTGCGTACAGTCCCGCCCGCGCGGTCGGAAGCTTCGAGGAGCAGGAGTTCGACGGGGTTACGTTCGGAGTCCGTGGAGCATTCTTGAGACTGCAACTCAAGAACTCTGTGCGCGGCGGCGAGGCCGCTTATGCCGCCGCCGACGATGACGATGCGCCGCGACTCTGGATACTTATCGCGCATCGCCTCACTTCATTCGGCGTCGGGGCGCGCGGCGGGGCGCGCGGCGGAGCCGGGCAGGCAGCAATCCGTCGCGCACGTATCTTGCCGCGGCGGTAACGTGCCGAGCGCGCGCCGAGGCGTCGCGTCGTCCAGCCGTTCGACAATCAGCTCGCGTATCATCTTAATGAACTCTGGATGCGCGCCGACCGTCGCCGCGCGAATCATGTTGAGCCCAATCTCTTCGGAGAGTTGGCGCGCTTCGGTGTCGAGGTCGTAGAGCACCTCCATGTGGTCGGAGATGAAGCCGACGGGCGCGACGACCACGTCCCCGACGCCCTCACTCTTCAACTCGCGCAGGTGTTCGCAGATGTCGGGCGCGAGCCAGCTTTGCGCGGGCGGCCCCGAGCGGCTCTGGAAGACGAGTCGCCATGCTTCGTGCCCCGCGCCCCGCGCGACGAGGCGGCACGTCTCAAGCAGTTGAAACTCGTAGTCGCACCCGGCGGCCATCGCTCCGGGGATGCTGTGCGCCGTGAAGGCGACGCGTGCGTTGGCGCGGCGTGCTTCGGGAATCTCGGCGAGCGCCGCGCGAAGATTCTCGACGTTCGGCCCGACGAAGCCCGGATGATTGAAGAAGGCGCGCAGCTTCTCGACGCGCGGCGCGCCCTCGCCTACGACCGCGCGCGCGCGTTCAACGTCCTCTCGATATTGACGGCAGCCCGAATAGGAACTGTACGCGGAGGTGATGAAGGCGAGCGCGTTCTTAACGCCGTCGTCGCGCATCCGGCTCAGAGTGTCGGCGAGCATCGGATGCCAGTTGCGGTTGCCCCAGTAGATGGGGAGGCGCGGGCCTCTCTCTTCGAGTTCGCGTTCGAGCGCGCTGATGAGCTGTCGGTTCTGTCCGTTGATTGGACTCACTCCGCCGAAAAGCTCGTAGTGGTGCGCGACCTCGCGCATGCGCGACTCGGGCACGTTGCGCCCGCGCAGCACGTTCGAGAGGAAGGGCAACACGTCCTCCATCCCCTCCGGGCCGCCGAACGAGACGACAAGTATCGCGTCGTAATTCTGACTTATCACGGAAGGGTCTCTACCTTCTGACTCATCACGGGAGGGTCTCTACCTTTGGCTCAACTCGTGTACGGCCTCGACGAGCGCGACGACGTTCTCGACGGGCGTCTCGGGCAGAATGCCGTGGCCGAGGTTGAAGACGTGGCCGGGGCGATTGGCCGCCTGGTCAAGGATGTCTCTGGCGCGTTGACGCACAACGCCGGGGTTCGTGAAGAGCGCGATGGAGTCGAAGTTGCCCATTACCGAAACGTCGCCGAGTCGAGCCCAAGCCTCATCCAGACGCACGCGCCAGTCGAGTCCGATGCAGTCGCCGCCCGCCTCCTTCATCAACTCAAGCAGTGCGGCCGTGCCCGTCCCGAAGTGTATGACGGGCACGCCCCGCTTCACATTCCTTATAACCTCGCGCGTGTGCGGCAGAACGTATTCGCGGTAGTCGTCGGGCGAGAGCGCCCCGACCCACGAATCGAAGAGTTGTACGGCCTGCGCGCCCGCGTCAATCTGCGCGTTGAGGTAGCGAGAGAGCGCGCGCGCAATCCTCGACATCAATTCGTGCCACGCGCCCGCGTCCGTATACATCAGACGCTTCGTGTTGATGTAGTTCTTCGAGCCGCCGCCCTCGCAGATGTATGAGGCGAGCGTGAAGGGCGCGCCGCAGAAGCCTATCAGCGGAATGTTCGGCCGAAGCTCCCGACGCGTCACGCGTATCGCTTCATAAACGTAGTCGAGCGAAGACACGTCCTCGACTTCGCGCACGCGCTCCACGTCCGACGCGCTTCGGACGGGGTTGTGTATACAAGGGCCTTCGCCTTTGGCGAATTCGAGTTCGAGCCCCATCGGTTCGATGATGAGGAGTATGTCCGCGAAGATGATCGCGGCGTCAACGTTCAGACGGTGGGCGGCGTAGACCGTCACCTCGGAAGCGACCTCGGGCTGCTTGCACATCTCAAGGAAGGAGTAGCGCGCGCGAACGTCCCTGTACTCCTTCATGTAGCGCCCGGCCTGCCGCATGAGCCAGACGGGCGTGTAGGAGGTCGGCTCGCGTCGGCACGCGCGCATGAAGGGGCTCTCCCAAAGCTCCCGGCTCATCCCCGTGACGTTTTCGCTCTGCCTCGCTTCACTCATCGGGCTTCATTCAGTCCTTTTCCGTGCGTACGGTTCGACGCAGACAATATAGCAGTTGAGTCTTTCAGACGAAAACGCGGGCCTCCGAACCGGAAGGTTGACCCTTCGAGGTTCGCCTTCCAGCCTCTGAGGGCCGAAAACCGGCGGGCGGGGCGTACGATTCTGCTAAAATCTCCTGCCACAAACTTTGTGTGTGCGGTGTTTACGTGTTTGAGAGCGGCTGACATGAGCGAACGAGCGGCAGAAGCTTTGATTAACTCAGTGCCAGAGACGGTTCAGGGGGCTGCGGCGGCTCCGAGCTTCGACGAAGCTTTTACGCTGCACCATCGTG
>JBJMGR010000363.1:0-6632 GCA_045807805.1 Pyrinomonadaceae bacterium | reverse complement strand
GTTCGTGGATGGTTACGTGAGCCTGCAAATTAGGCTCACGCTCTTCCTGTGCGACTTGGCGGTCTGCTATGCGAGGTTTACGGCCTTCCATTGGGAGGACGCGCGAATTCTACGCCCCAAGCCCCGCCGCCGCAAGACTTTTTACTAACTCCGTGAGGTCTGACTTCTCTACCGCACCGCGCGCCTCCCTTATTGCAAGGCGTACTTCCCTTATTGCAGGACGTGTTCCTTTATTGCAGACCGTACTTCCCTTTCCGCAACGCTTACTTCCCTCATTGCAGCGCTTACTTCCCTTATCGCAGCGCGTGTTCTCTTCCTGCAACCTTTACATAGTCCATTGCAGCGCGTGCTTCCTTCATTGCAGCCCCTGTTCCTTTATTGCACGGGATGTTTCCTTCATTGCAGCGCGTGCAGCGTCGCAACACGCCCTGCAATAAGGCATCGCCACCCTGCAACGACGCAACAACCCGCCCCCGAAGGCAGCAACGCCCCGCAAAAGCCCCGCCAGCGGCCCCAACCCTCCCTTTCGCCCGACTTCTCCACCACCCACGCCCCTCTCCACCCTACTTCCCCTCCAACCCTCCGCTACGCCTTCCCGCTCCACCGCGCAAGTAGCCCCCGCGCCCTTTCGGCAAACGGCGATTCAACCTGCTCGTAAATCTCAAGTGCCGCTTCGACGTGAGCGATAGCCTTCGCGCGGTCGCCAAGTTTGTCGAGCGCCAAGCCGGTGTTGAAAAGCGCATTTCCCTCGCCACGTAGGTCGCCTATCTCGCGTAAGACCACTAACGACTGCTCATAAAACTTGACAGCGGGGCGCGTCTCGCCCAAATCGAGGTAAGCATTGCCTAAGTTGCCTAGCGCATTACCCTCGCCCCTCCGGTCGCCTATTTCACGGGAGATGACAAGATACTGTTCGTAAAACCCGATGGCACGACGCGTCTCTCCCAAGTCTCTATAAGAGATGCCCAAGTTACACAGCTCAATCCCCTCGCCGTGACGGTTGCCTATCTCGCGGAAGACTACTAGCGCTTGCTCATTGAACTCGATGGCGCGGTGCGTCTCGCCTAAAGCGGCGTAAGAACTGCCTAAGTTGCCCAATGTTCCACCCTCACTACGGCGGTCGCCTATCTCACGGGCAATTAATAACACTTGCTCGAAGAGTTCAATAGCCTGGCGCGCCTTGCCCAAGTTTCTATACGCATTTCCCAAATTGCCTAAGTGTCGTTCTTCAGAAGTACGGTCTTTAAGTTGACGTGCGGCCGCCAGCGCTGTTTCAAGCCAAGAGATGGATTCGCGCGGATGCTGGCGCAGACTGAGCATATACGCTCCGGCGGCAGGATATTGATTACATAATCGTGCGACCGTCTCGTCTGCGCTTGAGTGCCGACGCGCCCACTCCTGCCCGGCCTCTATGTTTCGCCGTTCAACGTCGAAGAGAGCAAGTCCGCTTTTGATAACGTCGCCGCCTTTCAAGTAAAGTTCATCGCACTCCCCCAACACTGTCAGGTAGTGCGCGGCGTGGCGCATACGGGTCGTGTGGCTTTCGTTGTCGCTCATGCGCGAGTCGGCGAAGAGACGCGCGAGGTCGTGGAGGCTGTAGCGTCGGGTCTCTTCGTTGTAGCGGACGAGGTTGCGTCGGAGGAGGTCTGTGAGATGTTTGTGTTCGGGGTCTTCGCAGACAGTCTCTTCGGCGCGGGCGTCGAAAAAGGCAGGGAAGGCTGCGAGTTGGCGGAAGACGCGCGCGGCGTCGGGCGCGAGACGCTCGTAGCTGAGGCCGAAGGAGGCTTCGACGCCGAGGTCAACGCCCTCCGCGCCGATGAGTTCAAGGCGTCGGCGTTCGTCTCGCAGTTGTTCGGCGTAGACATCGGGTGCGAGGTCACGTGTCACGTCGAGCAGACTTCCGGCGGCGCGTATGGCGAGCGGGAGATAGCCGCAGAGGAAACAGATATGGTCTGCCGTGTCCGGGGGGACACGCGGCGCGATTTCGCGCAGCAGTTCGCGCGCCTCGGATGGCTCAAGCTGTTCGAGCATGACGTGCTTCATGCGCGGGAGTGTGACGGCGTTGCGCGAGGTGACGAGAAGCGCCGAGCCTGCGGGCGGAAGCAGCGGACGCGTCTGTGCGCCGTCGTAGGCGTTGTCGAGCAGTATCAGCGCGCGTTTGCCGTCGAGGACGGCGCGGTAGATTCGCGTCAACTCTTGTAGGTCGTCGGGCAGGCGTTGCTCAGGGCCGACGAAGGCGCGTATGCATGCGGCGAGCGCGTCCTCGGGGTCGCGCGGCTTGTCGTTCGTGCCGCCCATGTCCACGACGAGTTGCGCGTCGGGGTAAACGTCGCGCAGGCGTTCGGCGACGTAGAAGGCAAGTTCGGTCTTGCCTATGCCGCCCATGCCGCTGATTCCGCTGATGGCCGCGCTCGCGCCGCCGCGCAGCGTTGCGAGCAGTTCGTTAATCTCCTTCTCGCGTCCGACGAAATCTCCGACGGGCGCGCGTAACTGGTGAAGCGTTGGAATGACCGGGGCAGAGACGGCGGGGACGGGCGCGTTGTTATAGATGTTTGTAATGTGGTCACGCCCGATAAAATCTCTGCCGACTGCGAGGTTGAAACCCGCGCTCTGCAACCTCGTCACGAGGTCGCGGCTGAGTGCGCTCAAGTCCTTCACAGCGCCGAGTAGTGTCTGCGCCTCTTCGCGCGAGAGTTCGCCGCGCAGCGCGGCTTGCAGATTTGGCGTCACGTAGTAGTCGAAGACGTGACGGTGCAGGTCAGTGGTGAGTTTGAATGCGAGATCTGCGGGGCTGTCGAATTCGGTGACGGTGTGCGCGTCGCGTAGCTTCTGTTTGAAGGCCGCGAGCTTCGCGACCTGTTCGGGTTCGGTCTCGCGCCATTTGTCGGCGACGGTCGAGTCGTCTTTGAAGTAGACGAAGCAGGGCAGGCCATTCTCTCTCGCGCGTTCGTACTCGGCCTCCGTAATGCCGGAGCCGTAGCGCGCGGCGACGATGCAGACGTAGACGCGGCTGCGGTCTACTTCGTCGAGCGAAGCCTGCTGCGTCGTCTCGTCGCGGCTGCCGAAGTATTCCATGCCGACGAACTGCGTCTCTCTGATTCGCAGCACGGCGTCGCGCACGGCCTCACGCTCGGGGCGCAGGTCGAGCGAGGTGGAGCTTATGAAGACGGGGAGGATTTCTATGTCTTGAGACATCCGTTGCGCTCCTCGGGCGAAGGCGTTGAGGGCCGCGTCGCGGCGCGGCAACAATACAACCGGGGCGTGCGCGATGTAAACGTGTTGACGGGTCGAGCTTGCCGCGCGGGGCGGATTCTGGTACACAAGGCAGCCAAGCCACACAGAGAGCGCGGACGCGTGTGCCACGAGAGGTCAGGAGTCGAGAGGTCTTCAGACAGGTTTATGTCTTCATCCACGACCAACATCGAGTCGGTGCTGCACGAGGACAGGGTCTTCCCGCCGCCCGAAGAGTTTGCGGCGAACGCGCACGTCAAGTCTATGGACGAGTTGGAGGCTCTGAGGCGAGAGGCGAGCGAGTCGCCCGAAAGTTTCTGGGCGCGCATGGCCGAAGGCGAGCTTCACTGGTTCAGGAAGTGGGACACGGTCTTGAAGTGGGAGCCGCCGCACGCCGAGTGGTTCGTCGGCGGACTGATTAACATCTCCTACAACTGCCTCGACCGCCACCTCTCGACGTGGCGGCGCAACAAGGCCGCGATCATCTGGGAGGGCGAGCCGGGCGAGCAGCGCACGCTCACGTACGCGCAGCTACACCGCGAAGTCTCGCGCTTCGCGAACGTGTTGAAGCGCGCGGGCGCGGAGCGTGGCGACCGCGTCGCGCTCTACATGCCGCTCGTGCCGGAGCTTGTGATTGCGATGCTCGCGTGCGCGCGCATAGGCGCGACGCACTCGGTCATCTTCGGCGGCTTCGCCTCGCACGCGCTCGTGGACAGAATCAACGACGCGGGCTGCAAGTTGGTCGTCACGGCCGACGGCGGGTACAGGCGCGGCGCGGAAGTTCGTCTCAAGGACGTGGTTGACGAGGCGCTGAAAGATACTCCGACCGTGAAGGGCTGCATCGTCTTCAAGAGGACGGGCAGCAAGGTTCACATGGAGATGGGGCGCGACTACTGGTGGCACGAGGTCATGCAGACGGTCGCCGACGAGTGCGCGGCCGAAGAGTTGGAGAGCGAGCACCCGCTCTACATCCTCTACACTTCGGGCACTACGGGAAAGCCCAAAGGCATCCTGCACACGACGGCCGGTTATCTTCTGCAAGCGCACCTGACGACGAAGTGGGTCTTCGATTTGAAGGACGAAGACATCTACTGGTGCACTGCCGACATAGGCTGGGTGACGGGCCACTCTTACGTCGTCTACGGGCCGCTCTCGAACGGCGCGACCGTGCTGATGTACGAGGGCGCGCCGAATCATCCCGAGCCGGATCGCTTCTGGGACATAATCCAGCGCCACCGCGTCAACATCTTCTACACGGCACCGACGGCGATACGCGCCTTCATCAAGTGGGGCGAGCACTGGCCGCTCCGCCACGACCTCTCATCTCTGCGCCTGCTAGGCACCGTGGGCGAGCCCATCAACCCGGAGGCTTGGATGTGGTACCGGGAGATAATCGGCAAGGCGCGCTGCCCCGTTGTTGACACGTGGTGGCAGACCGAGACGGGCGCGATCATGCTTTCGCCTCTTCCGGGCGCGACCGCGACGAAGCCCGGCTCGGCGACGAAGCCGCTTCCCGGCGTAGAGGCCGCGATAATGTCTAAGACGGGCGTGGAGGCGGGGCCGAACGAGGGCGGCTACCTCGTCATCAAGCGGCCGTGGCCTTCGATGCTCAGAACCATCTGGGGCGACGACGAGCGTTATCGCAAACAGTATTTCGATGAGATAGAGGGCGTATACTTCGCGGGCGACGGCGCGCGGCGCGACGAGGACGGCTACTTCTGGATAATGGGGCGCGTGGACGACGTAATAAACGTCTCGGGCCACCGTCTGGGTACGATGGAGGTCGAGAGCGCGCTCGTCTCGCATGAATCGGTCGCGGAGGCCGCCGTCGTCGGCCGCCCCGACGAGATGAAGGGTCAGGGCATCGTCGCCTTCGTCACGCTCGAAGGCGAGCGCAAGGCGACCGACGAGTTGAAGGAGGAGTTGCGCCGCCACGTCGCGCGCGAGATAGGCGCGCTCGCGCGCCCCGACGAGATACGCTTCACAGACTCGCTCCCCAAAACGCGCTCGGGCAAGATCATGCGGCGGCTCCTGCGCGAGATAGCAACGTCCGGCTCCGCCCACGGCGACACGACCACGCTCGAAGACTTCTCCGTGCTGGAACGCTTGCGCGTACAGGACGAAGAGTAGGGCAGAAGGCAGTAGGCAGTAGGCAGTAGGCAGAAAGCAGTAGGCAGTAGGCAGAAGGCAGAAAGCAGTAGACAGTAGGCAGCCAGAGTCATGTTGCGAGGCCACCGTGATTTAAAGGTGTATCAGTTGGCCTATCGGCTGGCAATGGAGATTTTTGAGGAGACAAAGAAATTTCCGAAAGAGGAGAAGTATTCGCTGACGGATCAGATTCGACGTTCATCTAGAAGCGTCGCCGCGAACATCGCAGAAGGATTCCGCAAACGCCAATACCCGAACATGTTCGTGAGCAAGCTCGCGGATTCCGACGCGGAAGCTACCGAGACGCAGGTTTGGCTCGACTTCGCTGTTGACTGTGAATACCTAAGACCGGAAAGACGCGCGGAACTGACGGTAGGTTACGAGGAAGTGGGCCGGATGCTCGCAAGTATGATTGCGCATCCGGATAAGTTCAGACCGCTGTAGTATATTCGGCTGCCTTCCGCCTACTGCCTTCTGCCTTCTCTTTTACGATTTCACTCCTTTTAGGAGTTTACTTTCAACGTACGAACAGAGACTTTACAACGGAGGCTCCGGCAATGGCAGTCAGCTTTACTGAGCAGCGTACAGGCCCGCGTTACATGGTTCACATAAACGTGCGCGCCGAGTGGGACGACGAGCGTTCGGGCGAGCACGTAGTCGTCGAAGGCGAGACCGAGAACATCGGGCCGCAGGGCGCGCTCGTTCACCTCGAACGCCTGCCCGATGTGGGCAGCCGTGTCCACCTTATAGTGCCCGATGCGGAGGGGCACACGTTGGAGACTGTCGCGGAGGTGCTCAGGCTCGAACGGAACCCCGTGCAGCCGCTCGCCGCGCTGCAACTCCTCGGCGAGTCCGACGAGTGGCGCGGGCTCGTCTGGGAGCCCGCGGGGATAAAGGAGCGCGAGGCGGACGAGGACTACGACGAGTACGAGAACTGAGGGGCGGAAGACTTTGGAGAAACAGAGGCGCATAGAGGAGTACGACGAGGGGCACGACGAGGAGACGCGCGCGGAGGTCGCTCTGACCGAGGCCAAGACGCGCGTCGTGCTGCGCCTCGCCACGCGCTCTCTGATGTGGGTCGTACTGCTCGGGCTCGTCCTCTACTACTTGATGAAGGCGACGCTCTGGGTCTTCTACGCGATGACGGGGATACTGCTCGTCATCGTCCTCGCGATCTTCTTCGCGTATCTCATCGCGCCGCTCGTCGAGTTGGTTCGCCGCCCGTTCAACGCGCGAGGCCGCGCGCTTGTGAT
>JBJMGR010000362.1:0-6423 GCA_045807805.1 Pyrinomonadaceae bacterium | reverse complement strand
TCGCCTCTACCTTGCGCGGCTCGCGCTCCGCGAAGCTCTCGCAGATGGGCCTCGATCAGCTCTCGACCTACGGCATACTCTCCGGCATGACGCAGGACGAGATACTGCTCTACGTGGACGCGCTCGTCGCCGCGGGCTGCCTGCACGTCACCGCTGGCGCTTACCCGACCGTCGCAATCACGCAGGCGGGCGGCGAAGTCATGCGCGAGCGCGATACGGTGCGACTCGCACTGCTGCCGCTTCGCTACGACACTTCGTACGCAGCGCCCGCGTCTTCGCGCGGCGACTCTTCGTCAACGTCCCGCTCCCCGTCCACGCCGAAAACGAACACGATTGACGAGACCTACGCGCTCTACGAACAGGGGCTCACGGTCGAAGAGATTTGCGCGCGGCGCGGCCTGACGGAGATAACGGTCGAAGGCCACCTCGCCGCCTGCATCCTCGAAGGCCGCGCCTTCGACGTGTCGCAGTTCGTCGCCGCCGAAGACCGCGCGGAGATAGAGCACGCCGCCGCGAGCCTCGGCACCGGCCGTCTCAAACCTCTACGCGAAGCGCTCCCCCGCCACATAACCTACCGAATGATTCGCTTCGTCGTCGCAGACCTCCAACGCGCCGCGGGACTCGGCGCGGAAGGTGACGAGTGACGGGTTAAGAGTTGGAAAGTTGAACTAAACAAAATACGGTGATGAAACTTTCGGGAGCATTCGGCCTGTATAAAAGTCGGGCCTTGTTTGAGTCTGTCCGTGCCGCGCGATTTTGTGTGCGACGGCCGGGAGGATGTTGATGGCGGTCGAAGACTTTTCAGTCGGGGGCGTCGAAGCGAAGCGGCTCGCGCGTAAGGCGCGGCCGTGGGTCGAGACGTTCGCGCGTCTCGGCTACGCGGCGAAGGGCGTCGTCTACACGGTCATCGGCCTAATCGCCGCGCTGGCCGCCGTGCACGGAGGCGGCGAGACCGCCGACTCGCGCGGCGCGCTGTCCGAGATAGTCCGACAGCCTTTCGGGCACGTCATGCTCATAGTGGTCGCCGCAGGGCTCGCCTGCTACGCGCTCTGGCGTCTGACGCAGGCCGTCATGGACACGGAGGACAAGGGCTCGGAGTGGAAGGGACTGGCCGTGCGCGCGGGCTACGCTTGCATCGGCTTCGTCTACTTCGGGCTCGGCTACTCGGCCGTGAGACTCTTTCTCGGCGGCGACGTGGGCGACAGCAGCGACGAGAAGTCGAAGGCTTGGAGCGCGACTTTCATGGCGCTTCCGTTCGGGCGTTGGCTGGTCGGGCTCGCGGGCCTGTGCGTCATAGGCTTCGGGCTTTCCCAGTGCTACAAGGCTTACAGTTCCAAGTTCAGCGAGAATCTGAAGCGCGGCGAGATGGGCGAACACGCCGACGCGTTCGTGACGCGCGCGGGGCAGTTCGGTCTCGCGTCGCGCGGCGTGGTCTTCGGCGTCATCGGAGTCTTCCTCATACAGGCCGCGCTCCACGCGCGCGCGCACGAAGCGCGGGGCTTGGGCGGCGCTCTGCGCGCACTCTTAGAGCGGCCTTCGGGGCCGTGGATTCTAGGCGTGGTCGCGCTGGGTCTCGTCGCCTACGGTCTCCTTATGTTCTCGCTCGCGCTCTACCGAAAGATTGACCTGTGACGCGCAACTCACGCGGTGGCGGCTACGCGTTGAAGAGTGGCGCGGCTATAATCTCGGCATGAGCCGCAACACGAACACGGAACAGCCGCAGCCGGGACAGCAGCCCGAGCTTCCGCCCACGCACCCCGAAGACCCTGCACAGCCGGAGCCGCCGCCGCTCCCGCCCGACGCGCCACAGCCTACAGCGCCCGTCGAGGAGCCGGGCGCGCCCACGCCCGCGGGAGACCCGCCCGCATCAGAGCCGACGCGGCTCCTCTAAACAGCCTACCGACGCAGATGGAAGAGGCGACCCGCAGAGACCGGCCCACGGGCACGCGACTCGAAGAGGAGACGGCCTCGCACGTCCCCGCGCAGCCGCTTCATCCGCGGCTCGCGGAGATTGCGCACGCCTTCCGCGCGAAGCCCTTCCGTCCGCACGCGCTCCTGCACGGCGGCCACGCGCAGACCGTCGCCGCCGCGCTTCGCCTCCCGCGTCTGAAGCTGCTGCGCGAGGAGCGCGGTCTCTACGAGTCGAGGCTCGTGGAGGTGGACAGCGACGCGCGCGTGCTACTGAAGTGTCGATGGCAACAGGATAGACTCGAAGCGCCGACGCTCCTGCTGCTGCACGGGCTCGAAGGTTCGAGCGAGTCGCTCTACGTCTTGGGCACTTCGCGTAAGGCTTACGCGGCGGGCTTCAACGTCGTGCGCATGAACATGCGCAACTGCGGCGGGACGGAGCACCTCGCGCGCACGCTCTACCACAGCGGCATGACGGGCGACATCCAACGCGTCGTCGTCGAAGAGCTTGCGGGGCGCGAGCGTCTCCCGCGCGTCTACGTCTCGGGCTTCTCGATGAGCGGCAACATGGTCTTGAAGCTCGCGGGCGACTACGGACACGACCTCCCCGAGGCTCTCGCGGGCGTCGTCGCGGTCTCGCCCTCCGTAGACATAGGCGCGTGCGCCGACGCCATCGGGCGGCGCGCGAACGTCGTCTACCGCCTCAGCTTCATGCGGAGCCTGCGCCGACGCGTACGCTCGAAGAGTCGCCTGCACCCGGAGCTTTTCGACACGCGCGGCCTCTGGCGCGTGCGACACATACGGCAGTTCGACGAGCGCTACACAGCGCCGCAGGGCGGATACTCGGGCGCGTCCGACTATTACGAGCGCGCGAGTTCCCTGCGCGTCATCCCGCGCATAGAAGTCCCGACGCTCATCATCCACTCGGCCGACGACCCGCTTATTCCTGTCGGGCCCTTCCTCGAACCCTCGACGGCCGCGAACCCCAACGTTCTTCTAGTCCTCACGCGCGGCGGCGGCCACGTGGGCTTCATCGCAACCGCGACCGACGTTGAAGACCGGCGTTGGGCTGAGAACCGCGTCGTCGAGTTTTGTCGAATGTTGGATGACAGAGGTTAGTTGTTATAATCTTGGGGCAAGTGCTCGACAACAAGTCTCATCTTCAGACGCGGGAGGTTCTGTTTTTTCGGGGACGTTGAGCCCTTTTGCGACGATGGAAACGCTCCTTAAAGTTCTCGCGGTCTTCCTGCTCGTGGCCGCCAACGGATTCTTCGTCACGTCGGAGTTCGCCATCGTGAGCGTGCGCCGCATGCGCATCGCCGCGCTCGCCGAATCGGGCGACAAGCGCGCGCGACGGCTGCTCGCGTTCAAGGACAACCTCGTCGCATACATCTCCGCGACGCAGCTCGGCGTCACGCTCTCGTCGCTCGCGCTTGGCTGGATTGGCGAGGCGACGCTCGCCGAGATGCTCGCGCCGCAGTTCGACCGTCTGGCCGGAGCCTTACCCGTTCAGTACGCCGCATACGTCTCTATCGGCGCGCGCCACGTCGTCGCCTCCGTGATAGCCTTCATCGTCATAACGTTCCTGCACATAGTCCTCGGCGAGCAGGTGCCGAAGATGCTCGGCATCGAGCGCTCGGAGCGCGTCGCGCTCTTTACGGTGACGCCGATGCACTGGTTCTCGCGCGTCTTCCGGGGGCCGATAAAACTTCTCGACCTCGCTTCGACGGCCGCGACGCGCGCCATCGGAATGCACGGGTCGAACGAGCACGCGTCGGTCTACACCGAAGAGGAGATAAAGCAGCTCGTCAACATCTCGCACAAGAGCGGCCACCTCGAAGAGGAGGAGCAGACGCTCATCAACCGCATCTTCGACTTCTCCGAGGCGGAGGTGCGCGAGGCGATGATTCCGCGCCCGAACGTCGAGGCGATACCCGTCACCGCGACGCTCGAAGAGTGCGAGCAGGCGTTCTGCGAGTACGGCTATTCGCGACTGCCCGTCTACCGCGAGCGGCTGGACGAGGTCGTGGGCGTGCTGTTCATGAAGGACTTGATGCCCTGCCTGCGTACGGTCAGCCCCGCGACGTTCGAGATGGAGAGGATGCTCCATCCGCCGCTCTTCGTCCCCGCGACGGCGCGGCTCGGCGCGGTGCTCGCGCATATGCAGGCCGAGAAGACGCACATCGCATGCGTCGTGGACGAGCACGGCGGGCTGGAAGGCATAGTGACTCTGGAAGACCTGCTCGAAGAGATAGTCGGCGAGATAGACGACGAGTACGACGAGGAGACCCGCTCGCAGGTCTCCCCTCAGCCCGACGGCACATATCTGCTCGACGGCATGCTCGCCGTCCGCGACGCCAACCGCCGCTTCAACCTCAAACTCCCCGAAGAGGCGGGCTACACGACGATGGCGGGCTTCCTGCTCGCGATGTCCGGGCGGATACTTCGTTCGGGCGAGACGGTCGAGCACGAGGGCGGCACGTTTCTCGTCGAGCAGGTCGAGGGCCGACGCATACGCCGCATACGCTACACGCCCCCGCCCACTCCGACCGAGGAGCCCGGAGAGCAGGAGGCGGCCTGAACTCTTCGCGCCTTCGAGCCTTAACACATGGACATCAACAACTCCAACTCGGAACTCATCTTCACGCTCTTCATGATGGGCGTGCTTCTGCTCGTCTGCATCGTTGCCGTTGTAATCTTCTTCCGCGTCTGGCGCAAAGAGAACAAGGGGCGACGCCGCAACTTCTTCGAGTAGTCGCGCGCCCGCGCGAAACACAATCCCACACGCCGCGCCGTTCGCACGCGCGGCCGCCATTCAAGAAGGAGGTTGACCATCCTGCCCTTCGCACTCTTCAAACGTCCACGTCCACGCTGTAGTCTGACTCTCTTCTGCTTCATCTTCGTCTGTCTTGTAGCAGCGCGGCCGTGCGTACGCGCGCAGTCGTCACACGCCTGCGCGCCCGACCAACTGCGCGAGCGCATGGAAGAGATAGCGCGCGCGACGGGCGGGCCGGTGGGCGCGGCCGCCGTCATCATCGAAGGCGGAGAGGTCGTCTCCTTCAACGGCGCGCAGCGCTTCCCTATGCAGAGCGTCTACAAGATGCCGATTGGCATGGCGGTGCTCCGCGCGGTTGACGAAGGCCGACTGAAGCTCACGCGGAAAATCTTCGTGCGGCCCGAAGACCTCGTGCCCGAGCGCCTCTACAGCCCCCTCAGAGACGCCAACCCGCGCGGCGTCGAGCTTACTTTGCGCGAACTCCTGCGTTTAATGATCTCGGAGAGCGACGGCACGGCGAGCGACGTGCTGCTCGGGATAGCGGGCGGGCCTGAGAAGGTGACTGAATACCTGCGCGGGCTCGGCGTCGAAGGCGTGACGGTTGCGACGAGCGAGAGGGCCATGGCCGAAGGCGATGAACAGGTGCAGTACCGCAACTGGGCGACGCCCGAATCAATGCTCTCGCTCCTGCGCGCGCTGCAAGAGGGGCGCGGGCTCTCGCGCGCGAGCCGCGGGCTTCTGCTCGACTTCATGTTGAAGAGCACGCCGGGCCCGCGCCGCTTGAAGGGCATGCTCCCCGCCGGAACTCCGGTCGCGCACAAGACGGGGACTTCCGGCACGGTCGAGGGCGTGACGCGCGCGACGAACGACGTAGGGCTCGTCACGCTGCCCGACGGCCGCCACATGGCCGTCGCGGTCTTCGTCTCGGACACGAAGGCCGACGCGGACGTGCGCGAAGGCTCCATCGCGAAGATTGCGCGCGCGGCGTGGGACTGCTGGACGACGGGCGCGCGAAGGCGTAGACGCTAAGGATACGCCCGTCAAGCTCTCTCTCTTGTGCGCCTTGGAGGTGCGTGATGCTCTACATGGTTATCGAGCGTTTCAGGAATCGCGACGCGTTGGCGATATATCGACGCTTCCGCGAGCGCGGGCGCATGATGCCGGACGGGCTCGAATACGTCGGCAGTTGGATAGAGACCAACTACGACCGCTGCTTCCAACTGATGAGGTGCGACGACCCGCGCCTCTTCGACGAGTGGACTGCGAACTGGCAAGACCTCATGGAGTTCGAGATAGTCCCCGTGGCCGAGTCCAAACAAGTCATCGAAGCCCTCGCCCACGAGCTTTGACCGCGTCGCCGCGCAGTTACACCGAACGCTTCGGCCTTTCACGCCCGTTTACGGAGTTCGACCGAGCCGTTCGGCACAATAGTAGTTGTATGTGCTTCGATGTCGTATAGTTTAGTGGTGCTTGGATATTGACAATCAATGGGCACATCTAACAACGTCATGCACCCGACGCCCCTTCAGCGTGCCTCTCATCAATCTTGAATATGGGTGCGGGTGATGCCGGTGTGGGTGTCGTAGACGAGGTGGCGTGTGTTAACTGATTTAGAGTTGATGGACATTCACGTCCGTGCGTTGTTCACGCACGACGAACGCTCGCGGCTTCTGTGTATAAATGAGCCCGGAGGAGGCGTAGTGCCCGCGCCTCGCCTGTTTGTCGGCCGGACGCGGAGC
>JBJMGR010000361.1:0-30685 GCA_045807805.1 Pyrinomonadaceae bacterium | reverse complement strand
GGACATACGCCTCGGCCGCGACGGCCGCACGGCCGTCATGCGCTTCCGCAAGCGATACCGGATAGACGAACGCGGCGGCGAAGTCCTCCAAGAGCTTCGCTGGCGTCACACCGGCACCGGCTGGCGCATCGTCGGCGAGCGCGACCTGCGCGTCATACAGTAGAAAAGTGATGAGGACTGAGGACTGAGGACTGAGTTAAGAGCTTGCGTCTTTCACTCAGTCCTCAACACTCAGTCCTCAACACTCAGTCCTTATCACTCAGTCCTCATCGCTCAGTCCTCAGTACTTTTAATTCCTTCCGCGTTTACTTGAAAGCGGCGGCGGCCTGCGCGGAGTCCATGTACTCGTGGAAGCCTACGATCCGGCCGTCGCGGACGGTGAAGACGTGCGCCCAGTCGCCGCCGTACTCGCGGCCCGTCGTCTTCACGCGCCAGTTGTAGGTGCCGAGGGAGACGACCTTGTCGCCCTGCGCGACGAACTCGCGCGGCTCGAAGCTCTGAACGTCCTGCGCGCCGGCGAGCGACGTGAAGAACTCCGACACCTGCCCGAGCCCTTTGCGCGCGCCCGCGAACGGCGCGCCCTCTATCTCCGGCAGACGCCAGTCAACGTCCTCCGACATCTGTCCGAGGAGCGCGCCTATGTCGCCGCTCTTGAAGTTCTCGTACGCGCGCCGCACGACCTCAACGTTATCCTGATCGCTCATGTAAAGCTCCTTTCGGGGTCTCGTAATTGGGAACAAACATACTTACGACGCTGCCGCCCCCGCCGGATGCATGCGCCCCCCTAAGACTCCGATTCGACGATCTCCCTGAAGCGGCGCGCGTCGTCGAGCATCTCCACGTTATTGAAGAAGACGTACGAGCGAACATTCTTCGGAAGCATCGAGCTTAGCTCCTCAAGCTCCGCCGTCTCGTACTTGTATCGCCACCCCCTTCGGCCGTGCAGGCGGAAGTAGCAGCGGCGCGGCGTGACAGTCCGCTCCTTGAAAGGGTCTACGACGTGCCGGAGGTCGAGTTCGTCGCAAAGCTCTTTGACGAGCGTGCGAGGCCAGTCGCCGCGCGGCTCCCAGCAGAACTTCAGAGGCCCGCGCTCCGCCTTTCGGAAGAACGCGCGCATGTTCTCGACGTTCTCCGCCACGGGACGAAAGCTCGCGGGACACTGGAACAGAACCGCGCGCGCCTTGAGCGCCGACGCGCACGCGCGCGTCACCTCCCAGGCTTCACGGACAATCTCGCTCGGGCGGAAAGAGCCCGCGCCCTCCTTCTCCTCTTCGGTCAGTTGGCGCTTCAAACGTCTTCGCGTCGGGCTCGAAGCCTGATGCGTGATGAGCTGCCAAGCCTTGACTGTGAACTCGAAGTCGCGCGGTGCCTCCTCGCGCCAGCGTTCGAGCGTCGCAACCTGCGGCGGCTGGTAGAAGGTGTGCTGCACCTCCACCGTGTCGAGCACCTCGTAATAGCTCTCGCGCGACGAGCGGAACCCGGAGCAGCCGATTCTGACGAGGCTCTTTCGTGAAGGCATGAAGGGATTCTAGAAAATTTCCGCGGCGAAGTCTTTCAACTCGGCGCGCTCTTGCGATAGAGTTATGGCCGAACCACTCTCCCGGAAAGGAAGATTTGAAAGAGATGCACGAGGAGCTTGTAGGACTTATGCCCGAGGAGTTGACGCGGCGCGGATTCATCGTGACGAGCCTCGCGGCCGGATTCGCGCTGGCCGTGCAGCCCGTCGTGGGGCAGACCGTGATAACGACGGACGCGACGGGGTTGGAGGCGGGCGAGGTGAAGATTCCCGTCGCCGACGGCGAGATTCCCGCCTACCGCGCGATGCCCGTGAAGGGGAAGAAGTTCCCCCTGGCGCTCGTGGTGCAGGAGATTTTCGGCGTGCACGAGTACATAAAGGACGTGTGCCGCCGCTTCGCGAAGCTCGGCTACATGGCTATCGCGCCCGCGCTCTACGCGCGGCAGGGCGACGTGTCCGGGGCGAGCATGGAGGACGTGATGAAGGTCGTCGCAAGGGTACCCGACGCGCAGGTGATGTCGGACTTGGACTCCACGGTCGCATACGCGCGCTCGACGGGCAGAGCGGACGCGAAGCACGTAGGCATCACGGGCTTCTGTTGGGGCGGGCGCATCGTGTGGCTCTACGCGGCGCACAGTAAAGAGTTGGACGCGGGCGTCGCATGGTACGGACGCCTCGTCTCGAACCCGACCGCGCCGCCGAGCCCGCTCACGCCGCGTCAGCCGATTGACCTCGTGGAAGAGTTGAAGGCTCCTGTGCTCGGGCTCTACGGAGGGAAGGATCAGGGCATCCCGCAGGAGTCGGTCGAGCGCATGAGGGCTGCGCTCAAGAAGTCGAAGGCCGCGCAAGGCTCAGAGATAAACGTCTACCCCGATGCGGGCCACGGCTTCCACGCGGACTACCGCCCTTCCTACAACAAAGATGCGGCGACCGACGGCTGGCGACGACTGCAAGACTGGTTCAAGAAGTACGGCGCTGCGTGAAGGAAAGGATGAAGGCGGAAGGGAAGGCTTATATTCATCCTTATCTGTATAGCGGGAGCGCGGGCGGGAATGAAAATAGGGCGGCGCGGTCTTGTAAACCACGCCGCCCGACTGGCGGGACGCCCGTTCTCCCCGTGACGGTAACGCCCCGTCAGATGCGGTAACGTCGATACAGTGCGCCGGCCCCGTCGAGAAATACGTCGCAGTTAAAACAGAGCCGCGAACGGTAGTGAGCGGGTCTCAAGCTCCGATGAAGGTAAGCCTGTCGGAGCTTGAGACCCGCTCACTACCGTTCGCGGTACTGTTACTGCCGGAAGCGTTGGCGGTACTCCGTTGACTCGATGAAGGCGCGCACCATCTCTGCGCGTATGAAGTCGCCGCCGTTGTCGTTGAGTTTACCGAGCCAGAAGTTGAAGCCCGCGTCGTCCGGGTTGCGGCGCAGGTAGCCGAAGTACTGCATCAGCACGAAAGCCTTCGACCTCTCCTGCTGCTGAAGCTGCGCGTTATCGGCGACGGCCTTAAGCGCGGCGGCGCGTAGCTGCGGCGAGTTCGGGTCGGCGGCGAGCTGGTTGACGAGGGCCTGCCGCTCGTTCGATGCGGGCTGCACGCCCGCGTTCGCGAAGAGCGTGTCGACGATGGTGGAGGCCGTGGTGCCCGCGGGGTACTTGTCAAGGAATGCCTGCCGCGATACGAAGTCGAGCACGAAGGCGTCGCGGTTCGCGGCGAGCTTCTGCTCCCATCCCGGTGAGTTGACGACGAGCCCGTCGCCTATCCTCTGCGTGTCGGGCATGAACTCTTCGTAGAGCACGGGCACGGGCTTCGAGCCCGAGAGGTTTCCGAAGGCCGCCTTGTTCAGGCGGTAGACGAAGTAGCCCGTATCTCGGAACTCAATCGAGAGGAAGAACGCGCCGGAGGTGTTGACGCGCTTGAACTGTACGCACGCCGCGTTCGCGCCGCACGAGTCAACCTGATTGCCCCAGAAGTCTAAGCCCGAAGCGTCGGGAGCGCGGTTGAGGAAGTCTAGATAGTTCTGGCGCACGAAGCTTCGCGTGGCGTCAATCGGGTTGGCCGTGCCCGCGGCGAAGGGCACGACGGACGAGGCCGCGTCGAGGCGGCGCTTGACGACCTGCTCGGGCGAGGGGCGCGGGGCCGCGTCGCGTATGCGATCCTTGACCACGTCCGCCGTCAGGTCGGGCGAGGACGCGCGCACGAGCGCCGCCACGCCCGCGACGAGCGGCGCGGCCATCGAAGTTCCGGCCCACGTGCCGACGCCCCCGCCGGGGACGCTGCTCGTAACGCCGACGCCGGGCGACATAAGGTCAACGCGTCCGTCGCGCTGCGACTTGTCCCAGAGCGTGTCGTCCGACGTGCTCGCGGCGACTGAAAGCTCGCCGTCGTAGTTCTCCGCCGCCGGAAACATCGGCGTCGTCGTGCCGTTGTTGCCAGCCGCCGCGACGACGACGACCTTCGGGTACGCCGACGGGACGCCCGTGTCGCTCACGTCGCCCATTATCTCTCTGAGGAGGTTCGAGTCGTGCACGGTCGCGAGACTCATGTTGATAACGTCCGCGCCGTCATCGGTCGAGGGGTCGCCGTCCGGGTCTAAGGCGTAGCGCAGCGCCTCGGCCAGCACCCACATGTTTCCGACGCCCTGCGCGTCGAGCACGCGAAGGGGCATTATCCTCGCCTCGGGCGCGGCCAACGCGACGAGCCCCGCGACGACCGTGCCGTGGCCGTAGGGGCCGCACTTGCGCGGGTCGTCGTTGACTGTTCCGGGCGGGCACGTCGGCATGACTTCGGATGGGTCATCGTCGTCGTCAACGAAGTCTCGGCCGCGCAGCAGCCTTCCAGCGAGCGCGGGGTGGCGTCGGTCAACGCCCGTATCGAGCACGGCCACAATCGTGCCCGCGCCCTTCGTCACATTGTGCGCCTCGGCGAGGTGAATCTTAGCCGCCGCCCACTGCCCACGATAATCGGTCGCGCCGCCGACCTGCCAGGAGTTGCCGACCTGCCACGAATTTCCGACCTGCCAGGAGTTGCCGCTGCCCTCGGGCGAGCCCGAAGTGTAGTTGGGCTCGGCGTACTGAACACGCGCGGCGTTCTCCGCGAGAATCTTGGCGGCGAGCGCCTTCGAGTCCGACGGCGTGCGCAGTAAGAAGATAGGGCGCTGGCCGAACTGCTCGACGAGCGTGAGGCCGTACTGCTGCGCTATCGAATTAACGTCTGCGGCGTTTAGCAGCTTGAGGTTGAGTTCGTTCGTGACGTATGCATCCTGCCCGTCCGAGACGGAGTCGTGTGCGAGCACGCGCGTCGAGAGGGGCAGCCCGCCCCAGAGGACGGCGGCCGTCAGCGCGAGCAGACAGAAGGGGCGCAAAATCCTGCGATACATCGGGCGAGACTCCTTAACTGTTCCGGGCAAGAGTTCGTCTTTGCTTAGTTAAAATCGGATAGAACGGGGCCAAACCCGACCGAAACACGGCACATATAGTTGACCCCAGCCTTAGATGCTTCAACCCCGCCGAGACAGTGCTCGGCGCGGCCGGAAAAATACACATCGGGCATTAAAATTTCCGAAACAGAACCGGGAGCGGTAGCGACCGGGTAGTTCTAACACAGAGAGACAGAGGCACGGCTAAGACTCACTTAGCTGTGCCTCTCTTGTCTGCGGTGGTTAATCCCTAACAGCTACCCGCTCACTACCGTTCGCGGTTCTGTTTGTTGTGCTCAGGCGGCGAGGACTTGGGCGAGACGGAGGAGTGAGCGGTCTGTGTCGTTGGGAGTGGGGGTGTGCGTGAGCGCCGGGCGGATGCCCCGGCGTATGAGGGCGAGGGCGGCCTCGGCTTCGACCGGCCGGGAGTAGAGGAAGCCCTGCCCGTATTCGCAGCCCAAGGCTTCGAGGCGCGCGTGCTGCTCCTCGGTCTCGACGCCCTCCGCGACGACGCCCATGCCGAGGTTCGACGCGAGCGCGACGATGGTGCGCACGATTTCGCCGTTCTCGCTGTTGTCCGTCATCTTCGCGACGAACGAGCGGTCAATCTTCAACGTGTCGACGGGGAAGCGGTGCAGGTAGCTTAAGGAAGAGTAGCCCGTGCCGAAGTCGTCAATCGAGAGTTGTATGCCGAGCCCTCGAAGCTGCGCGAGCAGGGACGCCGCGCCGTCTGCGTTGTCCATCACGGCGCTCTCCGTAATCTCAAGCTTGAGGCAGTGGGGAGGGAGCCCGGTCTCTCGAAGCGTCCGGCGCACGAGTTCCGCGAAGCCCGGCTGCGTGAGCTGCTTGCTCGAAAGGTTGACGCTGATGGTCAGGTGTTGCTGCGAAGGAATCAGCTCGCGCCATTCGCTCATCTGCCTGCAAGCCTCTTCCAGGACCCACGCGCCTATCTCCGTCACGAGGCGCGTCTCTTCCGCGAGCGGGATGAACTCCGTGGGGCCGACGATGCCGCGCTCGGGGTGACGCCAGCGCACGAGCGCCTCGAAGCCGGAGAGCTTGCTCGACGCGAGCGCGACGACGGGCTGGTAGTAGACCTCGAACTCGCGGTGCTCGACGGCGCGCCGCAGATCGTTCTCAAGCCGCAGGCGCGCGAGCGCGTCGGCGTGCATCTCGGCGTCGAATAGCTCGTAACGCGCCTTACCCTTCTCCTTCGCGCGGTACATCGCCGTGTCCGCGTCGCGTAGGACGTTCTCCGGGTCTTCGTAGCCGTGCGTGCTGAGCGTGATGCCGATGGAGGCGGCGGTGTAGACCTCGTGGCCGCCGAGGCGGAACGGGCGCATCAACTCTTCCTGCACGCGCTCTGCGACGCGCACGGCATCGCAGTCCGACTCAAGCCCGTCGAGCAGCACGGCGAACTCGTCGCCTCCGAGCCGGGCCACGGTGTCGGTCGGGCGCGAGCACTGTTCGAGGCGGCGCGCGGTCTCGACAAGCAGGCGGTCGCCCGCCGCGTGGCCGAGCGAGTCGTTGATGTTCTTGAAGCGGTCGAGGTCTAGGAAGAGGACTGCGAAGAGGTGTTCGGGCCGTCGGCGCGCGCGCTCGATTGCGAGTCGCAGGTGGTCTGCGAGGAGCGTGCGGTTCGGGAGTTCCGTCAGCGAATCATGAAAGGCCGCGTGGCGAAAATGCTCGCGGCTCTCTTGAAGCTCGCCGCTCACGCGCTCAAGCTCCGCGATGTAGCACTGCTGCTCTTCGATGTGGCGCTCGGCGAGTTCCGCGCGCGAGCGTTCGGCCTCGGCGCGTGCGCGCTCGGCGGCTTCGGCCTGCGCGGACGTGGCCTTTATGTCTTCGAGATACTTGTCGTAGGTGAAGTAGACGAGGCCGATGATGGGCAGCGCGACGAGGAGTGCGTAGAAGCCGGTCGAATCAATGAAGTGCGCAATCCCGCATGCCGCGCCCGCGCCCACGAAGGTCGAGACCGAGAGCCATGCGCAGTGGCGGTTCCACGTCTGTAAGATGGGTTGCGAGGTCTTGAGCGCGAGGGCGACCGCGATGAGCGAGCTGTTGGCCGCGAACTGCGCGAGCCCGAGCGTGCACGCGGCGACGATGAGCGTGAAGTAGTCGTGACGCCAGAAGTCGCGCGCGCCGCCCCCGACGAGCGAGAGCGCGGCGGCGGCCACGGCCGTCGAGCACGCCATCACCATGCCGTTAAAAAGGACGGTCGAGGGCTTCTTCCGTCGGCTTATGCGTAGGCCGGAGCTTATGCCGTCGGCCGCGGCGAGCAGCACGGCCGCGCCCCCGCCGTAGATGAGCACGGCGAGTAGGACGAAGGCGTCGGAGAGAGTTATGTTCGAGTCGTGGCGGGGAATCTTAATCGCGACGCGCGAGCTGACGCTGACGGTCGCGACGAAGAGCAGGAGGTACTTGAAGTCGAGCGACGCGGGCGAGACGCGGCGGGCGCACGTGAGTACTACGAGCGCGCCCGCCGCGATCACGGCCCACTGGTAGAGCCTGTAGGTGTTGACTCGTTCGCCCTTCATATCTCTTCTCGACTGAGACCACGCACCGCTTCTTCTCGGTCGAACTTCCGGCGCGGGGCAAGTGAGGGCGCTTTAAGGCTTCACTTCAACGACGGTGCGCCGTCATCGAGGGCGTGTCGTCGCCTCCGACCTGCGCCGACATCGCTTCGAGCGCCGCGTCGCCAATCAGTATGCCGTCGCCGATGACTTGGCCGTCCGACATCAGAATGCCGTCGCCGATGACCTGTCCGTCTGGCATGAGTGTTCCGTCGCCAATCAGAATGCCGCACGGCATGAAGGGCGTGCCGTCGCCGAGCACCTGACCGCTGCTCGTCGTAATGTTTTCGCCCATCAGGATGCCGTCGGACATAAGGATGGCGTCACCGCCCATCAGGATGCCGTCGCCGATGACCATGCCGTCGCCCAGAACCATGCCGAGGCCGTAGACCGTCTGGTACTTGGCGATGAGGTTCGCGCCCGTCGCGTAATTCTGCTTGAGCATGATGCCCCGCGACCACATGAACTGCTGGCCCGCGATGGTCGTCTTCTGGTCGGGCAGGTTGTTGGTCGTGAGCAGGGGGTCGCCCTGCTTCGTCGAATTGTTCATGTCCGTGCGCACGAGCTTCGAGACACGCACCGCGCCCTCGACGTTCAGCTCGCCCGCGCCCTGCTCCAACTGGTTGAAGCCCGCGAGCTGCTGCGCCGTGTACATCAGAATCATCTTCACCATGTTCGGCGTAAGTTTCGGGTTCGCCTGAAGCATCAGCGCGGCCGCGCCCGAGACGAGCGGCGCCGCCATCGAGGTGCCCGACAGATACATCATCTTCTTGTTGTCGGAGTCGCTGATGCCCGTGTCGAGCTGCGGGTTCTGGCGCACAAGCAGGTTGCGGAGGCCGCCGCCGGAGACGCCGGAGCCGCTTTCGTCGGCCTCCGCGAAGATGAGCTTGTTGCCCGGCGCGACGAGGTCGGGCTTGACGATGTTGTCGTAGTGACGGACGCCCGAGGCGTCGGTCGTGAAGCCGCGCGTCGGCCCGCGCGAGCTGAAGGTAGCTATGCCGTCGTCGCCTCGCGCGTCCGTGCCGAAGGTGTTCGACGCGCCGACCGTTATCACCGAAGGCTCGTCGCCCGGCGAGTGTATGAGTCCGTAGACCTTGTTGTTGTGCGAGTCCTTGCCGTTGTTGCCCGCCGCCGCCACGACCACTATCCCCGCGTCAACGAGCTTGCGCGCGGCCTTGCAGAGCGGGTCAACGGTGTAGGAGTCAATCGCGGGCGTGCCGAGGCTCATGTTGACGACGCGTATGTTGTACTTCGTCGCGTTCGTCGGGTTAGAACCGCTGAGCGGCTTGCTCGGGTCGACGGGGCTGAGAAGCCAGTTCATCGCGGCGAGCAGGTCGGAGGACTTGCCCTGCCCGTTCGAGTCGAGCACGCGCAGGTTGATGATGTCGGCGCCGCGCGCGACGCCCTCGTAGACGCCGCCCGACACGGTGCTGACGCCCGCGGCCGACGCGGCGACGTGCGTGCCGTGGCCGTAAGGGTCTTTGTCGGACTTGCCCTCCGTGGTGAAGTCCTTCCTGAACTTGATGCGGCTGCCCGATAGGTCTGTGAGCTTCTGCGCGAAAGCCTTGTGCGAGATGTCTATGCCGGAGTCTATGACGGCGATGCCTATCCCGTCTCCGTCGAAGGTCGTCGTCGAGCAGAGCACGAGCAGACAGCCGTTAGATTGTGTGCGTATGAGGTCTGTGCCGGTGGTCGCCGTGACGTGACCGAGCGAGGTGATGGTGCGGTCGGGCGAGAGGTATCGCGTCTCGCCGCTCGCCGCAAGCTCTTTGAGGGCCTCGGCCGGGACTTCGACGCGCATCGCGCCCACCTGCTCCATGCGCGCGCTGACCTCGACGCCGTACTTCATCAAGAGCGCTTCCAGCCGCGGGCTCTGCAAGTCTTCGGTCTGTAGGATGACGCCGACGCGCTCGCCGGGCTTCGCGTTCGCGGCCAAGGCGCGCAGGTCTGTAGAGAGTTTGTCGCCGGTAAAGTTGGACGCGGCCTCGTCGTCGCGCGAGCGCGTGGCGGGCGAGTCGTCCGAGGAGAGGCGCACCGTCTCGAAGAGCTTCGCGAGCGAAGCGTCTTTGGCGACGTGCTCGTCGTAGATGGCGTCCGTGGTCGAGCCGATGAAGCGTAGGCTGCCGCGCTCTATTGCCGAGCGCACGGCGTCCGTGGCTTCGGGCGAAGTGTATGTGCCCGCGAGTTGGTGGAAGTCTTCGACGAAGAGTACGACCCGGCCGCGCGTCGCGGAAGCCTCTTCGAGCACGGAGCGTAGACGCGCTACGAACTCGTCGCTCGTCTTTGCGCCGAAGGCGAGCGCGCCGGGCGAGAGCGCGAAGAGGCTCGCGCCACTCAAAGAGGCGGGCACGCGCCCCTCGGCGATTCTTCGCGCGACGCCGCGCGCGACCGTTGAGGCGTCGGCGCCCGCGTCCGTTATCAGGAGGGGACTGTTGCGCGAATCGCGCGAGAGAATCTCTACGGCCCTCTGCACTTCCGACGCGTGCGCGTCCGCCGCTTCGTCGCCGCGCCCGAGCGTCAACTCGCTCGCGTAGCGCGAAAGGAGCGGCAACTCCGCCGCGTGTTCGGCGCGCGACGCGACGCCGCTCTGCCGGGCAGCCCGCTTCGACTGTGCGCCCACGCTCCCGGAGACTCCGGCGAAGAGCGCCGAGGCCGCCAGCGAGAGCGATACGAGACGCGTTGCAAGGGACGAGGGGTTTCTGGATGTCATCGCTTGATACCTGCTTGTCGAGATTGCGATCCCTTCAGAGATGGGGAAACTCGCCGGGTACAGACCCGGCACGCACCACGAAGCGAGACTCGTGCCAACGCCCACACGCCGAATTGTTTGGGATTTCAGAGGAAAACGCCGAAGGTACGGCAGCGCGCTTCGGTCAGCCTGAAGACCGAACCCGGTCAACAAGTCGTCACGACAGGTCAGACTGATAAGTTCAAAGTTGAAAGTTGGAAGTTCAAAGTTAAGGGCAAGCGCCTTCTAACTTGCAACTTGCAACCTTGAACTTTGAACTTATCTACCAACGTCCCGTGATGACGAAGGGAGACCAGAAGAACGGGTGCGGGCGCTCGCGCATCTGCTGGAGTTGCGCGGAGCGTAGCGCGGCCGCCGGGCGCGCGCCCGCGCGGAGCGAGGTGTAGAAGTCTGTCATCAACTCTGCCGTCGCCTCGTCGTCAACAGTCCAGAGGCTCAAGAGCAGCGTCGGCGCGCCCGCGTAGAGGAAGCCGCGCACGAGCCCGAGCAGCTCGTCGCCGGGCGCGACGGCGCTCACGCCCGTCTCGCACGCCGAGAGAGCCACGAGCCCCGCGCGCGTGTCGAGCGTGTAGGCGTCGCGCGCCGTGAGCCAGCCGTCGCCGAGCCGGAGAGAAGAGAAGAGCGGACTGTCTGGACGGAACTGCCCGTGACATGCGAGGTGGATAACGTCGGCCGACGTAGCATGCTCGCGCAGGGCCGCGACCGTCGCCGCGTCGTTGACGAGCGTGGTCGCTTCCGTAAAGAGAGGCGCGAGCGCCGCAAGCTCTTCGCGCACGCGCGGCGTCTGCTCGTCGGCCACGCCCATCAGGAGCGCGCGCTCGAACTTCGCGTGAGGCTTCGCGAGACAGTAGCCGAGCACGCCCGCGCTCGGCGCGTAAGAGACCTCGCGCCGCTCGACGACGTAACTCTCGCCGTCGCACAGCGCGTGAAACGGCACGTAATGGAGCGCGCGGTGTGGGACGACGACCATTCGCCGCTCGCCCATGTGAGGCTCGACGCGGCGCAGCAGAAGGTCGTAGAGCACGCCGAGGTAGTGGCGCGCGCGCTCGGCCAGTGGCCCGAGGTGCATGCGCATGCGCGCCGCGCCGTACCGTAGAGAGCCTATCTGGAAACGGAACTGCCCGAGCGCCTCCGCGACCTCCTGTTCGTCCGCGAGCCCGCGCACGACCTCGACCGAATCTTCAGTGACGACGAAGGCGAGCCACTCGCCGTCGAGACTCGTGTACTCGACGAGCGCCGTGTCGGGGCCGAGCGCTCGCTGCAAGGTCGCAACGTCAAGAGGCTCCGTGCGCCCGAGCGCGATGTGGCCGCCGCGCTGCTGTAGCTGCCGCATGATTTCGAGCGTGCGCGTCTCGCGCTCGCGCACGGCGTCGTTGAGCGACTGCATAGACGCGGCCGTGCGCGGGACTTCCGCAGAGGGCACCGCGGGCGGGCGGTTGATGCGGCTGTAGAACCAGTTCAGCTCTTCGCGCAACTGGTCGAGGTGCGCGAACAGCTCGGCCTCGAACTCGTCGCGCGGACGCGGGTGGACGGCGAGCGCGCCGCTCATCATCTCGACGAGTGCGCGCGAGCGTGCGCGCTCGGCGTAGGCGAAGGCTTCGTGGACGCGCGCGCCGTGCTCATTCGAGAGGCAGAGCCTGACCAACTCGTCGTAGGGCGCGAGCTTGTCCGCGACGAAGGCCGTGCGGAACTCTTCGGCGGGCAGCGGCTCGCGCAAATCTTCTATGAGCGAGACGGCGCGGCGGAAAGACTCTTCCGCGCGCACCGAGTCGCCGCGTGCGGCGGCGAGCAGCCCGAGCGAAGTGTGACAACGCTCGGCCACCTGCGGGAGCGCCTGCTGCTCCGCCTCCTTGAGCGTCGCGTCGAGGAGTATCTGCGCGAGCCGCTCCTGCCCCTGCGCGCGCGCGGCCTCTCCACGAAGCCAACGCGCGAGCAGCATCCGTCGCCACGCGCCCGCGCGCGCCAAAGGCTCTTCGGCCTGCGCCGCGAGCACGGCCGTCAGAGCGTGGTCGCCTTCGGCGAGACTTAGCTGCGCTTCGGTGAGTGTGACGTAAGCCTCGCCGACGAGATTGCCCTCGGCCGCGTAGAGCGTGCGCGCCTCTTCGAGAAGCTCGTGCGCCTCGCGCGTGTCGCCCGCGACGAGCGCCGCGCGCCCGCCCTGCGAGAGCGCGCGTGCCTGCTCCGCGCGCATGCCGAGCGCGGCGAAGGTCGGCGCGACGCGGCGATAGACGGCGAGCGCTTCCGTGGCGAGGTTGAGTTCGAGATGCGCGTCCGCGAGTTCGAGTTCGGCGACCGCCGACTGGTGCGGCATGCCGAGCGCGGCGTAGCGTCGGCGCGAGCGCTCCAGCATGTCGAGCGCGCGGTCGTAGCGCCCCTGCGAGAGCGCGAAGTTGCCCATGTTGCCTTCGATCTCGGCGAGCGTCGCGGTGAGCCCCGCGCCTTCAGCGTATTGAAGCGCCTGCTGGTAGAGCGTCTCGGCGGAGCGGAAGCGGTGGAGCGCGACGTGCGTGTTCGCGAGGCAGTTATCGAGCTTCGCCAACGCGCGCAGCTCGCCCGAGTCGGCGAGACGTTCGCGCGCAAGGAGTTGAAACTGTTCGGCCTCTCTGTATCGGTCGCGGCGAAAGTATATGTTGCCGATGTTGTTCTCGACCTTACCGGCCGCGACCGTGTCGCCGTGTTCGAGGAAGCGGTCGCGCGCGCGCAGGCCCGCCTCGACGGCCTCGTCGTAGCGGCCGAGCATCGCGAGCGCGATGAGCTTGCTCACTTGAGTCGAGGCGGCCGTGTGCGGTTGGCAGAGACTCTGGAAACGCGACTCGGCCGCGTCGAGGTGCGCGACGGCCTGCTCCATACGCCCGCCGACGAGCGCGGCTATTCCTGCGCCCCACTCGCGCAGCGCGCCTATCTCGGGCGAGTCGTTCATTGCCGCGAGGTCTTCGAGCGCGGCCGCGGCGGCGACGGCGCGCGGCGGGTCGCCGCTCCACGCTTCGAGGCAGATGTCCTTGAGCGCGTAAGCGAGCGCCACGTCGGCGAGCGCCGAGTGCTCGCGCAACAGACGGTCGCGCGGCTCAGCACCCTCGGCCCCGACAAGGAGCGACGCAAGTTCCGCTCTATTCATCCTTCGATGACTCTCCACAAACAGAACCGCGAGCGGTAGCGAGCGGGTCGTACTTTCATCGCACGGGCCGCACGTCGTAGCGTACACCCGCTCGCTACCGCTCGCGGTTCTGTTCTCGCGAATGACAAACGAAGGCGGCGCGACGAGACCGAAGCTCGCCGCGCTGCCTCCGAGGTTGAGTTGGTTGTCTTGTTACCCGAGCCTGTTCGCCTATGCCTTCAGGCTCAGCTCTGGAATCTCTATCTCGGTGTCGTTCAGGCGCAGGCGGAGCGCGTAGACGCCTTCGGGCACGGGCGGCAGAGTGAACTCGCACAGGTCGTTGAGCGACGCGCGCGCGGCAGCCTCTTCCTGAGCGCCGAACGCGAACGCCTCGACGCGCCCGCCCTCGCAGGGGCCGAGCACCTGACCCGAGACAGTCCATCCCTCTTCGCCCGCGGCGAGTCGCAGGTCAACGTCGAAGTCGCCCGCGCCGAAGAGCAACTGGCGCGCGGGCGCGGCCTGACCGGAGCGTACGCCGAAGGCAGGCGTACGCGTGCTGCTGTCGAAGGCTAACGCGGCGACGATGCGGCGTAAGAGCCCACGCGCCGACTCCGCCCGTCGCGAGTGGAACAACTGAATCGCGCCGAAGACGAGGTCGCGCGGCGCGTCCTCCGAAGTGTCCGCGCGCATGACGGTCGTCACGCGCCGAAGCTCGGCGTCCTGCGCCGAGCAGCGCGCGCAGGACGCTAGATGCGTGCGCTCCGTGGCCGTCTCTTCGGCCGAGAGGCGGCCCTCGACCATGTCCGCGAGCCGCTCGAAAGTGATGTGTCCTGGGGCTAATCTCATCGTTCTTCTCACCGGGGGCCGTAGTCTGGAAAGACTTACTCGACCGGACAGTGCGCGCCCGGCGGCGAAAAATACATGGGGGAAGGTAAATAGTTAATGGGAAATGGTAAATGGATTTTGGCGCGTTCATTGGATGCGCCGACTACTCAAGTCCCTAAACTCTCAACCACTATTCACCATTTACTATTGACCATCCACCCTCAGAAGCCTCTCTTCTTCAGGACTGACAGGAGTTTCTTCAGGCAGCGTGCGCGCGTGGGGCCGATGCTGCCTTCGCTCGTGCCGAGCGCGGCGGCGATTTCCGAGTAGGACGGCTGCTCGGAACGGTAGAAGAGCATCTCGATGAGCGTGCGGCAGCGGTCTTCCAACTCGCCGAGCGCCGCGCGCACGAGGTGCTGCTGTTCGAGCTGCGCGAGCGCCTCGTCGGGAAGCGCCTGCTCGTCGGCCACGTCGTACATCTCGCCCTCGCCCGCCGTCTCCTCGCCCGTAGCGAACTGGCGCGCGGCCTTCGAGCGACCTATCGCGCGCCAGGTCTTACGCTTCGCCGTTGTGACGAGCCATGCGTGCAGGCGCGAGGGCTGCTCGATTGACTCGATGCTCTCAAAGAGCGTCGTGAAGACATCCTGAAAGACTTCGGCCGCCGCGTCCTCGTCGAGCCCCGCGCGGCGCGGCACGGCGTAGATGAGCCGCTGGTAGCGGCGCACGAGCGCCTCCCAAGCTCCCTCCTCGCCGCGTCGGCAGCCCGCGAGCAACTGCTCGTCGCTCCCCGCCCACTCTTCTTTCAAAGGCACGCTTGCCATCTCCCTCTAGAGCCTGCGCGGGAGTGGGCCGCCGACCGTGTAGAGCGTGACAGAGCTTGAGAGGCCGAGCCCCGAAAGACGGCCCGCCATGAATACTATCGTCTCGCCCTGCTGCACAATGCCGGCTTCGAGCAGCGTGCGCTCGCAAAGCTTCAGCATCTCTTCCGAGTTGTCGCAGGCCGGGTGTACGTGCGTCTCAACGCCCCAGACGAGCGAGAGCATGTCGCGCACGCGTCGGTCGGGCGTGAGCGCGACGATGCGCTGCGAGGGCCTCAAGGTCGAGAGCCTGTTCGCCATCAGCCCCGACGCAGTGATGACGGCGATGGTGCGCGCGCCTATCTCCTCCGCGGCGAAGGCCGCGGCCTCGCAGAGCGCGCGGCTCACGCGCCCCGACTGGCGGCCCGCAATCTGCGCGATGTCGAAGGCCGAAGGCACGCCCGACTCCGCCGACTCGATGATGCGCGCCATCGTCGCGACCGACAGCACCGGATACTTGCCCGCTGCGGTCTCGGCCGAGAGCATGACGGCGTCCGTGCCGTCCCAGACCGCGTTCGCAACGTCGGAAGCCTCGGCGCGCGTCGGGCGCGGCTCGGTTATCATCGACTGAAGCATCTGCGTCGCGGTGATGACGACCTTCTCCATCCTGTTCGCCGTCTCGATGATTCGCTTCTGGTAGACGGGCACAAGCTCGACGCTCGTCTCGACGCCGAGGTCGCCGCGCGCGACCATCGCGCCGTCGGCGGCTTCGATGACCTCTTCGAGATGGTCTATCGCCTCGGCCTTCTCGATCTTCGCGATGAGAGGCTGGCTGCCGCCCGCGGCCTTGATTAAGGACTTGGCCTCGACGCAGTCCTCCGCGCGGCGCACGAACGAGAGCGCGATGTAGTCGGCGCCCTCGCGCACGGCCCATTGCAGATCACGCCTGTCCTTGTCCGTGAGCGAAGGGATTGGGAGCGCGACGCCGGGGAGGTTGATGCCCTTGCGTTCAGAGAGCGTGCCGCCGTTGAGCACTCTGGTGATGATGTCGGTCTCGGTCGTGCTCTCGACCATCAACTCAATCGCGCCGTCGTCGAGCAGGATGCGCGCGCCGGGCTTCACGTCGCGCGCGAGTCCGGGGTAGTTCGTCGAGACCTCGCGCGCATCGCCGCCGACCAAGCGCGTCGTGAGCGTGAAGAGCGCGTTCGGTTCGAGCTGTACGGGCTGACCGCCCGTTAGCACGCCCGTGCGAATCTTCGGCCCCGAGAGGTCTACGAGCACCGAGACGGGCTGCTTCAGATGCTCGGCCGCCGTGCGCGTGCGTTGAATGCTCTCGGCGTGCTCCTCCTGCGTGCCGTGCGACATATTTATGCGCACGGCGTTGGCACCGGCCGCGAGCAGCGCTTCGATCACGGCGGGCTCACGCGACGCCGGGCCGAGCGTGGCAAGAATCTTTGCTCTCCTCACCTGTGGCAACCCCTTGAAGAAAGTTTTTGACGAATTGGCTTTACTTGTTAATACCGCGCCAGCGTCCAAAGGTCAACGTGAGCCGCCGTTGGAGACGGGCGACTCGCCGGGACACAGGTGCGGCCGAGCGTCCGAGACGCCGCGCATGCGGAAGTCTCCGCCGTCGCGCGCGACCGTGAAGTAGAGCTTCGCGGGGAGCCGCGCCGCGTCCTTGTCGGAGACGGTCGCGACGCCTATCTGCCACTCACTCGCGTCCCGCCCGCACGGCTGCACGAAGAGAATCTCCGAGCCGAAGAAGCCCTTGCCCTCGGCGTTGATGGTCTCGTGCCACCTCTTCAACTCCGCGAGACTCGACACGTCACTCCAGCGCGCGGCCTCATCCCACTTCATCTGCGCCCACTCGTCTGCGAAGTCCTCGGGCTTGAACGCGATGGGCGCGACCCGTTCGGCGCGTTCGCCCTCGACTTCAAATTTCAGGACGTGCGGGCGAACGAGTATGCCGGGGTCGAGTGCTTGCGAGGCGTCGAACCTGAGAGTGAACGCCCGCGCGGTCGCGCCGAGACGGAAGCCTTCGAGCGGGCCGCCGAGGTAGATCGAGTCGTCGCCCTTCAAGACCACGCGCGGGCTGTATGCTTCGCGGCCGACGCGCAGCACGCGGTATCGCATGGACTGCCACGCCGAAGTACACCACGGGTTCACGTCGGCCGCGACGACGAAGAAGTCGCCGCGCGCGTCGGGCGGCGAGACGCGGAAGTCAAAGCTGCCCTGCGCGCCGTTCACCTGCTCGTAGCCGTTGGCCTCGTCCGCGAGCACGAGACGCCAGAGCGCGCCCTCGCGTCGGAAGAGGTAGAGCGACGAGTCCGTGCCACAGTGGACGCTGATGGTCGTGGTGGCGGCGATGATGTCCGGGTGTCCGCTCGGGCGTGTGATGTTGATGGAGATGACGCCGCCGAAGGTGTGAACGTCGTCGTCGGGCCGGGGCGGCGGAACGTCTTCGCGTCTGAGAGCCGCCAGCACGCGTGCCTGCGCGACGCGCGCGGGCGTCGTCGCGTTGACGCTCGCGTCGAGCGTGCGCCCGACGAGAGCGCGGAGTTGGTGCTTGAGCCGCGTGAGCAGCTCGCGCACGTCGGGCGGAATCTTCGAGTCGTAGACGGCCTCGCCGTTGACTTGTTGGAGTGAGCGTACGGTCGAGGAGATCGAGTCGGGCTGTTGAGCGACGACGTTCGAGTTGAGCGCGGCGAAGATGACGCAGGCCAGCGTCGCGGCGAGCAGGGCGCGCGTGCGCCGTTTCGGTCTCATGACATTTTTCCCCCTTCTGTCTTCAAGGGGAGGCGAAAAGTCTCTCTGCTACTCGTGCCCGGCAATTGCTCGCGCGCTCAGTCGGCCTTCGACGCGAGCGCCTCCGAGATGGCGCGTTCGAGTTGGGCGGCGACCTCTTCGTCGAAGCCCGTGACGTGCTCGACTACGCGGCCCTGCCGGTCTATGACGAAGGTCTGCGGTATGTCGTCGGTGAGCAGGAAGCGCTGGACTGTCTCGTCCTCGGGGGTTACGAGTTCGTACTGGATTCGGTAGAGCTTGACGAACTCGGGAACCTTCGGGCGGTCTTCATCGCCGCCGACGTTGAGGCCGATGACCTTCAGACCCTGCGGCCCGAACTGCTTCTGTAGCTTGACGAGGTGCGGAATCTCTTCGCGGCACGGCGGGCAGTAGGTCGCCCAGAAGTCGAGCACGACGACCTGACCGCGCATCTCTTCGAGCGTCGCGCGCCTTCCGTCGAGCTGCGTCCACGCTCCGGCGGGCGCGGCCGAAGCCGTCGCCGTATCGCCGCCGTCGCCGTGGGATGCGGCGACGGGCGGCATCGGAAGGTTCGTGCGCGGAGGCTTCGCGCCCGAGGGCGTCTCCGACTTCCGTAACGCGCTCCTCTTCGACGCTCCGTCGAGGTCGCACGCGGCCGCGAGCGTTAGGAGCGCGGCGACGCCGAACAACATTGCGACGCGACGCGCGCTGAATTTAAGTCTGAGTCTCGGACGCATGACGTTTGAACTCCCGCAGGCTTCGGCCTCGCCTATTCTACACGAAGGCGCGGCGCGGGCACACGGGCCGCGCGCCTTTACGGCGAACTCCTCACCGGGTGGAGGTCGTTTTCGTGGATGACTAGCGGCGTGTCTCGTGGCGCGGGTCTTCGTCGCCGAGCGCGGCGTTGCGGTCTTCCTCTTCGAGCGAGGGCGCGACCTCTTCGGCGGGCACCGAATACTCCTCGTTGGCCCACGCGCCGAAGTCTAAGAGCTTGCAACGCTCGGAGCAGAAAGGGCGGGACGGGTTGTTCTCCCACTCGACGGGTTTATGGCAGATCGGACACTTCATATAAAAAGCATTCAGCGTTCAGCACTCAGCGGTCAGCTTTAAATCCTTCGCGTCTTCTTCGCGTGCTTTGCGGTTAGAGCTTCGGGCTTAAACGCAAAGACTGCAAAGTGGTCGCAAAGGACGCAAAGGGGTTTTGGCTGAAAGCTGACTGCCGGGAGCTTTCGTCAAACCACAGCCGAGACTGTCTGCGTCTTTATCAGGATTTTTCTGTCTACGAAGTCAATGATACCGGCGCGGCGCAGGGCGTTCAAGCGGACTGTGACGCTCTCGCGCGTGGAGCCGACGATGGAGGCGATTTCGCGGTGCGGGAGTGCGAGGTCTATGAGGACGCCGCCCTCCTCTTCGCGCCCGTAGCGCTCGGAGAGTTCGGCGAGGAGTTTGTCGAGGCGGGCCGGGATGGCGTCCAAAGCGAAGTCTACGACGCGGCGCTCGGCGCGAGAAAGGCGTTGACCAACCATGCGGAAGGTGTAATCATAAAGTTCGCGGCTCGAAGCCATCCCCTCCCTGTAAACCCCCGCAGGAATCTTCAGCAGGCGCGCCTGCTCGTACGCGATTGCGTACTTATCGCGCACCCCGGCCGAGTAGAGCGACGACTCGCCGAAGAGCGCGCCGCGGCCGACGATGTCTATCACGGCCTCGCGCTCGGTGGCCTCGTCTATCGAGCAGAGCTTTACGCGACCCCCGGCGATGACGTAGAGCGAGTCGGCCACTTCGCCCGCGCGGTAGACGAAGCGGCGTCGGCGGAAGTCGAAAGCCTTCGAGGCTTCGGCGAGTCGGACGAGCGTCTCCTCGTCGAGGCTCGCGCCTATCTCTGAGTGTCGTATAATCTCCGCGCGGTCGGAGACTGGGAGAGTGCATGCGCGTCGGTGTGACATTGGTCGGGGAACCTCTCTTCGGCGTCGGGGTGTTCCAAAAGCGCGTGTGCTGCGGCTGGTTCGGCCCGCGCGGGGCTTCTGACCTTGGGGGGCTTTGGGCAAGTTGGCCCCGGAAACTCTCTTGGCCGGATTGGGATTTAGAGCGTGCGCGGAAACCGCTAAGCCGCGAGGTAACGTCTAAGTTAAACCGTTTGTTCGATGAGGTAAAGTTACAAGCCTAAAGACATGCGTACCGTCCCTTGAATTAGCGGGCACGATATCACGAAGGGGCGGAGCGCGCAAGACCTCTTTTTAGCAATTATTATGACAGCCAAGCTAAGCGTCCTCGTCGTAGACGACGAGCCCGATAAACGAAATCTCCTCGCCTTCGCGCTTGAGCACGAGGGTTACGAGGTGCACACGGCGGACGATGGTGTCGCGGGCCTCTCGGCCGTCGAAACCTACCAGCCAGACCTGATCGTCACGGACGTGATGATGCCGCGCATGGACGGCTACGAGATGGTTCGACGCGTGCGCTCGAACCCGCAGACCAAGTTCATCCCCGTCATCATACAGTCGGCCGCGCGCAACCAGTCGCGCGACGTGCGCTTCGGCTCGGAACTCGGCGCGCTCGGCTACATCACAGACCCGACCGACCTCGACCTGTTGAGGGCGCGCGCGCGCACGCTGCTCGAATTCAAGCAGTACCTCGACACGTGCCGCGACGAGGCGTTCAAGGATCACCTGACGGGGCTCGCCAACCGCCGACGCTTCGAGCGGCAGTTGGAGCGCGAGGTCGCGCGAACGGAGCGTTACGGCCGCCCGTTCTGCCTCCTCATGCTCGACATAGACCACTTCAAAGAGGTCAACGACACGCGCGGCCACGACGCGGGCGACGAGGCTCTGCGCCGCGTGGCGAACGTCATACAGTCGGGCACGCGCGGCATAGACACGGGCGCGCGCATCGGCGGCGACGAGTTCGCCGTCATACTCCCCGAGACGGAGATGGCGCGCGGGCTCGAAGTGGCCGAGCGCATCTGCGCGGCCGTGCGCGCCCTCGACTTCGCGCCGGGCGGCCGTCTCACGATGAGCGTCGGCGTCGCGGAGTTCCCCGCGTGCGCGCGCCACGGCGACGGCCTGCGCGAGGCCGCCGACGCGGCGCTCTACGACTCAAAGCGCTCGGGCCGCGACAGGGCCGCGTGCGCACCCGCGCACGGCGAACAGAACCACACGCCCGCGCTCGGCGTATCATAGGCAAAGATGAAGGATGAAGGATGAAAGCGCCGCTTACGGGAATCAGCTTTAATTTCATCCTTCATCCTTCATCCTTCCGAGGAGAACTTATGGCTGACTACCGGGACAAGCTTGAGGAGTGGCGCGAGGCGGCGCGGCGCAAGGCGCGCGAGCTGGACGAGAAGTACAACATACGCGAGCGCGTCGAGGACGCTGCGAGCGCGGCGGGCGATGCCGCAAAGCGCGGCGCGGACGCCGTCAAGACGGGCGCGGAGCGAGCGCGCAGCGAGGCCGAACGCCTCGGCGAAGATTTCGACTTGGGCGAGCACACTTCGGACGCACGCGAGCGCGCGGAGGAGGTCGGCGCGGAAGTTCGCATGCGTGCGGCGGGCGCTGCGGAAGAGGCCGCGCGCGTCGCGCGTGACGTGGGCGGGCGCGTGCGCGAGGCGGGGCAGAAGGCCGGTGAAAAAGCGGGCGACGTTATCGGCGGCGCGAAGAAGTACTACAAGGGCGCGGAGAAGTACTACAAGGGCGCTGCGCGCGCCGCTGGCATGGGCGTGAAGGTCGCCGGTGTAGGCGCGCGCGCGACTCGCCTGACGGCGGCCTCTACCGCCGGACTCTACCGCGCTTACGACTGGGCGCGTCAGAACCCGAAGCGCGCAATCGTCGTTACGCTCTCGCTCGCGGCCGGCGTGCGCGTGGGCGCTTCGTTCCCCGGTCTCGACGGCGTGCTGCTCGGCGCGCACCCGCACTGGTTCACGCACTCCGCGCTGCCCGTCTGGGCGATGCGACGGCTCGGCAAGAAGTTCGACGAGTACCTGCGCGAACGCGAGCGTCTAATCGCCGAAGGTGGGCTCGACGAGGCCGAGCGCAAGCGCGTCGAGTTCGAGCGCAAGATGGTTCGATACGTCGGCGCGCCCCTGCTCGGCGCGTTCAGTTGCGCCGCGGGGCTGGCAATCTGGGCGCAGATACTACAGCCCGGCCCAATCGTCGGCGCACCCATTAGTTGGCTCCTCGGCGGCAACCCGGTGCTCGACGCCGTCTGGCTCTTCGGCAACGGAGTCATCTGCATACAGCAGGGATACAAGTTCTTCATGATCGCCCTCGAAGACGTAGAAGATGCACAGCGAATCGTCCGCGAGATAAAGGGGCTGCTTCCTTCTGGCGCGACAGCCTGAGCTGTTTAAAGGCGGAAGCCGGAGCGTGAGCGAAGGCAAAAGTAAAAGGCGGAAGGTAAAAGTTAAGAGTCAGAACAGCGCGGCCTTCATCCATGACTGATGAAGGCCGCGCTGTTTCTTCTCCTTACTTTTGCCTTTCGCCTTCTTTACGAGATTGTCAGCGGGAAGGGGAGGAACGAGAGCGCGAAGACGAGCAGCGTGAGTATGCCGACGAGCGTGCGCGCGCGGCCGAGCGGGTCGTGGTCGTCGAGCGGCGCGGGGTGCGGCATGCGCAGCATTATGAAGAGCAGCACGACGTAGAGGATGCTGGTCGGCGCTCCGTGCCAGAGCCAGCCCAAAGGCGCGAGTACGAGCATCGCCAAGAAAGCGATGCGCCCGACGTGCTTGTGCGCGCGTCGTCCCGTGAGCGCGTAGACGGCGTGCCCGCCGTCGAGCTGTCCCACGGGCAGAAGGTTCAGACTCGTCACGAGCAGGCCGAACCACGCCGCGAAGTAGAAAGGGTTCGGCGTGATGTTGCCTATGTCTCTGACGCCGAGGGGCACGGCGAGCAGGCGAAGCAGCAGCGGGTCGTTGAAGCTTATGAGCGTGCCGCCCTGCGCGGCAGCCGCAGCCGCGGAGGTGTCCGGCACGGCCGTCAGAAGGCCGATGACGGCCACGGGGATTATGATGGCGAAGCCCGCGAGCGGCCCCGCGACGCCTATGTCGAAGAGCGCGCGCCGCGAAGGTATCGGCGACTTGATCTTGATGAACGCGCCGAGCGTGCCCGCTATGAAGGGCGGCGGGACGGGGATGAAGTAGGGAAGCGTCGCATCCACGCCGTAGAGTCTGCACGCGACGTAGTGGCCCGACTCGTGCGCGAGCAGTATCGAAAGAAGCGCCGCGGCGAACTTGAACCCTTCGGCTATGTAGTGCGGGTGCGCCAGCGCGAACGAGCCCCCGGCCGCGAGCATCAGCGCGTAGTACTTCGGTATGAAGAGAAGATAGTCGAGCGGGGCGGCGGGCGGCGATAACGCGGGCTCGACTGCGTCGAAAGGTATCGCGAGGCTCATCCCGGCCCAGGCGACCGTCAGCGTTGTCGCCGCGAAGAGCAGGGCGTGACGCGTCCACTCGCGCGCGCTCGGACGCGCGCCGCCGCGCGCGTCGGGCGCGACCCTCGCCGCGAAAGTCGGAATGTCTCGGACAGATTCAGCCATAAAAGATAGATGTCAGATGTCAGATGCCGGATGCCGGATGCTGGTTAAAGCCTCATGCCTTAACCAGCATCCGGCATCCGGCATCTGACATATGCTTAGAAGCGGTCGGGTGGATGTTCGGAGCCGTCCGTGCCTGCGGCGTGAGGCTGTTCGGTGTCGTGTATGTCGTCGTCGTGGTCGTCGTGGTCGTCGTGCTCGGTGTCGAAGCCGTGCGCCTGTAGCTCCTTGCCGGGCTTGAAGCGTATGGTCTTGCCCGAAGGGATGGCGACCTCTTCGCCTGTGCGAGGGTTGCGGCCGACGCCTCGCTTGCGCGGCTTGACGACGAAGACGCCGAAGCCGCGCAGCTCGATGCGCTCGCCGCGCGCGAGCGCCTCCTTCATCGAGTGGAAGAGCGCGTCCACGGCCTGTTCGGCCTTCATCTTCGGCACGCCCGTGCGCTCGGCCACGCGGTTCACGATGTCGAGTTTAATCACTTCGCTTCGGCCTCCGGTTCCCGTCTCGCTGAATTCTTTGTATCGAGTTTGTCCAAGGGTGACAACACTTTACGCCGCGATAATAGAGACGCCGCGCGACGACTGTCAAGGCGGACAGTGAGCAGTGAGCGATGAGCGGTAAGCAGTTTTAAGAACTTAGTCAACGTCTGCTTTCACTCGACGACTGCTCACCGCTCACTGCTCACTGCTCACTATAAACTGCTCACCGCTCACCGCTCACCGCTCACTTCCTTTTGACAACCCGCGCGCGCGGCGGCTAACCTCGGATTTCCGGCGTGCGCTCGCGGCGCGCGGACAAAGAGTTCAGGGATGCTCTTCTTCGGGCAAAAGAGTGGGCGCGCGCCAGCCTTCGGCGACGTGGCGCCGGATGACGACCGCGGCATAGAGGTGCGGCGACTGAGCGACGAGTCGCGCGAGCACTTCTGGGGCGAGGCGCGTCTGCTATTCCGCGACCTCGTCTTCGCGCTGATGATAATGGCGCTCGTGCTCGTCTTCGTCGCGCAGCCCGTCAAGGTCGAGGGCACTTCGATGCTGCCGCGACTGCACGACGGCGAGCGCATCTTCGTCAACAAGCTCATCTACTACGGCCTGCCCGACATCGAGCGCGGCGACATAGTCGTCTTCTGGTTCCCAGACGCCCCCTCGAAGAGCTACATCAAGCGCGTCATCGGACTTCCCGGCGAGACCGTACAGATGCGCGCGGGAAGAATCTTCGTCAACGGCAAGGAACTCAAGGAGCCGTACCTCGACCCCACGCTCAACGCCGCGCCCGAGGACAAGCCGCCGACCTACGTGCGCCCTCACTACTACTTCGTCATGGGCGACAACCGCGACAACTCTTCCGACTCGCGCTCCTGGGGGCTCGTCCCCGAAAAGTACATCTACGGCAAGGCACTCTTCCGTTACTGGCCTCCCTCGAAGGCCAGCGTCATACGCCACGAGACCGAATACCCCGGCGTCCCTTCACACAGACTCCAACAGATGGAAGACAGCGAGGAGTGAGCAGAGAACGCAGTGGTCAGTCAACGCGGGACGCGGGACGCGGGCCGTCATAAACGCGGGCGGGTTTCGCGCCGGACGGATTTGAATTTTCAACTCCGAGGCTGCAAACTGTTACTGCCTTCTGTCTACTACTTTCTGCCTTCTGCCCTTATGGACTGGCTCAGACCGCTGCTGTTGATGTTCTACGCGCCCGCGCGCGGGATGGCATTGGTGCGCGACCGCGCGCCGCTCGGGCAGGCGGCGCTGCTGGCGCTTCTGCTTCAGGTGGCGCACGCGCTTCTGGCGCAGTGGCGCGAGGTCGCGCAACTGGCCGCGCACTTCGGGGCGTGGGCCGCCATACGCGTCCTCTTCTCGTCGGCCGGCTCCGTACTCCTCGTCGGGCTCGTATACGTCCCGCTGACGATCTTCTTCGCGAACCTCTTCGAGCGGCGCGGGAGCTTCGGCCTCGTGTTGAAGCAGGAGTACGGCGCGGCGGGTTCGGCCACGCTCTACGCGCTTGCGGCCGCGTCGCTGCTCGCGCTGCCGCTCGCATACTTCGATCAGGCGTCGGGGCTCGGAGCGTCCGTGCGCGAGTCGACGCTCTCTCTGATGGAGATGATGCAGCACGTCTCGCCGCAGGGGCCGAGCGAGGACGAGGCCGCCGTGATACAGGCGGCCGCGTCGGCGGTGATGCCGCGCGCCATGCTGCTGCTGCTCATGCAGCCGCTCACGCTCTTCAGCCTTTGGGCGCTGGTGGCCGTGCGCGAGGTCTTCCGCGTGTCATGGTGGAAGGCACTGCTCGTGGTCGTGCTGAGCGCGGCGCTGACCATTCCAGCGATGCTCCTGCTGCCGATATTCAGTGCGCTGCTCGCGTCGCCGTTTCTACTGCTGCTCGTCTTCTTCGTCGTGCGCTCCTACGTCTTGGAGGCACAGCGCACGCAGCGCGCACGCGCCTCTTTCCGCCAGAACCTCGAAGCCGCGACGCTCAACCCTGCGGACGCCTCCGCGCACTACAACCTCGGACTGCTGCACCAACAGCGCAAGGAGTACGGGGAGGCGCGCACGCGCTTCCTGCGCGCCGTCGAGATAGACCCGGAGGAGACCGACGCGCACTACCAACTCGGCCGCATCGCGCGAGCAGAAGGGCGTCTGCCCGAAGCCGTAGAGCACTTCGGGCAGGTCGTCTCGCGCGACGACTCGCACGCGCAGCACGAGGTCTGGCGCGAGGTCGGCGCGACGTACCTCGCGGCGGGCCAGTTCGCCGACGCGCAGGACGCACTCGAACGCTTCCTCGACCGAAGGCAGTCAGACCCGGAAGGTCTCTACCTGATGGGGCGCGCCGCAGCGGGGCTCGGCGACCTGCGCTCGGCGCGCCAGTGGATGCAGCAGTGCGTCGAGGCCGTGCGCACCGCGCCCGCCTACAAGTACCGCGCGGACAAGCGCTGGCTTAACGAGGCGCAGCAGTTCCTACGCACGCAGCCGTAAGGGCCGAAGCCTTCATGCACGCACAGGACTCGGACGCCGCCGACCTTTATGTTGAGTACGGAGACGTTGAAGCAGGATGAGTGAAAAGAGAGATGCACTGCTCGTTCTGGAAGACGGGCGAGCGTTTCGCGGACGCGCGTGGGGCGCGGAGGGCGAGAGCTGCGGCGAGATGGTCTTCAACACCTCCATGTCGGGATATCAGGAAGTCCTGACAGACCCTTCATACGCGGGGCAGATAGTCTGCATGACCTACCCGCTCATAGGTAACTACGGCGTGAATCGCGCCGACGAAGAGTCCGCGCGCCCTTGGGTCGAGGGCTTCGTCGTGCGCGAGGCGAGCCCCGTCGCTTCTAGCTGGCGCTCGGAGGAGACGCTCGACGCGTACCTGCGTCGCTGGAACGTCGTCGCGATCGAACGCGTGGACACGCGCGCGCTCGTCCGCCACATACGCGACAAGGGCGCGATGCGCGCGTGCATCTCTTCCGTTGACTTGGACGAGGGTAGTCTGGTCGAGAAGGCGCGCGCGTCCGCGCCGATGGAGAACAGGGAACTCGCGAGCGTCGTGACGACCGGGCAGGTTTACGAAGTCGCCGCGCACGGCGAGGAACGCTTCAGCGTCGTCTGCTACGACTTCGGCGTGAAGCGAAACTCTCTGAAAGAGCTTGCGGCTCTGGGCTGCCGCGTGACCGTAGTTCCGGCCGCGACGCCCGCGTCTGAAGTTCTGGCGATGAGGCCCGACGGCGTGTACCTGTCGAACGGGCCGGGCGACCCCGCTTCGATGACGAAGGTCGTGGAGGAGATTCGCGGTCTGGTGAGTGAGGGAGTGCCGACGTTCGGCATCTGCTTCGGGCATCAGTTGCTCGGCCGCGCCTTCGGCGGAGACACGTACAAGCTGCGCTTCGGCCATCGCGGCGGCAACCAGCCCGTCAAGGATATCGCCTCGGGCCGGGTCGAGATAACGTCTCACAACCACGGCTTCGCGGTCAGCGCCGAGAGCCTCCCCCCGGACGTGGAGGTCACGCACGTCAACCTCAACGACGGCTGCGTCGAAGGCATGCGACACAAGACTCTCCCCGTCATCTCCGTCCAATACCACCCGGAGGCCGCGCCCGGCCCACACGACGCCGAGCACCACTTCCTACGCTTCGTCGAACTGATGGAGCGAACACGCGTTGCGAGCTAAGACAAGAACAGAACCGCGAGCGGTAGCGAGCGGGTAGCCGTCAGAGGTAAACCACAGACACACGGAGGCGCGGCTAGTCGAACCCTGGCCGCGCCTCCGTGTGTCTGTGTTGGAACTACCCGTTCGCTACCGCTCGCGGTTCTGTCTTTGCCGTTACGACTGCAAGAGTTGGTCTATAGTCTGGACGAGGGAGACGAAGTCGGAGGTCTTGCTCTGGTAGAGTTTGACGCCGGTCTGGACGGGCTTTTGTTGCGGCGGCGGCGGCGGGCCGGAGCCTTCGAGCGAGAAGAGGAGGACGGGCGTGACGGGGTCTAGCTCGCGCAGCGCGCGGCAGAGTTCGAGGCTGTCAGCGTCTATGTATGTGTCGTTGAGGATGTAGAGGTCGAAGCGGTCGGTCGAGGCGACTTTCAGGCAGTCGGCCGCCGTCTGCACGGACTCGACTTCGTAACCCTTCTGTTCGAGCATGAGGGCGATAAGGTCGCCCACGTCCCTGTTCGACTCGGCGCAGAGGATGCGCCTCTTTCTTTCAGCCATCAGACACACCCCGACTAGAGAGAGTAGGTCAGGGGGAAGTCGAAGAAGGGGAGCTTCAATGTACGAAGGGGAAGTTCAATGTAAACTCACGCGCGGCGCTCGTCAAGGCTTCTCGCCGCGAGGTTGAGTGGCGCGGCGTCCCGCGAATATCGCGTTGACGGTGCGGACTATTTCGAGGATGTCGTCGGGCTTCGTGAGGTATGCGCTCGCGCCCGCCTTGAAGGCGCGCTCGCGGTCGCGCGCGAAGGCGCGTGCGGAGAAGAAGAGGATGGGCGTCTCGGGGGTTATTTCGCGGAGGCGCTTGCACAGGTCGATGCAGGTGCCGTCTATGTAGTCGTCGTCGAGCATGTAGAGGTCGAACCGCTCGCCGCCCACTAACTCGACGCACTCGCGGACGGTCTTGGCCGAGACCACCTCGTGCCCCTGCTGCACGAGCAGTTCGGTAATGAGACTACAAGTGTCTTCGTGCGGCTCTGCACACAGTACGCGCCTGCGAGGGTGCGACATGGGGGGAAACTCCTTATGGCCTACTGTCGGGGTCGCGTGTGCGGTCGCGGGGCAGAACTTCCGAAGCGGAGACTATATGTCGGCCACTCCCATAGTTTCAGTCCGGGAGCAAACGTTCACGCGGTTAGGCGGCCTAAGACGGAAGACATTAAGCCTCAATCGCGGTCAACAGTCAACTTTAATTATCGGGCGGTCGTGTTAATTATTGTGTGGGGGCAGCGCGGCATTCGGCGCGTCCGCGGTCGCGTTGATCTCCGCCGCGGGCGCGGGCGTCTCCGCGGGTCTCAGAAGCTCCGCGACCAGCCCCGCGCTCCCTCGATGTTCGAGCCAGTGGCGGTATGTGACGGTGAGCACGGCGATGACGGGTATGGCGAGGAATATTCCAGCGACGCCCGCGAGTTCGTGGCCCGCGAGGATGGCGAGTATGACCGCGAGCGGGTGCAGGTGAATGCCCGAGCCTATGATGCGCGGGTAGAGCACGTAGTCCTGCACGATGCGCAGGACTCCGAGGAAGACGAGCACGGCGACGGCCTTCGTGCCGGAGTCGAAGCCCGCGACCGTCCCCGCGACGATTGCGACGACGAGCGGCCCGAGCAGCGGGATGAACTCAAGGAAGCCCGCCAACACGCCGAGCACGAGCGCGTATCGCACGTCGAGGATGGCGAAGCCGGTCGTGCAGATAGTGCCGATGATGAGGCAGGCGATGAGCTGCGCGCGTATGTATGCGGCGAGCGTCGAGTTGATGTCCTGGAAAAGCTCGTCGCCGCGCCAGCGTATGCGCCCCTGCGGCAGCATCATCAGAGCGGACTGCCGGAAGCTGTCCGCGTCCTTGAGGAAGAAGAAGGCGAGTATGGGTATGAGGACGAGGTAGGGCAGGTAGCCGAGCACGTTGAGCGCACTCCCCAATCCCTCGCCCGCGACGTAGTTGCCGCCCTCGGTGATGGCGTTAGAGATGGTCTTGTTGGCCGATTCGCGCCATGCGCGCGGCAGGTGAAGCTCTTCGAGGATGCTGTTGAGGCGTTCGGCGCGCTTCTGCGCGTTGACGACGTAGTCGGGCGCCTGCTTCGCCATGTCGCCCATCTGCGCGCCGAGGCGCGGCGTCAAGACCCACGCGCCGACGAGGAGCGAGCCGAAGATTACGAGGTAGACGACGCCGATGGCTAAGCCCCGCGACATCACAAGCGCGCGGCCTCGCGCGTTGAACGGGCGGCGAACCAACTCGACGAGCGGCGCGATGAGATACGCGAAGAAGATCGCGAGGACGATGACGAGCAGTATCCCCGTCATCGCGTAGAAGACCCAGAGCGTCGCCTTCATCAAGTAGTAGAGGACGAGCCCGAGCAGGACGACCCACATCAGAGAGCGCGTGGCGAGGCGCAGCACGACGCGCGTCTTGGCCTCGGTCAGAGCGACCTCCGCGCGCGTCTCCTCGTCGTGCCCCTCGTCGTACTCCTCTATGCGCCTCTGTTTCTCCAAAGCCTTCCGCCCCTTCAGTTCTCGTACTCGTCGTAGTCCTCGTCCGCCTCGCGCTCCTTTATCCCCGCGGGCTCCCAGACGAGCCCGCGCCACTCGTCGGACTCGCCGAGGAGTTGCAGCGCGGCGAGCGGCTGCACGGGGTTCCGTTCGAGCCTGAGCACCTCCGCGACAGTCTCCAACGTGCGCCCCTCCGCATCGGGCACTATAAGGTGGACGCGGCTGCCCACATCGGGCAGGCGTTCGAGGTGAACGAGCGCGCCCTGCGGCCCGATGTTCTCGGTCTCGCCTTCGACGACTACGTGCTCGCCCGAACGCTCGTCGTCCCACTCGGCGCGCACGTTTATGTGAACCATGTAACGCGGGCCTGTACGTTGCTCAGTAAAGCTGACTGCCATTGCCGGGGCCTCCGTTCTAAAGTGTGCTTGCCTGTCTAAAGTATAAACTCCTAAAGCAGGCGTTTTTGCGGAATGGTGAAGTTCAAAGTTGGAAGGCACGTTCTTAACTTTCAACTTGGAACTTGCAACTTATTACCTTCGCCTTCCTTATTTCCCTCACTCTTCGTCCTGTACGCGCAGGCGTTCCAGCACGGAGAAGTCTTCGAGAGTGGTCGTGTCGCCGTGGGCGGAGCCGGACGTTGCTATCTCGCGCAGGAGCCGCCGCATGATCTTGCCCGAGCGCGTTTTGGGGAGCGAGTCTGTGAAGCGTATCTCGTCGGGGCGCGCGAGCGCGCCTATCTCGCGCGCGACGTGGCGGCGCAACTCCTCCTTCAACTCG
>JBJMGR010000360.1:0-3211 GCA_045807805.1 Pyrinomonadaceae bacterium | reverse complement strand
CTTCAACTCGGCGGGCACGCCCGACTGCTGCCCGTCCTGCGCGAGCAGTTGAGCGGCGCGCAGAGTGGCGTCGTGCGCGCGAAGCGAGTCCGTGTAGTCGCGCGCAAGCTCCTCGAAGGAGGCGCGCGCCTCCGCGCGTCGTCCCGCCTTATCGAGCGCGTCGCCGCGCAGCCAGAGCACGTAGTCGCCCACGCGCGTCTCGTCCTTGAAATCGTCGGAGCGGAGGAGCGCGGCCGCGCCCGCGTAGTCGCGCGCGTCGTAGCGTATGCGCGCGCGCGCGAGCTGAGCCAGAGCGCCCGCGCGCGTGCCCGAGAACTCCGTCGCCAACTGCGCGACCTGCGGCTCGGGCGGGAGCGTCCCGCCGCGAGTGAGCAGGCGCAGGCGCTCGTAGGCGGCAGGCTCGCCCGCGCGCGTCTGCCGCGTGCGGCAACTCGCGAGCGTGAGCGGCAGTGCCGAGGCGACTAAGAGCGACGAGCAGAGCGCGACGGCGAAGGAGAGGCCGCGCGCTTTACGGGGTCGGGTCTTGTAAGGGCTCATGGTTCCTCGTTTGATGACGTGAATGGAGCAAGCGTTGACAGACTTTCTCGCGCCGAAGGTAAAAGGGGGGTGCGTGGATTATACGCGGAAAGAACAGAACCGCGAGCGGTAGCGAGCGGGTCGTGGCTACGAGATACATTCGCTTCTCGTAGTCACGACCCGCTCGTTACCGCTCGCGGTTCTGTTCTTTCTTTCGCCTTACCGTCAGCCCGCTGCGCCGGGATAGCCCGCGCCGAGGCGCGAGGCGTCGCCTTCGGCGAGCATGTTGACGAGTTCGTGGTGGAAGTAGTCGTAGCGGCTCGACACTTCGGGACGCACGCGCTTGTCGTACATCTGGCGCGAGCGGTCTATGTCTTCGCGCAGGCGGTCGTAGAGGTCTGAGTTGTCGCGACCCTCGCGAACCTTCTGCTCGTTGTAGAGCTTTATCTCCGAGACGAGGAGTCGGGCGAAGCGTCGCGCCTCGTTGTGGAAGCGCTTGTCCTCTTCCGCGACCTCGACGGGGAAGTCCATGTCCATCGAGCCGTAGCGGCGCGAGCGCCCCAGGGGCGAGACGGCTTCGCCCACCGCCGAGCCCTCGACCGCGGGCGCGAACGAAGGCGAGAAAGCCTCCTCCGCCTGCGGCGCGTGCGTATGCGCTTCCGCGACCTGCGCCTCGCCCGTTAAAGCGTGCGCGCTCTCGTGCGCCTCCGCCGCGACGGGCTGCGGCTCGAAGCCGAAGACCGAAGGCTGCGGCTCGACCTCCGCAGGCACGTGCTCGTGCGCGTCCGCCTGCGGCTCCCGCGACTCCTCCGCCTCGCGCGGCTCGAAGCCTGTGGGCTGTGCCTCTTGCGGCTGCGCCTCTTGCGGCTCCGGCTCCCGCGGCTGTTCTTCCTGCGGCGCGGGCTGCGCGGCTTGAGGCTGCGCGGACGCAGCCGTCTGCGGCGAGGAGCGTCGGAGCGCGAGCAGTTCGACCGACATTCCGGCGACGCGCGAGAGCGTCTCCAACGCTTCGAGGTTGACGGCGTCCGCGTCCTGTCCCGCGCTGTCCGCGTAGAGCACGGCGACGACCTTCTCGCGCGCGACCAGAGGCACTGCGACCATGCGCTGCGGCGGCTCGCCGCCGAAGTGGTTATAGATTGTGTGGTCTTCGGCGTGCGACCCCGGCTCGCCCGCCCAGGTCGAGCGAGCGCGTACGACCTCGCCGAGAACCGTGTCCGATACGAGCGGCAGCGAAAGCTCGCGCACGGCGTCGTCGCCCACTGTGCCTTCGAGGCCGCGCGCTCGCCAGCCCGTCGCGCGGTCGTTCTTGACGACGAAGAAGGCCACGCGCGGCGCGAAGGCGGCCGAGCGGTTGACGAGCGAGTTGAGTATGTCGGCCTGTGTCTGTCTGCTCTCCAACTCGTCAACGGCGGCTTTGACTAAAGCCATGTCGGAGGAGGAGCGCGCGCGCGTCGATTCGGCGGCGGCGGTCTCTATGCCGAGGTTGCGCGCGTTGCGAAGATGCTCCGAGACGGCGACGAGGAGCGGCGCTTCGCCCTCCGAAACGGGCTCGTCAACGGAGTCGCGCAGGCGCGAGAGCGTCTCGTGGAGTTGCGCGCGAAGGCGCTCGACCTCCTCCTTGAATCCGCTCATGCGGTTGCTCACGTACGACTCAATGTCGGCGCGCAAGCTCTTTTCCAAGTCTCCGCTGCTGGACACGTTCAGAAGTCTCCTTTGTCGGCTCGGGTTAAGATTCGGCTTCGAGGTTCGAGGTTCCCGTAAGACCGGGTTTTGAAGGGGGGCTCGGCGAACGGCCGTCGGGCGCGCTGGTGGGCCTGGCCCTCCGGGCCACCGTCCGCGCCCTCTTCCGGGGCGCGCTCAAGCGGCACTTCGGATTATGGACGCCGCGAAGTAACAGTGTCAAGAGACTCTTTTCCGGCCCGTTTTCGATTTACGATTTTCGTTTTTCGATTTATGATGTGACGCCGAACGAGGCCGCGAAAGGAGCAGGCAGTCATCTCTAATCCACTACACGAATTCCCGACGATGCCCGCCAGCATTCTCATCGCAGACGATTATGACGACAACAGGGAACTCCTGCGCCTGATGCTGGAGACCGAGGGCTACCACATACGCGAGGCGCGCAACGGCCACGAGGCGCTCGACGCGGCGCTCGCCGAAGCGCCAGCCGCCGCGCTGATAGACCTCTCGATGCCTCTGCTCGACGGATGGGGACTGCTGCGCGCGCTGCGCGCGGACGAGCGCACGCGCTCAATCCCTTGCGTCGCCGTCACGGCCTTCGCGGCGAATCAGGATCGACAGCGCGCGCTCGAAGCGGGCTTCGACGCCTACATCTCGAAGCCCTTCCGCGCGAAGGAACTCATCGAACTCGTCAAAGGCATCGTGCGCAAGGACGTGGCCGAAGCACTCAAAGACGGCGGCGGGCAGTAGACACCTCCACATTCCTTTCGACAAGCAGGGTACCCATGAGCAGGCGACACGACGAGGCCCACGGCGACGCGCGAGACGAGTCGCACGAAGGTGACGCGCCCGCGCCGGGCGTAATCCTCGTCGCCTTCGAGAAGCTCTTCGGCGGCGGTCGCGGCGTGCGACGCTTCTCGCGCTCCGGCCTCCGCTACGTAGAGCTTGCGGAAGGCGCGACCCTCATCGAACAGAACCCGAAGAAGACGAGCGAGTGGGCCGAACTCGCACGTCG
>JBJMGR010000359.1:0-8463 GCA_045807805.1 Pyrinomonadaceae bacterium | reverse complement strand
GACGGTCGGCATCGCCGTGCCGACGATGGTCGCTTCGAGCGCCGCCAGAAACATCCCCAGAAGCACGCCCGCGGTCACGGCCAAGCGCCGCCGCGAAGAGATCGCGAGCGTCTGCCCGTTATCAGATAAGGAATGACTCTCCATTTGTAAGCTGTCAGCGTTCAGCGCTCAGCATTCAGCCAAGCCCTCTTAGCGTTCTTTTGCGACTCCTTATGCGTACTTTGCATTCAAGTCCTATCTTTAACCGCAAAGGTCGCGAAGTAGTCGCGAAGCTCGCAAAGTTTTAAGCTGAACGCTGAACGCTGAACGCTGAACGCTATTTTACGTAACGACCGTCGGCTCGTCGGTGCCGAAGCGCTCGCGCAGGCGTAGCATCTCGCGGACGCCGCGCGTGAGCGTCGAAAGGATTTCGTCAGCGTCGCTCGCGCCGCCGTCGTCGCGGAAGCGTTCGAGGTAGATGCGTAGCGTCGCGCCCGAAGTGCCCGTGCCCGACAGGCGCAGGACTATTCGCGAGCCGTCTTCGAGGAAGATGCGGATTCCCTGCCCCCTGGTCGTGCTGCCGTCCACAGGGTCTGTGTAGCTGAAGTCGTCCGCGCGCGCAACGCTGCTGCCCGCGAGCGTCGTGCCCGCGAGCGTCGCTAAGTTTCCGCGAAGCTCCGCGACCATCTCGCCCGCGGCCGTCGCGTCGAGCGCCTCGTAGTCGTGCCGCTGGTAGTAGCTCCGCCCGAACCTGCGCCAGTGGTCGCGCACGATCTCTTCGACCGACTTACCCTTCGAGGCGAGTATCGAGAGCCAGCAGAGCACGGCCCAGAGCCCGTCCTTCTCGCGCACGTGGTTCGAGCCGGTGCCGAAGCTCTCCTCGCCGCAGATGGTCGCAAGTCCCGCGTCGAGCAGGTTGCCGAAGAACTTCCAGCCGGTCGGCGTCTCGTAGCTCTTTATCCCTAAAGTCTCCGCCACGCGGTCAACGGCCGTGCTCGTCGGCATCGAGCGCGCGACGCCCGCCAGCCCTTCTCCGTATCCGGGTATGCACGCGCGCGCGTGCTCGGCGATGAGCGCGAGAGAGTCGCCGGGCGAGACGAAGAAGTCGCGGCCGAGAATAAGGTTTCGGTCTCCGTCTCCGTCGCACGCCGCGCCGAAGTCGGGCGCGCCCTCGCCGCTCATGCGCGCGACAAGCTCCGAAGCGTGTACGAGGTTCGGGTCCGGGTGGTGGCCGCCGAAGTCCGGCAAGGGCTCTGCGTTGATGACGGTGCCAACCGGCGCGCCGAGACGCTCTTCAAGTATGTGCCGCGCGTACGGGCCTGTGACGGCGCTCATCGCGTCGAAGAGCATTCGGAAGTCGCCCGCGAAGTACGCGCGCAAACTCTCGAAGTCGAACAACTCCTCCATCACGGCCGTGTAGTCTTCGAGCGGATTGACGACAAAGACCTCCGTGTTCGCGACCCGTAAGATTCCTTCGAGTTCGAGGTCAACGTCCGGGTGTTCGAGCGTGAGGTAGCGGCTGATGGTCTGCGTGCCCGCGTATATGCGCTCGGTGACCGGCTCGGGCGCGGGGCCGCCGTTGCGCGTGTTGTACTTGATGCCGAAGTCTTCGTCTATGCCGCCGGGGTTGTGGCTCGCGGAGAGCACGAGCCCGCCGAAGGCTTCGCGCCGACGTATGACGGCCGAGACCGCGGGGGTCGAGAGTATGCCGCCGCGCCCGACGAGCACGCGGCGGAAGCCGTTGGCCGCGGCCATGCGTATGATCGTCTGTGTCGCCTCGCGGTTGTAGAAGCGTCCGTCGCCGCCCACGACGAGCGTCTCGCCCTCGAAGCCTCCGGGCGCGTCTACGCGCACGGCGTCGAAGACGGACTGCACGAAGTTCTCAAGATATCGGGGCTGCATGAAGACTCGCGTCTTCTTTCGCAGGCCCGAAGTGCCCGGACGCTGCCCCTCGAAAGGGGTCGTGGGGACAACTTGCGCGTTTCCCTCTCGCATGGGAGTCAAAGCTCTTTCCCCCTCGGACTCGTGTTTGAAGATTGCTTTGCCGCACAGTTTATGCCCGAACGGGCCGCGAGGCAAAACGTTCCCGTACAAATCCGCGAGGGATAAAGATTTGTGACGGCCGTAGGCGGGGTAAGTGTCGCTCAGTCGAGGAGCGGAGTGCGGCGATTGCCGGAAAGGCGCGTCGGACACGTGCCAAAGGTGTTGGACACTTACGACCGCCTTATTTTGAAATTATTTCTGAAAAAAGGCGAAAAAGTGGGAATTTTTAGAGACGCGAAGCCCCGCTGTGTGATATATCTCGTGGTGCAAGCTTTTTTGATTTTTCCCACATTTTTGGAGGTTTCGCACCATCCCATGTCGAGCAAACCAGCAGGCAAGAAGCGCATGTCACAGTCGGAAGTGGTCAACCACTTCGCCGAAAAGTATGAGCTGAAGCGGGCTCAGGTCAAGGAACTGTTCGAGGAGTTGGCGAACCTTGCCTCCCGAGAGGTCAAGGATAACGGCGAGTTCCAGCTTCCCGGCTTCGGCAAGTTGGTTCTCTCCGAGCGCAAGGCTCGCGAAGGCCGCAACCCGCAGACCGGCGAGACGATACAGATTCCCGCCAAGACCGCGCTCAAGTTCCGCCTGAGCAAGGGCATCAAAGACTCTGTCGTCCCCAAGAAGTAGACGCCCTCTTTCCGGGTACGTCGTCCTTACTTCTTCCATACGCGCGGAGGGCCGCCCGCGAGTCCCGTAGACGGACGCAAGTTTCGTCCGAGAGGCTCGTTGGCGGCTCTTTGTCTCCGCACCGCCCACCTCACTTAAACTACTGAAAACTCAAGACATATCCGCCACCCGCCCGCGCCCGCGGCGGTCGCTCTCGCGTCGGCGGTCTGTCGCCTCTCGTACGGAAAAAAACTATAGATTTTCCCGCCATTTCCATGTAGAATGCCCTTTTTCCAGAGCCCCTATACCTCGTACAGGGAGTGCTGCTTTCGAGCAAGACGGGTGGGGTTGTGTAAAAATTCTCGGATTGCAATTGATTCGCATCCCTGAATTTCCCAGATGCATCTAACTTGTCACTAATACGAAGCTTCCGTTAGTTATCCCCCGGAGGCCGGTAAAATAGAAGGAGCAGACGAAAAGTGATCGCCACTGAATTTCCGCTGACTGAACGGTTGAAGATGATTGACCACATACAGGCGCGCCGCTACTCGAAGCTTGTCGGACCGACCCTCGAAATAGCGACCGAAGGCATCGTACGTCACCTGCGCGCGTGCGACCGCATGGACGTAAACCCGGACGTGGCCGCCGTCCGCGAGATAATCGACGACGCGCTCAACGGCCGCCGCGTCTTCGCCGAGACCTTCAACAACGCCGCGTAAGATTCCGCGCGACCAGTTCGCAAACGAAGAAGAGGACGCCGCCCGGTTACACTGGCGGCGTCCTCTTTTTCCGTCGTACGCCCCGAACGCGCGACCGTGCCATGCGCGCGGGCGTTCAGAGCCGGTCGCCGTGGAGCCGCAGATGCATGAGCGCGAGCATGCTCAGGGCGTCTGTTATCTCACCCGTGAAGGTCATTCGCAAAGCCTCTTCGAGACTGACGCGGCGAACCTGAAGTCTCTCCGTCCCTTCGGGTCTGCACTCGCCCTGTTCGAGGCCGGTCGCCAGGTACCAGACCGCGTACTCGTCCGACACGGAGTTCGACAGATGCGCCTCGCCCATCCGTTCCCAGTTACGCGCGCGCAGGCCCGTCTCCTCCTCCAACTCCCTACGTGCCGCGTCCAGAGTCTCCTCGCCCTCGCCGCATCCGCCCTCGACTATCTCCCACGAGTAGCGTTCGAGCGTGTAGCGGTACTGGCCGACGAGATAGACCTCTTCGCCTTCGACGGCAAGAACGCCGACGGCGACGTTCTTGAAATGCACGACGCCGTAGATGCCCGGCTGCCCGTCGGGGCGCACAACCTCGTCCTCGCGCACGTCTATCCAGGGGTTGTCGTAGACGACCCGCGTCGAGACCTTGCCCCAAGGGTTCACAGACTCGTCAGAATCCATCTGAAGATTTCCGGGAAAGAATTAGGCGGAGACTCTGCCCGTCTCGCGCAGCTCAGCCTGCTCTTCGACCAGCGTCTCTTCGTCCGGCGCGGAGTCGTCGGCCTGACGCAGCACGTCGAGCAGCGCGATTGTTATCGCGACGACGACGGGGCCGAGCACGAGCCCTATGACGCCGAAGACCTGTAGGCCGCCGAGCACGGAGAAGAAGATTAGAAGCTCGTGCAGACGCGTCTTCTCGCCGACGAGTTTAGGGCGTAGGAAGTTGTCAACGCTCCCGATGACGAGCGCGCCCCAGACAGTGAGTATGATTGCCTTGCCCCAGTGCCCCGTCACCCCGAGGTATAAGGCCGCGGGCACCCAGACTACGAACGCGCCCGCCATCGGTATCATCGAGAGGAAGACCATCACCACGCCCCACAGCAGAGGCGAAGGAAGCCCGAGCGCCCAGAAGGCTATGCCGCCGAGCGTCCCCTGTATCAGCGCGATGACGAGCACGCCGTAGACGCTCGCCGAAATGACCTCCTGCGTGCGGTCTATTATCTCGTGCGCCCGGCGGTCGTCGAGCGGCAGGATGCTGTAGATGGCCTCGCGCACGCGCTCGCCGTCGCGGAAGAAGTAGTACATCGTGAAGATGACGAAGAAGATTTGGACGACGAACCCGACCGCGCCGCCCACGAACCCGAGCGTGCGCCCCGCGATTGCGCCGCCCAGAGACTTCAGGCGCTCCGCGATGAACTGCTGCGAGTCGAACTGTTCGAGGTCAACGTACTGCCCCATCCAGCCGAGCACCTTGCCTACGTACGGCGAGTTAGGGTCGAGCAGTCCCGCCACGCCCGCCTGCGCCGCGCCCTCGCCGCCCGGCTGCGACTGTAGAGACTGCGCGATGTGAGTCAACTCCCTCACGATGGCGAGGGTCACGAGCGTCAGCGGCACGAGTATGACGACGACTACGAGCAGGCACGAAATCATCGCGCTCCATCCGGGACTCCCCACACGCGCCCTCACGCGCCTGTGCACCGGCATGAAGACGATGACGAGCACGACCGCCCACAGCAGAACCTCTATGAACGGCTGCAACATCGTCCAGCACAGGTAGAGCGCGACGACGGTCGCCGCCACGAGCCCGATCCAGCGCGCGAGCTTACTCTTCGACTCAGTCCAACCCGCCATAGTCCGCACACTCTAACACAGCGACTCATTCGTCTTATGTGCAAATTCCGTCACGAAGCAAGAGCCTTACGGCCCGCGACGAGCCTAACTTTGTGGCTAAAGTCGCGCGTGATAACATCACTCCCCGTCCGGCACTCGCTCCCGTAGCTCAGTCGGATAGAGCACCTGCCTTCTAAGCAGGGGGTCGCTGGTTCGAGTCCAGCCGGGGGTATCTGATTCAGGGCGTCGCGGCCCAACTTGTCAGCGCGGCGCGCGGTTGGTAGTATACGTTTTCCGCTTGCCTGTTTGTGGCGGCTATAGCTCAGTTGGTTAGAGCGCCTGACTGTGGCTCAGGAGGTCGAGGGTTCGAGACCCTCTAGCCGCCCATCAAAGTTTCACTTCCCCTTCCAGAGCAGTACTCGTCAAAACATATTCCAAGGTTGAGGGCATAGAACTAAGATGAGAGTTCCGCAATTCACCCTATTCGGTTTCAGGCGGCCGCGCGAGGTCGTCGGCTCGACGCTCGGCAAGTTGGAGCGTTCGGTGATGGAGGAGGTCTGGACGCGCGGTCGCGTGAGCGTGGGCGAGATACATCGCTCATTCGGCGAGCGCACGGCCTACACGACCTGGATGACGACGCTCGACCGCCTCTACAAGAAGGGGCTGCTCCTGCGCGAGAAGGAGGGGCGCGCATACCTCTACTCGCCGCGCGTGACGCGCGAAGAGTTCGAGCGCGGCGTGGCCGAAGACGTGCTCGGCGGTCTCCTTGAGCGGAACAGCGGCGGCGGGGCCGAGCCGCTCCTCGCGTGCATAGTCGAGGCGGTGAGCGAGCAGGATCGCTCGCTGCTCGACGAGCTGCACCGCCTCGTAGAGGAGAAGCGTCGAGAGCTTGAAGGAAAGGAGTGACTGGCCGTGTACGAGACGCTCGGCATATGTCTGGCACTCGCGGCGCTCTTAGCCGTTAACGCGGTCGCCTCGGCGCTGGCGGCGCTCGCATGGCGTGCGCTGCGCGGTCGCGCCTCGCGCATGCGTGCGGACGCGCGCGCGCGACTCCTCTTCACTCTGCGCATACTCCCGCCCGTGCTCGCGGCCGCGTTCGTCTTCGCGCTGGTCGTCCCGGCCTACGTACTGATGGAGCCCGCGCACACGGACGAGGTCGTGGGACTGAAGCTACTCTTCTTCGCCGCTGCCTCGGCAGCGGGAGTCATGCTCGCGCTCTGGCGCGTCGGCGGCACATGGCGCGCGACGCGCAAATTCGAGCGCGAGTGGATGAGCCGCGCGGAGCCCGTCCGAATCGAGGGCATACGGACGACCGCCTACAGCATACGCCACCGCTTCCCCGTCATCGCGGTCGTGGGCGTCCTGCGCCCGCGCCTCTTCATAGCCTCTCAGGTATTCGACGAGTTGACGCCCGAGGAGCTACGGGCGGCGCTCGCGCACGAGCGCGGGCACGTCGAGGCGCGCGACAACCTCAAGCGCGCTCTGCTCCGCGCGAGCGAGGACGCGCTGCTAGTCGCGCCCTTGGGACGCGCGCTCACTCGCACGTGGCGCAAAGACTCCGAGATGGCGGCCGACGAGTTCGCGGCGTCTGAGAGTCAGGGTGCCGCGCTCAACCTCGCGTCGGCGATAGTTAAAATCTCCCGCATGATTCCCACGGGCGCGCGGCCGACGCTCCCCACGGGCGCGCACCTGATAGGCGATGACGAGGACGGACTTTCGCGCCGCGTCAGGTATCTACTGAAGCTCGCTTCGGGCGGCGTCTTTGCGCGTGCGCGTACGCCGAGGAGGCCCGCTCTCGTCTGGACGTTCCGACTCGCGCTCTTCGCGGCCTTCGTCTTCGCAATCACGCAGACGGACGCTCTATCGGTAACGCACGCGGCCATCGAAAACGTCGTCGCATACCTGAAGTAGCCCGTTCGACGCACGCGCCTCACGCGCACGTGGCGTGCGCCGCAATCGAAAGGTCGAAAATTTGCAATGACAACTCGCGCGGCGCTGTTCTATATTTGAAGCGTGCCCGCGCGAGGGCGCGCTTCTTGCCCGAGGGAGTTTTAAGGCTCCCCACTCTCCCGCAGTAGCTCACCGGTCAATAACGAAAACCTTCTTGAAGGACGGTCGTCAGGTCTCGAAGGCCAGGACTCGAAGAGTCTTTTGGCGCGCCGGGTCTGGAAAAACTTTCAGTTTGATGTTAGTCTCCCGCTGCCCGCCGCAAGCGGTCTCGATTTCGAGAGGCGGGCGCTCTCGCAAGACCGTCCTTCTAGTTCCGAATTAATCCGAATGCAGAGCCACCCGACGCTCAAAGGTGTACTCGACGCAGGTCTGCCACCCGCGCCTTCGTACCCCGCTTCCCCGTGCGTCCGGCCTGCGTCGAAGCCTTCTTCAAGTCTGAAGTCAAGAGGAACCCCCAATGCGATTATGTTCCCGACTCCTCCTCTGCGCGCTGCTCGTCGCGCTTTCGGCCGCGAGCGCGTTCTCGCAGAAACGTTTCTGCCAGACGCCGCCACCCTCCCCCTTCAAGCATGACGGCGAGATAGTCACGAAGTTCGACGGCCGCGCGGGCGGCATGCGCACGACACTTCAGCACCCGCGTCCACTCGGCGGCGGCGCAGGGGTCTTCTACCTCGCGGCGAGCTTCATGCATCAAGACCCGCGCCGCCCTTCGACGCCCGTGCTCGACCTCATGCTCGTCTCCGCGTCACCGCTCGCGCATCTTCGTGCGGGTCAGGACGTTCTCTTCGTGCTCGACGGGCAGACGCGCGCCGTCAGTCAGAGCGTGAGCTATGCGTCGCGCCCCGACGGCAGCGGCGGCACGCTCGACTCTGCGAGAATCACGCTCTCTTACGCGGACGCGTCGGCCATCACACGCGCGCGCCGAGTCGTCGCGCGCGTGGGCGGGGTGGAAGTCGAGTTGACGAACAATCACCTCGAAGCCCTGCGCGAGATGGTGAGCCTGCTCGCGCCGTCGCCCGGACGCTGGCAGACGGCGGGCGCGGAGAGCGTGCGTTAAGAGTTGACGTTAACACCGACGGCGCGCGGGTCTCCGCAACCGTCGTGCGGTCGAACGCACATGAAGAGAAGCCTTCATTCAAATTTGGGTAGTGGCTCAGTCGCGGGAGAGAGCCCGTGACTTATTGTAGTCGTGCAGAAAGAGTCGCAGACACAGCTCGTGCATCGCGTCGGACTTGGAGAACGACAGGCTCTTCCTGACGAAGCGCCCGAGCCTTTGGCGCAACGTGTTATTCCACCGCTCGACGTGCGCCGTCAGCCCCGACTCTTTGCCGGCAGCCGTGTGCTGCT
>JBJMGR010000358.1:0-16242 GCA_045807805.1 Pyrinomonadaceae bacterium | reverse complement strand
TTGAGCGCCGCCACCCCGAAGAGGACGGCCAGCGACAGACCGGCGATGAGCCAGCCGCGCACCCTTTGCGTTCTGTTTCGGTTCGCGGAATCAGACATGTACAGGTTAGTTGCTACTCGCGTGCCACTCGCTCGCACCACTCGCGCGTCGCCTCGTGTCTGTAGTCGAAGAGGCGGCGCAGGCGCGGCCCGATAAGGAAGGGCGAGGCCAATCTTCCGAGGGCTCTGAGCGGCGGCTCATATTCGATCTCGTCGCACAGCAACGAACCGTTTTCGTGCGGCTCAATTGTGTGCCTGTGAACCCAACTGCGGAAAGGCCCTTCGACCTGCACGTCCTCGAACATGCGCGGCGGGTCGTAGGCCGTGTGCTCCGCGACCCAACGGACGGGCACGAGCCCGAAGAGGCGCGTCTCTATGACGGCGCGCGAGCCGACGCGCAAGTCCGGCGCGGCGCTCAAGACGCGGGAGTGCTCCCAGGGCGGCGTCAGGCGCGCGAGCGCGTCTGGCAGCTCGTGGAACGCGAACACCCTCTCGGGCGCGGCGCGTATCAAACTCTCCTTGACGAACTTCATAAGAAAAAGCCGACGGCGGAACTTGACTCCGCGCGCGGCGCGGAAGCATTCTTGAGTCCCCTTTAATTCTTCTGAAGAGGTCTCGGTTCTATGTCCACACTCGACGCACAGACTATCACGCACGCGCGCGCGGACGGCCCGCGCAGCGCGGGAATCTTCTCGCTCGCTTCGCTCGTCGAGACGCTTGAGGGGCTGGAAGCGCGTCCCGAACCGTCGCGGGTTGACGAGTGGATGCGCCGCGTCGAGGTGTCGCGCGAAGAGCTTCGCCCCTACGTCGGCTTCAAGGAGGGCACGTACGCGCGCCACCGTGTCTTCGTGCGCGATTACGCGGAGCTGCTCGTGCTCTGCTGGCGACCGGGGCAGCGGACGCCGATACACGACCACGCGGGCTCTTTCGGCTCGGTGCGCGTGCTCGAAGGCTTCATGTGGGAGACGCTCTTCGAGATGGACGCCGCGGAAGGTCTAATCTACAAGTCCGCGCGCGAGTGGACGCACGGCCACGTCACGGGTGCCGACGTGCCCGACATACACCAACTCGGCAACCCGGACGTAAGCGGCACAGACCTGATCACGCTCCACCTCTACGCGCCGCCCCTCACGAGCCTCAACGTCTACAAGGTCGGCCGCAAAGAGTCCACCAGCACCCTCTGCATGAGTTCGTGGAACCCGACAATCTGAAGGATGAAGGCGGAAGTAAGAGCAGTTAAGCCTTCCTTTCATCCTTCATCCTTCCGCCTTCATCCTTTGCCTCAATCCTCCTCGTGCTCCTCGCCGTTGTAGTGCAGGCGCGCGGGTTCGTCGTCAACGAGCGTTTCGAGGTGGACGGGGCGGCCCCAGAGTGTGTGTACGTATTCGAGGACGCGGCGCGCGTAGTCGAGGTCTAGCTCGGAGCCCTCGTAGAGGTGCTTCAGATATAGCTCGCGGTTGCCGTTGTAGTCGCCGTCGGCGACGACGATGTAGGGGAAGCCGAAGTTGGTCATGTTCGAGACGAGACGGTCGCGCACGCGCTCCCAACGCTTCTCCGTCACAGTCCACTCCTCCTCGTCCACAAGCTCGTAGACGAACAGGTCTAGCTCCTCGCAAAGCTCCTCGGTCAGGTAGTTGCGCAGGAACGACACGTCGGACTCAAGCTCCCGCACCTCGAATATCTTCGCGCGCCCCTCGCCGCCCGCGCGCCCGAACCGCTCGCGCTCCTCGGCCGAAGGCGAGTCCCAACGCCGCTCTATGTCTTCGAGTATCTTGTAGCCGAGATAGTAAGGGTTCAACTGCCCCTTCTGCGGCGACACCACGCCCGAGTGCAACTCCGCGAATTCCAGAAGCTCCACGTCCGGCAAGTCCAGCTCGCGCATGATGCGCGAGTGCCAGAACGAGGCCCATCCTTCGTTTAATGTCTTCGTCTGCATCTGCGGGACGAAGTACTCCATCTCTTCGTGAACCATCGCCAGCACGTCGCGCTGCCACTCTTTGAGGGATGGAGAGTTGCGCGTGATGTAGTAGACGAGGTCTTTCTCGGGGAGTCGTTCGCCGCGCGGGCGCTCGTCTTCGTCTTGGGCGGAGTCCTCTACGGGCGCGCGGCCGATGTTCCAGAGGTCGTCGTAGCGGCCGGGCTTGGGGTCGAGCCTCTTCTTCACTTCGCCGGACGAAGTCTCCGGCTCGCGGCGTATGAAGAAGTTCGGGTCTATGTGCTCCTCTATCGAGAGCACCGCGTCGAGCAGGCGCTCGACGGCCTTGCGCCCGTAGCGAAACTCGTACTCGCTAATGCGGCCCGCGTGCGCGGAGACCGTCTCGACCATGCGGCGGTTCGTGCGAGAGAAGTATGCGTTGTGCTTGAAGAAGTCCACGTGGCCGAGCACGTGCGCCATGACGAGCTTGTTCTGGACGGGGCTGTTGGTTTCGAGCAGGAAGCCGTATGAGGGGTTCGTGTTGATGACGACCTCGTAAATCTTCGAGAGCCCGAAGTCGTACATCGTCTTCATACGATGGTAGGCCTTGCCGAACGTCCAGTGTGAGTAGCGGCCCGGCAAGGCGTAAGAGCCTATCTCGTACATCACGGTCGCGGGCACGACCTCGAAGCGCACGGGGTAAGGGTCGAGGCCGAAGCCGCGCGCAACCCCCCAGATTCGTTCGAGCGACTTCTCAAGCTCTCTCGTCTCGCGGTCTTCCATGCAACGATTGTAAATGATGAACGCGGAATGAGGAATGAGGAAGAGATGATGAACGCGGAGTGATGTGTGATGAATGAAGAGGAGCGTGCCTCTCATCATTCATCACACATCACTCCGCGTTCATCATCTCTTCTCCTTCGCCTTCTTACGGAGCTTGTCGAGTGCGGTGCGGACGGCCTCGGCCTGCGGCGAGTCGCGGTTCTCTTTGAGGTAGGCTTCGAGCTGCGAGGCGGCGCGCGTGAAGTCGCCCGTCTGCTCGTAGACGTTCGCGAGGTAGATACGCGCGAGCGGCGGACGCCCGAGTTCGAGCGCGCGCAGGAGGTGCTCTTCCGAGGCGCGGTAGTCGCCCGTCATCATCTCGGCGTAGCCGAGCGAGAGGTAGGGCGCGGGCAACTTCTTATCAACCTCTATGACGCCGCGCAGCATCCGTATGCCTTCGTCGTAACGCTTCATGCCGACGAGCGCCGCGCCGACGCCGACGTAAGGGTCGGGGCTGTCGGGCTTCATCTCGCTCGCTCGCCTGTACGCGGCCACGGCCTCCTCGTAGCGCGAGAGCTTCGAGAGTTGCGCGCCGAGGGCGAGCGCGGCGGCGTAGAAGCCCGCGTGCTCCTTCAGCGCCTCCTGAAAGAGTTTGACGGCCTCCTCCGCCTTGCCGTCGGCCGCGCTCTTCAAGCCGCGCCGGTACTTCTCCTTCGCGGCGTCGGGCACGGACGGGTCTATCTCCTCGGCGGCGATTGTCCCGGCGGGCAGTACGGAAGCGCCGCCCGCCTTCGCGCGGAGTTGTATGTTCTGCGTGAAGGACTGGCCGCCGCCGCCGAAGACAGACAACTCTACGTTGATCGTCGTCGTCTCGAAGGTGCTGCCGTCACCCTCGGCCGTGAGTTGGTAACTGCCCGCGCGCAGGCCAGAGAAGTTGAAGCGGCCGCTCAGGTCGGTGAAGGTCTCGTAGACGGGCCGCCCGCTCTGCGTGATCTTCACGCGCACGGGCTGCGCGGGCTGCGCGCCCGAGGGGAGCATGACGCGCCCCTCGACGGAGTTAGACCCCTGTGCGCGCGCCGCCGAAGCCGAGAGCATGAGCGCGAGGCACGCGAGGGCGAGCCGCGGCCGAGTCCGTACGTTCATCTTCAACCTCCGTTACATGACGCTCTATAACAGACCGGCGCACAAAGGTTCAACTCCTTTGAGGTTGAGTGACTTGAAAGAAGAGGGCCGCGGCAAAAGCCCTTTCGGACTTGAGCCGCGACCCTCGGAAGGTGGGTCGAAGGTTTAGAACTGGAAGCGCGCGCCGAGTTGCGCCTGGAACGGGATGCCGAGCGGCTCGGAGAAGCCCGTCGCCCCGAAGAAGTTGATCGGTCGGCCGAAGTCCGCCTCACCCTGTACGTTCTGGAACTCGCGGCCGAAGTTCGCTGTGTTGAAGACGTTGAAAGCCTCGAAGAAGAGGCCGAGCTTGCGCTGCTCGCCGAAGTTGAAGTACTTCGAGACGCGCACGTTCAACTGCTGGAAGTTGTCGCCGCGCATCGTGTTCGGCGGCAGGTGATGCTGGTCGTTGCCGTCGCGCGAGGCGCGGTCTTCGAGGACTACGCCGTCGCGGTTGCTGTCGCAGACGCAGGAGGGGAAGACGCTCCACGGCCTGGCCGAGGCGGCCTGGAAGATGGGCGCGATCTGGAAGCCCCACTTCAGGTCGAAGATGCCCGAGACGACGAAGCGATGGCGCTCGTCCGCGTCGGTCGGGCCGAAGTCGGCGGCCGGGTCGAACTTGAAGAACTGGTTCTGCGCCACGTTGCCGAAGTCGCCCGTCTGTCCGAACCAAGCGACGGCGTGCGAGAGCGTGTAGTGCGCGTTCAGTTGGAAGTGGTTGGCGTAGCGGCGGCGGAAAGAGACGGTGAACGCGTCGTAGCGCGAGCGCCCGTCCGACTGCGCGACCGAGATACGTGCGAACGGCGTGGCCGTGCCGAAGGCCGCTGTCAACTCGGCGGCGTGCGCGGCGAACTGCGGTGCGAGTATGCGCGGCGGGCTCGGGTCGGTGTGCTGAGAGCCGATCAGCGGCCCGATGCGCGGATTGATGTCGAGCCCACTGAACTCGTGCAGGCCGAGTATGTGAACGTAGTCGAACTCAAGCGACATGTTGCGCCCCAACTCCTGCGCGAAGCCCATGTTCCACTGCTGCGAGTAGGGCGACTCGAAGTCGGGGTCGAGCAGGCGGCCACGCGTGCCCGGAATCGGGTTCGTGAGCGGGCGCGGCACGACGGGCGGTGCGGAATTGAGCGCGAGGTTCGCGGCGTCGTTCAGGAACGTGGCGTAAATCTCCGGGTTCGCCTGCTGCACCGCGAAGAGCGGCACGTTCAGGAACGACTGGTCGTAGTAGATGCCGTAGCCGCCCCTCAGCACCGAGCGCGAGTTGCCCCTGATGTCCCATGCGAAGCCGATGCGCGGGCTGAGATTGTTCTTGTCGTCGTGCGGCACGTATCGCCCCCAGGGGCTGCCGATAATCTGTAGTGCGCGGAAGGCGCGATTCTGCGACGCGTTCGCCCCGTCCACGAAGCCGAGGTCGATGTCGTAGCGCACGCCCATGTTGAGCGTGAAGCGCGGCGTGACCTTCCAGTCGTCCTGCGCGTACCACGCGAACTGCTTCGCGCCGTTGCGCAGGTTGAACGAGGGGTCGCCGCCCGAGAGCAGAATCTCGAAGACGGTTCCGACGCCCGCGAGGTCGGCCGCCGTGCAGGTTGGGGTTCCGACGACGGAGGAACAGGTGACGGGGCCGGGCAGCACCTGATGGGTGTTGAAGCCTTGCGGGAACTGCCCTGGATTCTGCGCTATCTCGTCGGGGTTGAAGGAGAAGTCATACTCCGGCGCGGAGTTGAAGGCGAAGATGCCGCCGAGAGTCGGCTCCCAGACGAAGTCCGCGCCGAACTTGAGGCCGTGGTTGCCGCGATTGTAGGTCAGGTCGTCGCGGAACTGGTGCTTCTTCTGGATGGTCTCCTGCGGGACGTTGCCGTTGCGGCCGACGACAATGCCGTTCGGGAAGGTCAGGTTTGGCAGGTCGGTCGTCGCTAAGATTTGGTTGTCGAAGGTCGAGTATTGATAGGTGAACTGGTTGACGGTGCGCGTGCTCGCCACCCACGTCTCGTTGGCGAGGAAGCTGTAGAGTGTGTTCAGCGACTTGTTGCCGCCCGACAAATCCGTGCGGACGATAAGGAAGCCGGCCTGGTCGTTCAAGGCGTCGTTGTTCTGGCCGGCGAAGCGCGTGACGAGCGTGTTCTTGCTGTTAAGGGTGAAGTCGCCCTTGAGAGTGTACTGCCAGTCGTTGAAGGGCTGCGGCAGGAAGCGCACGGCCCCGTAGCCGAGCGGTTCGAGGAAGGCGATGGACGCCTGATCGGAGCCGGGCACGATGGAGTTGCCGCGCTCGCGCGTGTGCTCGGCCGTGCCGAAGAAGAACGCCTTGTCCTTCTTTATCGGGCCGCCGAACGAGCCGCCGAACTGCTGCCGGCTGAAGGGCGGCTTGACGGCGTCGCTCGCGTTGGGGAAGAGGGACGGGTTGGCCTCCGCGAGCAGCTTCGGCGCGTTGGCGTTGAGCTTGTCGTCGCGGAAGAAGCCGAAGATCGAGCCGTGGAAGTCGTTCGTCCCCGACTTGGTGACGACCGAGAGGAGCGCGCCGCCCGAGCGGCCGTTCGCCGCCGAGAAGCGCTGCGTGGAGAGCGCGAACTCCTGTATGCCCTCCATCGAGAAGTTCTGGAGTATGCCGCCGACGGCGTTGTCCTTGTTGTCGCCGCCGTCGACCGTGATGTTGAGGTTACGGCCCGTTGCGCCGCCCACGGAGAAGGTGCCGACGCGCGACTTCGTCGGGTCGAACGAGGGCGCGAGCGTCGCGCCGGGGATGAGTATGGCGAGCGAGGCGAACGAGCGCCCGTTGACGGGCAGGCTCTCAAGCCGCCGCTGGTCTATGACGCCGCCCACGTCCGTCTTCGTCGTCTCGACGAGCGGCGCGTCGTCGGCCGTGACGTTCACCACGTCCGTTATCTGCCCGACCTTCAGGGTCGCGTTGACGGTCGTGCGCTGCAAGACGTTTACGATCACGTCGCTCTGGATGACCTTGGAGAATCCTTGTGCCTCCACCTCGACGCGATACATGCCCGGCACGAGCTGCGTCAATTCGTAGACGCCCTCGTCGCTCGTCCTGGCCTCGCGCGTCGCGTTCGTCCCGACGTTGACCGCCCTGACGGTCGCGTTCGAGACCACCTCGCCCTTCTCGTTCTGCACGACGCCGGTGATGACGCCCGTGCTCGAAGTCTGTGCGAGCGCCGCGGAATGCGGGAGAACGGCGGTGAACGCCAGCAGGGCGACCGCGAGGACGGAAGATGCCGTCCTCCTAAACTTACCGCTCATCATCGGAAAGCCTCCTCTCGGAATAAGGGGTGTCGAAAGGGTCTGCCTCGCGGCAACCCAGTTGACCCGGTGCTGGCCGCTGCCGACGCGTCGGCCGCGGAAAGTGTGTCTTTGACTTGCTCGGACTTGCCAGGCCGGCGGCCCCGTCTCTGACGGGTTAAGGCGTGTGGGGCTTGGAGCTTCGTTCGTGACCGCGGGCCAATTCAGACCGCTTGATCGAAGAACTGCGTGTAGGTTGTCGGCTGCGCCTTCGACGCTGCGACTTTACGACTGCCGAGGACTCGTCGGGAGACTTCCGAGTCGTCAACTCTCCGGATAGCTGAGACTGACTGTGGACGTAAAAAAGCAAACCTTATTCCACCCGAACCGTACGCGGCGTGCGGCGCGTCTAACCCGCGAAATATGCGATTTCAGCGCGGGTGCGGGGCGGAATTATGCATAAAATATTCATCAAGTCATCCATTTTTTCGGAGGCGGCCGAAGTTATGGAGTCCGGCATGCGCGCCGACGGGTCGCGCGTGCGTCGGGGCCGCGCGCTGTTTCAGACCTCGACGCCGCGGCGGCCGAAGAAGTGTTTGAGGGCGGGGTAGACATCCTCCTTGTCGTCGATGCGGACGCCTATGAAGCGCTCCTTGTGCTTGAGCCGGTCGTTAAAGATGGAGAGCAGCGCGCCCGAGCTACGTCGGTAGCCGCCGCCGCCCTCCTCGCCGATCTCGCCGTAGCCGAAGAGGTTGCACCTCTGAATCAGCTCGTCCGCGAGTCGCACGGCCTCCTCGTTGTCGGAGTAGTAGTTGTCGCCGTCGGAGAAGTGGAAGGGGTAGACGTTCCAGTCGGCCGAAGGGTAGCGCGCGTGTATGATGTCGAGCGCGAGCTGGTAGGCCGAGGAGACGACCGTCCCGCCCGACTCGCCCTGCGTGAAGAACTGCTCCTCCGAGACCTCGCGCGCCTCCGTGTGGTGAGAGATGAAGACTATCTCGACGTTGTCGTACTTCGTCCGCAGGAAGCGAACCATCCAGAAGAAGAAGGAGCGCGCGATGTACTTCTTGAACTCGCCCATCGAGCCCGACACGTCCATGAGCGCAATGACGACGGCGTTCGACTCGTAGCGCTTGTCCTCCTCCCAGGTCTTGAAGCGCATGTCTTCCTTGCGGACGTTGCCGAAGCGCGGCTGCTCGCCCTCGCGCGCGTTGCGCTTGATGTTTTCGAGTATCATGCGGCGCTTGTCGAGGTTCGAGAAGACGCCCGTGCGTCGGATTTCGTTAAAGCGCGTGGTCTTGGCGGGGACGGCCTTCTTCGCCTTGTCTTCGAGGAACGGAAGCTGTAGGTCTTCAAAGATGAGCGCGGCCAGCTCGTCCATATCGACTTCGGCCTCGTAGTACTCCGCGCCCGCGTCGCTGCCCGCGGGCCCCGTGCCACGCCCCGGCCCTTGACCTTGACCCTGCCCCTCGCGCGCTATCACGTCGCCGACGCGCGTCTTGCCGTCGCCCTGCCCGACGTGCTTCTTCTTCCTGTGGTCGAAGCGGAACTTGTACTCGTCGAGCGAGCGTATGGGGACTTTCACGGTGCGTCGGCCGTCGGAGAGTATGATGGCCTCGTTCGAGACTATCGAGCCGAGGTTCTTGCGGATCGCATCGCGCACGCGCTCCTTGTGCCGCTCCTGGTCTATGATGCCCTTGCGCTGCAAAGACCAGTCGTTACGCTGTATCGTCCCCGAAATCTGCGAGTCGTCCGTCATCTTACTTTCACCGGCTTCCGACTTCTAAGAAGAATGCCCGCGCCTCGTCTCGAAGCGCGGGCGATTCGTTGCCTCTCTTCCTGCCCGCGCCGTCAGCGCGAGAGGAGCGTGCCGACGTAGGTCAGGAGTTCGTTGGCGCAGACGGGGCAGTAGCCTCCGTCCCTCACCAGACGGTCTACCACATCGTTGATGCGGCGCGTCTGGTCCGGGTCGGGCGTCTTGGCCGAGGTCGTTATCTTCACAACGTCTTTGAGGTCGGCGAATATCTTCTTCTCGATTGCCTCCTTCAGACGCTCGTGCGAGGTGTACTCGAACTGTCGTCCCTTGCGGGCGTAAGAGGAGATGCGTATGAGAATCTCCTGCCGGAAGGTGTTCTTCGCGTTCTCGCTGATGCCTATCTGCTCCTCTATCGAGCGCATGAGCTGTTCGTCGGGCTCCATCTCCTCTTCGGTGATGGGGTCTTTCATTCGATCCTTGTTGCAGAAGGCTTCGACGTTGTCGAGATAGTTGTTGCAGATGGTGCGCGCCATCTCCTCGAACGAGTAGACGAAGGCGCGCTGCACCTCGGTCTTCGCGAGTTCGTCGTACTCCTTGCGCGAGGCCGAGATGAAGTTGAGATATCGCTCGCGCTGCTCCGAGTTTATCCCTGTGTGCTGCTCGAAGCCGTCCTTGATTGCGCGCAGCGCGTCAATCGGGTTGATGCAGGTGATGCCGTCGCGCACGAGCGCGCCCGAGAGACGGTTGATGATGTAGCGGGGCGAGATGCCGTCCATCCCTTCGCGCACCGCCTCCTCTTTAAGCTCGCGAACGTCCTTCGACTTGTAGCCTTCGACATCCTCGCCGTCGTAGAGCTTCATCTTCTTGACGATGTCGACGTTGGCGCGCTTCGGCTCTTCGAGCCGCGTCATGACGGCGAACATCGCCGCGACCCGAAGTGTGTTCGGCGCGACGTGGACGTTGCGCAGGACTTCGGACTGATTGAGCAGCTTGTAGTAGATTCGCTCCTCCTGCGAGACGCGCAGGTTGTAGGGCACGCGCACCAGGATGATTCTGTCTTGCAGCGCTTCACTCTTCTTGTTGCCCGCGAACGCCACGTACTCGTTCTCGTTCGTGTGCGAGAGGATGACCTCGTCGGCGTAGATCATCGCGAAGCGGCCCGTCTTGATGTTCTGCTCCTGCGAGAGCGTGAGGAGCGAGTAGAGAAACTTCTCGTCCACCTTCAGCATCTCGACGAACTCCATCACGCCGCGGTTCGCGATGTTCAATTCGCCGTCGAAGCGGTAGGCGCGCGGGTCACTCTCGACTCCGACCTCGCCGATGGTCGAGAGGTCGATTGAGCCGGTCAGCTCCGTGATGTCCTGCGACTTCGGGTCTGAGGGCGCGAAGGTGCCGATGCCGACGCGGTTCTTCTCGGAGAAGAGTATGCGATGGACTCGCACGTCTTCGTGTCGGCCGCCGTAGGTGTGCTCCAGCGCGTAGCGGCACTGCGGGCAGAGGTCGCCCTCGATGTATATGCCGTAGTGCTTCTCGATCTCGGCGCGAAGCTCCTGCGGGATGAGGTGCAGAGGCTCTTCGTGCATCGGGCAGTCTTTGATCGCGTAGACCGCGCCCGCCTCGTCGCGCGTCCACTCTTCGAGGCCGCGCTTGAGCATCGAGACTATCGTGGACTTACCGCCGCCGACAGGCCCCATCAAAAGGAGTATGCGCTTGCGTACTTCGAGACGCTGCGCCGCGGACTTGAAGTACTCGACGAAGCGCGCAATCGGCTCCTCGATGCCGAAGAGTTCGCTGCTGAAGAACTTGTATCGCGCGACCTCGTCGCGCGTCCCCTCGTTCAGTTTCTCCACGCCCCCGGCGTGAATCATGTCGTTGATGCGCGCGTGCGAGAGCTGCGCGAGTCTGGGGTTCTGCGTGACCAGCTCGAAGTAGTCGCGGAAGTTCCCCTCCCAAGCGAGCGCCGCGTGCTCCTGTCGCAGCTCTTCGAGCCGCGCCGTGATGTCGAATTTGCTGTTTCCGTCCTGCTCTTGCATAGCCTTATGTAAACCTCACGTTCGGCTCCGCGCGCTGTTAGGACGGCGTGTGCGTTTCACGCCTCGGAAAAATTCAGGCGGACGCGCGGCGTCGGGTTCGCGTGCGTTTTAAAGACGCGCGCGGCCCTAAGCCTTCGCGGCCACCTTGAGGTGCGGTCTCGATGCGCGTCCGTGCGGGGCGCACGCGCGGTGTCGCGCCCGCCGCGCCGTCGAGACTCTCCGAACCCTCCGACGGACTGACTTTTCAAATGGGAGAAGGTACTGCCGGCAAGCTCACGTTCGTTAACGTTCGGTCGCTTCCGACGACCCCGTTTGATGCCAAGTATAGCACAGCACCCACGCGCCTTCGTCAACACTTTATTTTTCGACGGCGAGCATCACGCGCGGCCGCAAGAGGCCGCGCGCCGCGTCGTACGAGCCGACCGCGAGGAGGGCGCCGCCCTCTTCAAACATCGCGACGTTCGCGCCGTCATCCCACTGTGCGGCGTCGCGCGCGTCCACGGCCGCGCCGTGCCTGACGCGCCGCGCCGCGTCGGCCGTTAGATGCGCGGCGGGCATGTTCGGGAGCGCCGCTTCTAAGGGCAGTAAAAAATCTCCGCCACCTTCCGAGAGACTTCCCTCTTCAATTAACCTTTGCAGCGCTTCCAACGAGACGGCGGCACGGACGCGAAACTCGCCCGCGCGAGTGCGACGGAGCGCCGCGAGGTGTGCGCCCGTGCCCAAACGTTCGCCGACCGACTCGGCCAGCGTTCGCACGTAAGTACCCGCCGAGCAGACGACGCGCGCGCGCACGTCGCACGTCGCGTCGCCGTTCCGTCTCATAAAACTTCCGTCTTCGTGAGCCGTGACCTCAAACTCGCTCACGCGGACGCGCACGGCCGCGCGCTCTATCTCCTCGCCGCGCCGCGCGAGTTCGTAGAGCTTCTTTCCGCCGACCTTCTTCGCCGAGTACATCGGCGGCACCTGCTCAATCTCGCCGCGCAAGCGTGCGAGCGCCGCCTCCAACTCTTCGCGCCCGACGGCCGCGCAAGGATTCGCCGATTCGCCCACGCCTTCGCGACGCGCGCCCGTCAGGTCTCCCGTCTCCGTGTCGTAGCCGAGTCGTATCGTCGCCTCGTACTCCTTCTCCGCGCCCGAAAGGAACTGCGCGAGCCGCGTCGCGCGGCCCACTAACAACACGAGCACGCCCGTCGCGAAAGGGTCGAGCGTGCCCGTGTGCCCGATGCGCTTCTCTCTCAGAAGGCGACGCGCGCGCGCCACAACGTCGTGCGAAGTCCAGCCCTCCGGCTTGTCTATGATTAAGATTCCGTCCATATGCGGACAATCATAAACAGAACCGCGAGCGGTAGCGAGCGGGTATAGGTTTTGACAGGCGGGCTCTCGGCGTAACTCGCTACCCGCTCGCTACCGCTCGCGGTTCTGTACGAAGCGCGCGGCGAACGGGTAGAGTAGTCGTCGAGATGCAGAAGAGCAGTAAGAAGTACAAGCCGAAGTACAAGCCGCGGCCGTCGAAGTCGGAGAGGCAGATTAACGCAGACCTCGAAGAGGAGAGGCGGAAGGCGCGGCCCGTGCGACCTGTGGACGCGGAGAAGGCGCGCGCGCGTACGCTGCAAAGGGCCGTGAAGCTCCTCGCCGCGAAGCCGCGCTCAATCGAGGAGCTTCGCGAGCGCCTGCTCGAAAAACAGTGGACGGACGAGGCTGCGGCCGACTACGCGCTCGCGAAGCTGAAGGAGTACGGCTATCTCGACGACGAGCGCTTCGCCTTCGGCTTCGCCTCGTACCGCGTGCGACAGAAGCCCGTCGGCCGCCAGCGCCTCGCGCGCGACCTACAGACCAGAAAAATCTCGAAGGAGACGGCCGACGCCGCGCTCGAACTCGTCTATCAGGAGACGCCCGAAGAGGAACTCATCCAGCGCGCAATCGAAAAACGCATACGCCTGCGCGGACGCCCCACGACGCGACAGGAGACCAAGAGCCTCTACGACCACCTTCTGCGCCTCGGCTTCACATACGACCTCATCATACGCAAAGTGCGCGAAGCGTCGGCCGCCACGGAGATGGATGAAGGCGACGCTTAAACGACCCCGCCCCACTTCGCCCGCCGTCGCCCTACTTCGCCCGCCTCAACGCCGCATGTTAAACTTTTCAAAGCTATAAGCAATCAGCAGTCAGTTTTCAAACTGCCAACGTCATCTGAATTGTTTTTAGCTGAATGCTGAACGCTGAACGCTGTGAGCTTTATGATTACCGGAAAAGAGATACGCGAAAAGTTTCTGAGTTACTTCGAGAAGCACGGGCACCGCCGCGTCGCTTCGAGCCCGCTTCTGCCCTCGAACGACCCGACGCTCCTGTTCGCCAACGCGGGCATGAACCAGTTCAAGGACACGTTCCTCGGCGCGGAGAAGCGCGACTACGCGCGCGCCGCGTCGTCGCAGAAGTGCCTGCGCGCGGGCGGCAAGCACAACGACCTGGACGAGGTCGGCAAGACCGCGCGCCACCACACCTTCTTCGAGATGCTCGGCAACTTCTCCTTCGGCGACTACTTCAAGGAGGACGCGATACGCTTCGCATGGGACTTCCTCGTCAACGAGTTGAAGCTCGACCCAGAGCGCATGTGGTTCACGGTCTTCGCGGGCGACGATGAAGTCCTGGCCGACGAAGAGGCCATCGCGCTGTGGCAGAAGGTCGGCGCGCGTCCCGAACGCATCCTCCGCTTCGGTCGCAAGGACAACTTCTGGCAGATGGCCGAGACCGGCCCCTGCGGCCCCAACTCCGAGATTAACTATTACCTCGGCGAGCACCCCGAAGACCCTCAGTTCAACCGCCCGGAGTTCGTCAACGGCCCCGGCGACACGACGATGGAGATTTGGAATCTGGTCTTCATGCAGTACAACCGCGTCGAGACCGAACCGGGCAAGTACGCTCTTGAACCTCTACCCGCGCCTTCCGTTGACACGGGCGCTGGCCTCGAACGCCTCGCCGTCGTCATGGAAGGCAAGCACTCAAACTACGACACGACTCTCATCAAACCAATTATTGAGTTCACAGCCAAGCTCGCCGACCGGCACTACGAGCCTGACACGCAGGAGGGCTTCGCCATGCGCGTCATCGCAGACCACGCGCGCGCGGCGGCCTTCTCCATCGCGGACAACATCCTCCCCGGCAACGAGGGGCGAAACTACGTTCTGAGAAAGATTATGCGCCGCGCCATCTATCAGGGCCGCCACGCGCTACAACTCGAAGGAGTCTTCTTCCACAAGGTCACGAACTTCGTCGTCGAACAGATGCGCGAAGCCTACCCCGAGCTTGAGGCCGCGCGCGACTTCATCGAGCGCATGGTTCGGCTCGAAGAGGAGCGCTTCGGCTCGACGCTGACGGTCGGCCTACAGAAACTCGAAGCGCTCTTCGGCTCGACGCCCGAGGGCGAGAGGCCCGACTACAAGGAACTCGCGCGCCTCTACGACACCTTTGGCACGCCGCGCGACCTCATACGCGTCGGCCTCGAAGAGCGCGGCTTTGAAGTCAACGAAGACGAATACAACGAAGCCTTCGACCGCGCGCTGCGCGAGATTCAGAGCACGGGCGCGAAGGCACACGCGGCCGCGAGCGCGAAGGCGAACCCCGTCTACGCGGCGTTGGCGCGGCGCGTAGGCGCGAACGAGTTCAGGGGCTACGACGAGACGCGCACGGAAGGCGCGCGCGTCGCGGCCATACTTCGCGGCGGCGAAGAGGTCGAGAGCCTCGACGAAGGCGACGAGGGCGAAGTCGTCTTAGACCGCACGCCCTTCTACGCGGAGTCGGGCGGGCAGGTCGGAGACACGGGCGTGCTCTTCAACGGCTCGGCGCACGCCGTCGTGAACGACACGCCGCCCGCCGTTGCGGGGCTCGTCGTCCATCGCATCAAGGTCGAGCGCGGCTCGCTTCGAGTCGGCGACACAGTGACGGCGCAGGTGGACGCCGAGAAGCGCGACGCGACAAGACGCAACCACACCGCCACTCACCTGATGCACGCGGCTCTGCGCGAAGTCTTAGGCACGCACGTCAAGCAGGCCGGCTCGGTCGTAGCGCCGAACTATCTGCGCTTCGACTTCTCGCACTATCAGCCTTTGACGCGCGATGAGATGGCGGAGATTGAGCGCCTCGTCAACTATCACATACTTCGCAACGAGCCCGTGCGCACTGAGCTACTCCCGCTCGAAGAGGCGATGCGCTCGGGCGCGATGGCGCTCTTCGGCGAGAAGTATGCCGAGAGCGTGCGCGTGCTGAGCGTCCCCGGCGAAGAGGGCATCTTCTCGAAGGAGCTTTGCGGCGGCACGCACGTGCGCGCGACGGGCGACATAGGGCTCTTTAAAATCACGAGCGACGAGTCAATCGCCTCCGGCACGCGTCGCATACGCGCCGTCACGGGCCGCGATGCCTTCATGCGATTTCAGGAGACCGAGGCGCTCGTTGACCAAATCTCGGGCGAGCTTCGCGCGACGCGGGGCGACATCCCCGTCGCGGTCAGCCGACTGCAAGAGGAGTTGAAGAAGGCACGCCGCGAGGCCGACGAGCTACGTCTGAAGCTCGCGCTCGGCGGCGGCGGCTCCGCGCAGAACGGGTCGGAGGCACGCGAAGTCGAAGGCGGAGTCAAGGTGCTTGCGCGCGAGGCGAGCGACCTCGACGCCAACGCGCTTCGGCAACTCTCCGACACTTTGCTCGCGCAGTTGAAGTCGGGCGTGGTCGTCCTGGGCCGCCGCGCCGACGGCAAGGCTTCGATCATCGTGCGCACCTCTTCAGACCTTGCGAAGCGCGTCCCGGCTGGCCGAGTCATAAAGGAACTCGCGCCCATCATCGGGGGACGCGGCGGCGGCAAGCCCGACATGGCCGAAGGCGGCGGCCCCGAGCCGCAGAAACTGAGCGAGGCACTTGAGGCGAGCTACCAGATAGTCGAACGTCTCCTCACGGAGCAGGCCGCCTCCGCCTGACGGTAAGGCAGAAGTAAGAAGGCAAAGGGCAAAAGTTAAGACGGAAAGAAGAGCGGCCTTCATCAACCGTTGATGAAGGCCGCTCTGTCTTAGACGGCGCGCGATGAGCGCTGCGCAGTCTTCAACGAAGGAAGATGAGAGGAAGCCGTCCTCCCATCTTCCCTTTTGCCATTTGCCTTTTCACTTCTGCCTTACTGGCTGTGCGCGGCCACCCAAGCCTTCTGTTTGTCGCTGAGCGTGACGTTCATCTTCTGTAGCGTCGCCGCGTTGAGCGTGCCCGTCACCTTGAGCCCTTCCGCCCCTTGATACTTCCTGAGCCCCTCGCGCGTCGTGGGGTCTAGCTTGCCCGTTGACTCGCCCGCGTAAAACCCGCGCTGCCTGAGAATGTCCT
>JBJMGR010000357.1:0-4099 GCA_045807805.1 Pyrinomonadaceae bacterium | reverse complement strand
GAGTTCAGAAATTGTTTGGCTGCCGGGGCCAACGGGAGAGTATGGCGGCTGAGCGCGGGGGCAAGGTTACTTTTATCTTTCCACTCTCGACCTTCGTCACATCTTTGACGGTTCCGAGCCGGTCTTCAAACGTCGCGCCGTCGGCCACCCCGGCTTGCCGGGCGCTGAACTCAATCGTGGCTGGCTTGGTGTCATTGTTGAAAGCGATGAAGACGCTCGTAAAGATAACGGGACTCCCGCTCCCCGACACGAGAGAGCGCGCGAAGACCGTCTGTTGCTCTTCGTCATAAAGTTGCACCAGCGAGCCGCGGCGCACCGCTGGCAGGTCGGCGCGAATCTCTGCGAGATGCTTAACGTGCTCGAACACATCGTTCTCGGCGGCCGTGCGGCCAGCGTGCGTGAAGGCATTGCGCTCGTCGCCGGGGAAGCCGCCGGGGAAGTCGCGGCGGTTGTCGGGGTCGCCGCCGCCCGACATCGCAAGCTCGTCGCCGTAGTAGAGGAGCGGCGTCCCGCGCGTCGTCATCAGAAAAGTTTGCGCGAGCTTCAGGCCCTCGATTGTCGCGCCCTTCTCCGACATGAAGCGTTGCATGTCGTGGACGCCTATGAAGGGGACGAGCGTTTCCGGATGCGGATAGAGATAGTCGTGCGCGAGCACCTGTTCGAGAGCGCGCACCTGACCTCCGCGCGCGAAGGCGTCGCGTATGGCGTAGTGGAGCGCGAAGTCGTAGACGGTGTCTATCCCTGTGTCGATGCCGTCGCTCCCGACCCTCCCTCGCTGGAAGTAGGAGAGCAGCGCGGGGTCGCCGTCGAAGAGTTCGCCGAGTATGTTCACGCGCGGATACTCGGCGTGGATGGCCGAAGACCAGTCGCGCCAGAAGGCGCGCGGGACGTGCGGCAGCGTGTCCATGCGTACGGCGTCGAAGCCGACGGTGCCGAGCCACCAGAGCGTGTTCTGTATGAGGTAGCGTCGAACCTCTTCGTCGTCCTGATTGAGGTCTGGGAGAATATCTATGAACCAGCCCTCAAGATTTCGACGCCGCGTCTCGGCGGAGGCGTGCGTGTCCATCGTCGTCCACTTCTGCCAGTTGTTCGAGAGATGACTCTCGGGCGTGCCGTAGAACCACGTCGGCGTCGGGCGGTCGGCGGCCCAGGGGTGATATGGGCTCGTGTGGTTTGCTATCTGATCTTGAATGACCTTGAAGCCCAACGCGTGCGCCTTGTCCACTAGCTCGCGCAGCTTCTCCATCGTTCCGTAGTGCTCTTCGACGCCGTAGAAGTCAATCGCGCCGTAGCCGTGGTAGGCGGTCGTCGGGCGCTTCGGCCCTCCGTCAATCTCCGGATACATCTCCTTCTCGTCGAGCCGGTCTGTGTTGTCGTAGACGGGGTTGATCCAGATGGCCGTGACGCCGAGTTCTTTTAGATAAGGCAGGTGGTCTATGACGCCCTGAAAATCTCCGCCGTGGTAGTAGCGCCCTTTCGTGCGGTCGTAGAGGCCGGGCGACTTGCGCGGGTCGTTGTTCGAGCGGTCGCCGTCACTGAAGCGGTCGGGCATGATGAAGTAGATAACGTCGTCGGGCGTGAAGCCCTGAAAGCGGCCCGCGCGCGACAGGGGTTCGGAGACGGAGAAGTTCGTATCCGCAGACCCAAGGGCGGTGCTCACTCTCAACAGACGCCCGCCCGGCTTCGCGTCGCGGTCGATAAATACGTCCACGAAGATGTACGTGCCCGCGTCGTTCACGCGCACGAGCCCCGTCCTTATCCCCTGGCCCACGGCCTCGACGCGCGCGCCGGAGAGGTTCTGCCCGCGCAGCATCACTCGGACGGGATTTATCGAATGACCGGCCCACCAGTTCGGCGGCTCGACCTTCGTCACCGAAGGCAGGCGCTGCGCCGCGCAAGTGGCCGCGGCGGCGCAGACGAAGATGAGTGTAAGCACGAGGCGCGCGGTTGCGTTGTTGTGTGTCCTCATAAGCTTCGGCGGGCGACGGGTCGTTGACGTGTAGCCTCAACCCCATGTCTGCTCGAACTCGTAGCTCTCGGCCGTGTGCTCGGGCCTCTGCTCGGGGGGAAGGGCCGGGTAGCGGCCGTAGACTTCGGCGAGGCGTCGGAGGCGCGCGCTCAAGTCTTCACTGAGGTCGCCTTCGCGGAAGCGCCAGGCCCAGTTGCCCGACATCGTCGCGGGCGTGTTCATGCGCGCCTCAGAGCCTAAGCCCAGAACGTCCTGCAAAGGCACGAGCGCCGTGTCGCCCGCGGAGGCGTAGAGAGCGCGTATGAAGTCCCAGTTTATCTCCGCGCCGTTTGAGCCGAGGTATTCGAGACAGTATCGGCGCTCGCGCTCTATCTGGGAGGGTGAGCGGACGGACGAGCCGCCCGCGTCGCTTTGGAACCAGCCGACGGCCGTGTCGTTGTCGTGCGTGCCCGTGTAAATGACCGTGTTGCGCACGTGGTTGTGCGGGAGGTCTTTGTTCGTAGGGTCGGTAGAGAAGGCGAACTGCAAGATACGCATGCCGGGAAAGTCGAACTCGTCGCGAAGCTCGATAACGTCGGGCGTGATGAAGCCGAGGTCTTCGGCGATGATGGGCAGCGCGCCCAACTCTGACTTAATCGCGGCGAACAGTTCGCGGCCCGGCGCGAAGACCCATCGGCCGCGCTCGGCCGTCTCGTCGCCGCCCGGTATCTCCCAGTAGGCCGCGAAGCCTCGGAAGTGGTCGATGCGTATGATATCGACCAGAGAGAGCATCGCGCGCACGCGCTCGACCCACCAGCCGAAAGCCTCCTGCTTCATGCGCTCCCAGTCGTAGAGCGGGTTGCCCCAAAGCTGGCCCGTCTTGCTGAAGTAGTCGGGCGGGACTCCCGCGACGACCGTCGGCCGCCCGTCATCTTTGAGCAGGAACTGACGAGGGTTAGCCCACACGTCGGCCGAGTCGTGCGCGACGAAGATGGGGATGTCGCCGATGATCTGAATATTTTTGTCGTGGCAGTATTCGCGAAGTCGCGTCCACTGGTCGAAGAAGAGGAACTGTTTGAACTTGAACGCCTCCGTCTCTTCGCCGAGTCGCGCGCGCGCCGACTCCAAAGCACGCTCGTCGCGGCGCACGAGTTCCGGCTCCCAACTCGTCCACGCAGCCTCTCCGCGCTCGCGCTTCAAAGAGCGATAGAGCGCGTAGTCGTCGAGCCACGCGGCCGACCGCTCTTTGAACTCCTCGAAGTTATCGCGCACGGCCGCCGGGCGCACAGCCCTGTAGTTCTCGAAGGCGCGATTGAGTAGACGCTCCTTCAAGTCGAAGGCCGCGCCATATTCGACGCGCGCCTCGTCCGCGAGCGCCGCGCCGCTCAGGTCTTCGGCCGCGAGCAGGCCGTGCTCTACGAGCAGGTCTGGACTGACGAGCAGCGTGTTGCCCGCGAAGGCGGAGAAGCATTGATACGGCGAGTTGCCGTAGCCTGTGGGCCCGAGCGGCAAGACCTGCCAGAGGCTCTGCCCCGCCGAGGCGAGGAAGTCAACGAAGCGGTACGCCTCGTGGCCCATGTCGCCCACGCCGTAAGGGCCGGGCAAGGAAGTCGGGTGCAAAAGAATGCCGCACGCTCTTGGGAAGCTCACATTCGACCTCGCTGCTTCTTTATTTAGTTGAAAGCTACAACAAATGCAGCGCGCGGGCAACGGAAAAGAGTTGCGGATGGGGAGAATTTAATCACCGCATACACAAGGGGCACAGCTTTGTCTTTAGCCCTGTTGAAGCCGTGTCTCTCGTGTCCGCGGTGGTTCGACCCCGGCCCGGCTCACTGCCCCGCGAGTTTGTAGAAGACCGCCGAGCGCGCGGGGACGTTGAGCTTGAGTGTGCCGGATGCGACCGCGGGCGTCTCCTTCGCCGCGAGGAGAGGTTCGAGGCGCGTGCCGTCGCGCGCGTCGAGGTAGGAGGCCGGGAAGGAGATCTCCTTCGGCGCGGCGGCGCGGTTGATTGCGACGACGACCGTCTCGCCCGCGTCGCGTCGCGCATAGGCGTAAGAGTCTTCGTCGAAGGCGAGGTCTATAAGCGAGCCGCGGCGTATTGAAGAGTGCTCGCGGCGCAGGCGAAGGAGGTCGCGCGTCCACTCGTACATG
>JBJMGR010000356.1:0-17066 GCA_045807805.1 Pyrinomonadaceae bacterium | reverse complement strand
TGGAAGGGGCGTGCCTGCAAGGTCTATTCAAAGGTGGGCGGCGAGTGGAAGATGACGATGCACACGGGGCTGCTCGACTACGGAGAGTTATAACCGAAGCGCCGCCGCCGGGTCGTCGAAGTAAGTTTGAAGCCGCTCGAAGTAACGCCCGACGTGAAGCCCATCCATCAGCGCGTGATGCACCTCGACCGAGACGGGCATCAACATGCGCCCGCCCACGTCTCGGTACTTGCCGAAGGAGATTTTTGGGATTCCACTCCGGCGTCGAGAGTCGCTCGCGTGGGAGATGCTCGTGAACGAGACCCAGGGGATGACCGAGTGGTATATGAGGTCATCGCGCTCTTCGCGTGCGTCGAGCCGTGGCGCTTCGACGCGCGCGCACTCCAACGTCGCTTTCGCCCTCTCGTGAAACCCGGCGAACTCTTCCGAGAAATCGAAGTAGACGAAGGTGAAGCTCTCGTCTTCGAGTAGAAAGATAGCACCCGCGTCCACGCGTTCGTGCACGAGCACGCGTTCGCCGCGCAGGCGATAGCGGAACGGCTCGACCTCGTTGGCCGTCTTCGTCGAGAGGAAGTGATAGGTGACGAAGAGGGATAGATTCCTTGAGCGCGTGAATTCGAGCAGTCGTGTGGCGTCCACGTCGGCGCAGATGTTGAAGGAGGGGTTGTCGTAACCCTTGAAGAGTTGGAACAGGTGGCGTCGGCTCCAAGCCTCTGTGTCGATGTATTCGGGCATACGGTCGTCTCAACCGGCAGGCTCTAATCACACGTGTGTCCGACGAACTCTTTAAGGTAAGCCTTCAAACCGTCCGGCAATCCGTCCGGCGAAGTCTCCGGCGAAATGTATCCGATGTAGTTGTCCGGCCTCAACAGCACGCTGAAGACGAACCTCTTGACCGAGTCGAAACTCAGCATGTACCCGGCCCCGACAATCAGAGCGTCCGTGCTTATCGTCGTCCCCACGGGGCCGAGTCTAACAAGCCCCGCCCGCCCGACAAAGCTCGGGGCGGCCGTCCGGGTCAAGTCGGGCGGCCCTATTTTCCGACCGCCGACCTCTAACCTACGGCCGACGCTTTGTCGTATAATGTCACTCACAAAGTGAGACTTTTAGAGCTTAGTTGGTACGACCTTTTATCCCCGAAGCCGGAACTGAATGATCAAGTTTTTACACATCTCCGACGTACATCTCGGCTGCCGCCGCTACAATCTCGAAGAGCGCACGAAGGACTTCTTCCGAAGCTGGTACGACGTGATCGAGCGTCACGCGCTGGCGAATGAGGTTGACTTCGTGGTCATCGCGGGCGACTTCTTCGACCGTCGGCAGATAGACCCGCAGACGATGAACCACGCGCTAGCGGGTCTCCAACTTCTGAGGGACGCGGGCATTCCCGTCGTCGCCATCGAGGGCAACCACGACCGGCGCGACGCCGTCTCCGACTACAGTTGGATGCGCTCGTTCTCACAGGCGGGCTTTCTCATACTGCTTGAGCCCGCGCGCGTCGCGGAGAACACGGAAGGTGCGCCCCCCTGGGAGATGCTGCCCTGGGACGAGGAGACGCACACGGGCTCCTACGTGGACATCAAGGGCGCGCGCATATTCGGCACGCACTGGTATGGAACGTCGGCGAACGCGGCCATGCCGATGCTCGCCGAGTCGCTCCGACGCGCGCGCGGCGAAGGGCTCTTCCAGATACTACTGCTACACACGGACGTTGAGGGCCAACTCAATCGCCCCATCCCCGCGCTCTCCGTCGAGAAGTTGAAGGAGCTTCGCACGCTGGTCGATTACGTCGCGCTCGGCCACACGCACAAGCGCTTCGAGCTTGAGAACTGGGCCTTCAATCCCGGCTCGCTCGAAGCGTGCTCGATTGACGAGTATAGAGAGGAGCGCGGGCTCTACGTCGTCGAGGTCGGCGATGACCGAAGCGTCAAGGCGAAGTTCATAGACGACTATGTGCAGCGCCCGTTCCAGCGTCTCGTCTTCGACGTGTCGGGCGCGGAAGACCCGGAGGTGGTGCACGCCGGAGTTATGGAGACGGTCAAGCGCGAGGCGCGCGCGCACGACCCCGAGTCTCATGACCCCGCGCCCATCATCGAGATAAGCCTTCGCGGACATCTGGGATTCAAGAACTCTCTGCTCGACCTGCGTCGTATGCGCGAGGATGCTCTGAAGGAGACGGGCGCGCTCCACGTCATGCTCAAGAACCAGAGCGTGCCCGTCGAGTACGCCGTCGCCGCGGGCCTCGACGCGGACACCTCTCGCGCGCACCGCGAGCGTCGCATCATCGCAGACCTCATCGCGCGCGACGTGCGCTTCCGCGACCGCGCAAGCGATATGGCCGAGCTTGTGCTCGAAGCCAAGCGCCGCGCGCTCGGCGACGAGACGCCCGAGTCCATACTCGAACTCATCGAGCAGAAGATTGAGCCGTCCCCCGGCGTGACCGCCGCCGCCGTCGCCGCCGCAGCAGCAGCAGCAGAGGAAGCGCCCTCGCCCGGCGCGCTCGGCGCGCTCGAACGCAACGCTGTGGAAGCGGTCGGCACACAGCTTTCAGCGGTCAGCGACGACTGACACGCCGGATGCTGTTTGAGCCGGGAGGCGTGCTTCTCGTGAAATCAGCTTTAAGCTGAATGCTGATTGCTGACCGCTGAAAGCTTTTCATGTCTGAAGCCCTGGACAAAGTGCGCGGCGTGCGCGAGCTGCCGCTCTTCCCTCTGCCGCTCGTGCTCTTTCCGGGCGTGCCGCTGCCGCTCCACGTCTTCGAGGAGCGCTACCGGCGGCTGCTCGCGGACGTGCGCGTCTCGAACAACCTCTTCGGCCTCTCCTACTTCGACCCCGGCGCGCCGGGCTCGTTTGAACATCCCCCGGCCGGACACGTCGGCTGCGCGACAGAGGTTGTCGAGGTGCAAGCCCTGCCCGACGGCCGCTCGAACATACTCACCGTCGGCGTCGCACGATACCGCGTCACCGACTACGTCGAGAGCGGCGAGCCTTACCTAGTCGCGCGCGTCGAGTTCTTCGAGGACGAGGAGGGCGACGCCTCGGTGCTCGGAAAGCGCGCGGGCGAAGTCGCGGAGATGTTCACACGAATCGCGCGCGCGATGCGCGCGATAAACGACGAGCGCGGCTCGCTGCCTGAACTCCCGCTCGAAGACCCCGAGCGCCTGTCGTTTCTCGTTGCGGCGGTCGTCGAGATGGAGGCCGACGCGAAGCAGCAACTTCTTGAGCTGCGTTCGACCGCCGAGCGGCTTCGTCGCGTCTACACGCTGCTCGCGCAGGCCGTCTCGTCCTACGAGGCGCGCGCGCGCACGCACGAACTCGCGAAAGGCAACGGCCACGGCGGGAAGAGGATTGACCTCGAATGACGGAGCGCGGCGGAAAAGAACAGACGACGGCTTCCGGGTCTGCGCGCGCGACCCCATCAGCCTCTTCGCGCGCCGAGACTGATGCGTCTTCTATTAACATACGCGTGCTCTTCTTCGGCGCGGCGCGCGAGGCGGCGGGAGACGAGCTGGTGCTCGGAGTCGCGCGGGGCGCGACCGCGCGCGAAGCCTTCGAGCGAGTGCTCGAAGAGTGTCCGTCGCTCCGACGCTTCAGCGCCTCGCTCCTCGTCGCCGTCAATCAGGAGTACGCGCGCGACCTTACAGTCGAACTAAAGGACGGCGACGAGATGGCTGTCTTCCCGCCCGTCAGCGGCGGCGCGGAAGACGAGCCCGCGTCCGCGTCGGGCGCACACGACTTCTTCGAGTTGACGACCGAGCCGATTGACGTGGGCGCGGTTGCGCGACGCGTAGTGCCGCGACGCTGCGGCGCGACCGTCACGCTCGACGGCTACGCGCGCGAGTGGACGAAGGGGAGGCAGACTCTCTATCTCGTCTACGAGGCTTACGCCCCGATGGCCTTAGCGGAGATGCGACGCCTGGGCGCGGAGGCGCACACGCGTTTCCACATCGAGCACATCGGTATAGTCCACCGCACGGGCCGCACAGAGATAGGCGAGACCTCCGTCGTCATATCCGTGAGCGCACCGCACCGCCGCGCCGCGTTCGAGGCATGCGAGTGGGCCATACGCGAACTCAAGCGCACCGTCCCCGTCTGGAAGAAGGAGTTCTTCGAGGACGGCTCAATCTGGGTCGAAGGCGAAGGCGCACCCGCCGCGTCGGCCGGGGAGACGCAAGGTTAGTCAACATACAAATTCGAGCATGGGACTCTGGACTGTCGCAATACTCGCCTTCCTTCTCAACCTGCCGTTCGGCTACTGGCGAGCGAGCGCGAGGAGGCTCTCGCGTCAGTGGTTCCTCGCGGCACTCCTGCCAGTGCCCCTCGTCATCGCGCTCGGAATCTATTCGGGGATGGGCTTCAAGTTGATAAGCTTCCCCGTCATCATCGGCGCGTTCTTTTTGGGTCAGTTCGTCGGAGGCCGCCTGCGCAACATCATACAGGGGCGCGGGCCGGGCCGGAGTCACGGCTAAGGGCGAGAGCGTATGTCCGAGCGACTTCTATTCAAGAGACTACACCCCGAGGCGAGACTCCCTTCGCGCGGCAGCGCGCGCGCCGCCGGGTTAGACCTCTGCGCAATCGAGCGCGTGACGCTCGCGCCGGGCGCGCGCGCGGCCGTGCGTACGGGCCTCGCCGTAGCCATCCGCGAAGGCTTCTACGGTCGCGTCGCGCCGCGCTCTGGCCTCGCCGTGCGCCACGGGATAGACGTGCTCGCGGGCGTCATAGACTCGGACTACCGCGGCGAGATTCTATGCGCGCTCGTCAATCACGGCACCGAAGCCTTCGAGATAGAGCCGGGCGCGCGCATCGCGCAACTCGTCGTCGAAGCAATCGCGACGCCCGAGCCCGCATGGGCCGACGACCTCGAAGAGACCGAACGCGGCGCGGGCGGCTTCGGCAGCACTGGATAAGACAAAGTCAGAACCGGGAGCGGTAGCGACCGGGTAACGGCTCCGAGACAAGTCTGTATGTCGGAGCTTAAGACCCGGTCGCTACCGCTCCCGGTTCTGATTTTCTATCGTGATGAGAACGTCGCGGTTCGCGTGGGCCTCGTTTCCCGCGAGGTCTGCGGCGATGATGCGGAGCGTGTAGTCGCCTTCGGGAAGCTCGTACGTGTCCCACGCGCCGCGCGAGGCACGTCCGTCGCGGACGGTGTTCGTCAACTCGTATAGGAAGCGCGTCTGCTTGCTTCCATAGACGGTGATACCGCTCTCGTCGGCGTATGCGATCTTGGGCGCTTCGGGGCCGGGCGGCAGTCGGTTGAACTCTATGTTCATTCGAGGGCTCTCGAAGCCGTGTGCGGGGCTTCCGTCGACGAGCAGCAGTTGATAGCCGAGTTTGTAGAGGCCGAGGCGTCGGCGTGGCTGGTTGCCGTCCACCTGATCGTAGGCGTCGACGACTATGCGAACCTTGCCGCTCAGCAGAAAACGCCCGCCGCGTCTCTCCTTAAGCTGCGTGCCCGATTCGTCGAAGAGGCGCACGCCGTCGCGCTCAATCACGGGCGGCGTCTTGTCCGTGAAGCCCGCGAAAGGGAGCGTGAGCGGGTTCGCTTCCGCGCCGGGCGGGCCGAGGTTCATGTGGACGTGGTACATGCGATTGATCGTGCCGAGCGCGTCGCCGACGCGCAGGCACGTGCCCCGACGCACGCGCACGCGCGTGACCCTGCCCGCTTCGTCGCGCACGGGCGTGAAGGGCGTATCCCGTAGCATAGTGTCGTGCTCGTCGCGCCCGACGCGCAGGTGTATGTAGGTCATCAGTCCGGCGCGCACGCCTTCGTTCAAGCCGCCGAAGCTCCAGTTCGCGAGCGGGCCCGCGACCTTCTCTTCGCGCACGGCGCGCACGGTCTGGCCGTAGACTCCGAACACGTCAACGCCCGAGTGCAGATGGTCGCGGCTGTCGTCCGTGCCGTACGCGCCGCGCACCTCGCCCATCGTCGCCGCGACCTCGTGCCACTGCCCTTGCGGGTCGAGCGGCCACGGGAACGAACTCCCGAACTCTTCGACGGGTATGCGCGGCAAGGCTTCACTCGAAGCCGGCTGCGCTTCGATGGAAGTCGTTTGAGATTGATTTGAGGGCGACGCCTTTGCGCCTTCGTTCTGTTGCGAAGGGCCGACGCGGCGTACGAGATAGTTCGCGCCGTCTGCAACGACGAGCGAGCCGTCGGGCGCGAGCGCGACTCCTGAAGGCTGGTTGAAGCGCGCGTCGTCGAGTCCGTCGCCGTCGTCGAAGCCTGAGCCGAGACCGGCGATGACGCGCGCCGTGCCGTCGGGCGCGACCTGCACGACGCGCCCCCGGTCTAATTCGGTCACGTACAGAAAGCCGTCGCGCGTGAGTGCGAGCCCAGAGGGGTTCGACAACTCGAACGGCACGGCGGCCGTTACGTTCGCCGCGTTCGCGTTGCCGTTTGTATTTGCGTCGGCTTCGGGGTTCGTCTTCGCGCTGTCGTTCGGGGTTTCAGCGTTCGTGGGAGGATTGAAGAGATTGAGCGTCGTCACCTGCCCGTCCTTCGTTATCTTGCGGAGGCGGTCGTTGCCCGTGTCCGCGACGTAGACCTCGCCCGCGTCGTTGACGGCCACGCCGCAGGGCGTGTCGAATAACGCGGACGCGCTCGCGCCGTCGGCGTAAGCGGGCAAGCCCGCTCCCGCCAGAGTTCTGACCGCGCCCTCCTTCGTTATCAAACGGACGCGGTCGTTGTATGTGTCCGCGACGTAGACGTTGCCCTCCTTGTCCACGGCGACGCCGACGGGCGCGTTGAATTGCGCCCGCGCGGCCGAGCCGTCGGCGTAACCCGTCGCGCCGTCGCCCGCGAGCGTCGAGACGATGCCTTCGGGCGTGACCTTGCGCACGCGGTTGTTGCCCGTGTCCGCGACGTAGAGATTGCCCGCCGAGTCGAGCGCGAGCGCCGAAGGTGTGTTGAAGGATGCCGCAGCGCCCGCGCCGTCAGCGAAGCCCTCGCGGCTGCCAGCGAGAGTCGTGACGATGCCTTCGGACGTGACCTTTCGTATGCGATTGCTCTCGCCCGCGTCGGCTACGTAGACGGTGCCGTCCGCGCCGACGGCGACGCCGAACGGGTCTGCGAACCGCGCCGCGCGCGCCGCGCCGTCCGTGAAGCCGGGCGCGCCGTCGCCCGCGAGCGTCGAGACGTGTGCGCGCCATCCGGCGGGCGTTCGTTGCCGCGGAGCCTCACGCACGCACGAGGCGAGCAGCCCGAGCGCGCTCGTGATGAAGATAGTCGTGACAAAAATCTTCAGCGTCTTCGGTTGAAGGCGTGCGCGTCGCGTTCGTGTGTGGAGTGTTCGCGTGTGTCGTGGTCGGGTATGAAGTTTGGTCAAGGTAGTTTAGTCGTCGCCTCTGTGCGGCGCTTGTTCGTCTCTTGATTCGTCGCGGATGAGTTTTCACGCGTCGCGCCTTCCATGTCAAACGCCGCGCCGAATGTACCGACCAGAACCGGGAGCGGTAGCGACCGGGTAAAGGCTTCGACACACAGACCCATGTTGGAGCTTGAGACCCTGTCGCTCCCGCTCCCGGTTCTGATACTCGTCGGCGTGATGTGATATGCTCTCAAGTCCACGTCTTACCCGAAATAACCCTTCAGGGAGAACCGAACTCATGCACGAGAAGAAGAGCCTACTCGCGCGCGCGGCGCTCGCGTGCGTGTTGTTGTCTTGCCTGTCAGCGCCCGCGTGGGCGCGGCAGCAGACGGCGACGCCGCAGAGCACGCCGACGCCCGAGAGTCCCGAGGATGCTTCGACCGAGATTAAGTCCTTCGAGCGTCTTGAGTGGCGCAGCATCGGCCCCGCGAACATGGGCGGGCGCATCGCGGACATCGAAGGCGTCGCGGGAAACCCGAACCTCGTCTACGTCGCGACCGCGTCGGGCGGTCTGTTCAAGACGACCAACGGCGGCGTGCGTTGGACACCTCTCTTCGAGCGGCAGGGCTCAATCTCAATCGGCGACATCGCGTTGGAGCCGGGCAACCCGGATGTCGTCTGGCTCGGCGCGGGCGAGTCGGCCGTGCGCAACTCCGTCTCTTTCGGCGACGGCGTTTATAAGTCAACGGACGGCGGGCGGACTTGGCAGCACATGGGCCTGCGCGAGACGGAGCACGTCTCGAAGATTTTAATCAACCCGCGCAACACGGACGTGGTCTACGTCGGCGCGCAGGGTCACGCCTTCGCGCCGAACGAGGAGCGCGGCGTCTTTATGACGACCGACGGCGGGCGTACTTGGGCTAAGACTCTATACATCGACGCGGAGCACGGCGTCGCCGACATGGACATAGACCCGTCGAACCCGAACATCGTCTACGCGGTGATGTGGAAGTTCCGGCGCACGCCGTGGACTCACACGTCGGGCGACGAGCGCGGCGGGCTCTTCCGTTCGATTGACGGCGGGCGCACGTGGAAGAAGTTGGAGGGCGGATTGCCGAAGGTCGTGGGTAGAATCGGTGTGGCGGTCGCGGCCTCTTCGCCGAACGTCGTCTACGCGATAACGGAGGCGAAGGAGGGGACGCTCTGGCGCTCGGACGACCGCGGCGAGACCTGGCGCAACGTCTCGAAGCAGACGAACATCGTCTCGCGCGGCTTCTACTACACGCACGTGCGCGTTGACCCGACGAACGAGAATCGAGTCTTCGCCGTCGCGTCAACCTTATTCGCCTCGGTTGACGGCGGGCGAAGCTTCCGGGCCATAAGCGGGCGCACGCACGTTGACTTTCACGCCCTTTGGCTCGACGCGCAGAATCCGAAGCGCATGTGGCAGGGGCAGGACGGCGGCATTGCCGTCACGTACGACGGCGGCGAGAGTTGGGAGGTCGTCAACAACTTCGCGGCGGGTCAGTTCTACCAGATACACGTTGACGACCGTCAGCCTTTCTATTATGTGATGGGCGGATTGCAGGACAACGGCACCTGGACTGGGCCGAGCCGCACGCGCGAGCCCGTCGGCATACAGAACGACGATTGGCGGATGATAAGTTTCGGCGACGGCTTCTACGTGATGAATCACGCGGACGACCCCGACGTGTACCTCTCGGAGTCGCAGGGCGGTAACGTCGTCCGCACGGACATGCGCACGCGCGAGCAGCAGTTGGTAGTGCCCTACATGGGCGACGACGGCGGGCCCGCGAGTGACGCGAAGTACCGCTTCAACTGGAACACGCCGCTGCTGGCAAGCCCGCACGACAAGAACACCGTCTACATCACGGGCAACGTCGTCTTCAGGTCAACGGACTTCGGCAAGTCCTGGACGGCGATAAGCCCGGACTTAACGACCAACGACCGTGAGAAGCAGAAGAGCGCGGGCGGCCCCGTGGCGTTTGAGAACACGGGCGCGGAGTATCACACGACGATTATCAGCTTCGCCGAGTCGCCTCTACGGGCGGGCGTGCTCTGGGCCGGGACGGACGACGGGAACCTTCAGGTAACGACCGACGCGGGGAAGAGCTGGCGCAACGTCGTGAAGAACGTGCCGAGTCTTCCGCCGAACTCCGCGGTCTCGCACGTAGAGCCGTCGCGCGTTAACGACGATTTAGTCTACGTCTCGTTCGACCGGCACATGCTCGACGACCGTCGGCCTTACGTCTACAAGACTACGGACGGCGGGCGCACGTTCCAGAACATCACGGGGAACCTTCCGGCGAACGCGTACGTCCACGTCGTGCGCGAAGACCCGAAGAACACGCGGCTGCTCTACGCGGGGACGGAACTCGGCCTCTACGTCTCTTACAACGGCGGCGGAAGCTGGACAAGTCTCGGCTTGAAGAACCTGCCCGTCGTCGCAGTCCACGACCTCATCGTCCACCCGCGCGCGAACGACATCATCATCGCCACGCACGGCCGTAGCATATACGTCCTCGACGACGCGACGCCCATACAGCAACTCACGCCCGAGGTCGCGCGCGAGGACGTTCACCTCTTCGACGTACGCCCCGCCTTGCGCTACGCGACGCGCATGACGCGCTACGGCGTCGGCGATAAGGCGTTCGCCGGACAGAACCCGCCATACGGCGCGCTCGTCAGCTACTACCTTAAGCAGAAGCCCGACGACAAGACGAAGCTCAAGCTTCAGATTCTCGACTCGGGCGGCAAGATGATCTCCGAGATTGAGAACATCGCGAAGGAGCGCGGCCTCAACCGAGTGAGCTGGAACCTTCGTTACGGCGGCCCGACCGTGCGGCGACCGCCGACCGACGAGGAGGTTCAGTTCACGGGCGGCCCGCGCGGGCCTCAAGTGTCGCCGGGCACATACACCGTCAGGCTCCTCGTCGGCGAGAAGAGTTATGAGCAGAAGGTTGACGTGCGTCTAGACCCGACCGTCAATGGGGTGACGGCGGCCGATCTGCGCGAGACCTTAGAGATGGAGTTACGCCTGCGCGACATGCAGACGGCGACGAACAACGCCCTGAACACGCTCGACAGTCTGAAGTCGCAGATAGATTTCATCGAGCGAACGGTGCGCGACCGCTTGGGCGCGTCGTCGGTGCCGAAGGAGTTGACGGACGCTCTGACCGCGCAGAAGAAGCGCGTCGAGGAGTTGCAGAACCGACTCGCGCAGCCCGAAGGGGGCTTAGGCTTCGAGGGTCGCGCGCAACTCATCGACCGCATCGGCGGACTCTTCTTCACGCTCGACTCGTCCAACGCCGCGCCCACGCCCGCCGCGCGCGAACTCTACGGCGACCTACAGAAGGAGTTCGACACGAAGGTCGGCGAGGTTAACAAGTTCCTCAGTGACGCAGTGTCGCAACTCAACGACGCGCTGCGCCGCGTGGGCGCGCCGACGCTCATGACCGGCAAGCCCATTGAGATGCCGAAGCCTTGACGCGGAACACGGCGCGCCTTCACTTCGGGAAGCTCTGACGTAAGCCGCGCCGCATTCGACGCGGTCGCCCCGCAGCCGACGCCCGACACATGCCGGAATCTTCATGCGCGGCGGCGGCGCGTCTAGGCCGCGAATGGCCCACGTTACGCGCATCTTTGCGGCGCACGGCGCGCGGCACCGCGTTTGCCATCTCACCTGCCGAGTCGCTACGCAGTTAAAAATTGAATGGAGAGTAGATGATGATGAAGAAGATATGTTCCGCCGTCCTCGCCGCGCTGCTCTTGCATGTGGCCGCAGCCCCCGCCTTCGCGAACACCAACCCGAAGAAGGATGCGGAGCGCGCCGGGAAGGTTCGCACGCAACTCTCGAAGCTCGGCACGGGCACGAACGCGCGAATCAAGGTCGAGCTGCGCGACAAGACAAAGCTCGAAGGCTATGTGAGCGCGGCCGACGCCGACACCTTCACCGTCACCGACAATACGGGCAAGACGACCGCCGTGCCCTACCCGCAAGTCAACAAGGCCAAAGGCAACAACCTCTCGACCGGCGCGAAGATAGCCATCGGCGCCGGGATAGGCGCGGGCGTCACGCTCCTAATCATCTGGATATTCATCGCCACGCACGAGCACTGAGCGCGCGTCGTGCGTCCGAAAGATGCCGCGACAAGGGAAAGGCAGGCCGAATTAACTTCGGCCTGCCTTTCCCTTGTCAGCGATTGCGGCGCGGCGGCTCTTTAGGCCACGCCGACCTCTTCGACCTGCACCGTGGCGTCGAGGAGAGAGGCGCTCGTAACCTTGTCTACGCCGTCGGTCTTCATGAGCCGCACGCCCTGCGCCGAGCGGCCGGTCTTGCGTATGTCGCCAGCCTCTATGCGTATGAGCTTGCCGTTCTTCGTGATTATCATCATCTCGGAATCTTCGTCCACGGGGAAGACGGCGACGACCTTGCCGGTCTTGTCGGTCGTCTTCATGTTGATGACGCCCTTGCCGCCGCGCGACTGTAGCCGATAGGTCGTAATCGGCGTCTGCTTGCCGAAGCCGCACTCCGAGACCGAGAGCATCTTCTCGCTGTCGTTCGCGGAGACGGGCGAGACCGAGACGACGTAGTCGCCCTTGCGAAGGTCTATGCCGCGCACGCCGCGCGCGGCGCGTCCCATTGGGCGTACGTCCGACTCGTCGAAGCGTATGGCGAGTCCGTCGTGCGTCGCGATGAAGATGCGCTTCGTGCCGTCGGTCAGCATCACGTCGAGCAACTCGTCGCCGTCGTCCACGTTGACGGCGTTGATGCCGTTCGAGCGTATGTTCTGGAACTCGGAAAGCTCCGTCTTCTTGATGACGCCCTTCTTCGTAACCATCACGACGTAGCGCCCCTCCGAGAACTCGCGCACGGGTATGACGCCCGCGAGCTTGCGCGACGAAGGGATGTTGATGAGGTTCACGAAAGCCTTGCCGCGCGCCGAGGGGAGTGCTTCCGGTATCTCGTGAACCTTGAGCTTATAGACCTGCCCGTCGTCCGTGAAGATCATCAGGTACGAGTGGGTCGAGGCGATGAAGAGGTGCTCGACCCAGTCCTCGTTCTTGCCCGTCGAAGCGCCAGAGCGGCCCTTGCCGCCGCGCCCCTGCCGCTGGTAGGTGGAGACGGCCGTGCGCTTGACGTAGCCGTTCTTCGTGACCGTAATCGCCACGTCCTCGTCGGCGATCATGTCCTCGATAGAAAGCTCGACGCCCTCGTCGATAATCTGCGTGCGGCGCGCGTCGCCGAAGGCCAGCTTCACGTCTTCGAGTTCCTTGACGATGACGCGTCGAAGGCTCGCCTCGTTCGAGAGGATGTCCTCTAACTCGGAGATGAGCTTTATTATCTGCTCGTACTCATCAATTATCTTCTGCCGTTCTAGCGCGGACAGGCGACGTAGTTGCAGGTCGAGGATGGCCTGCGCCTGCGGCTCGGAGAATTCGAGCCGCTTCATGACCTTCCTGAGCTTGTCTATGAAGCCCGCTACCGTCACGTCCGTCGGCGTGCCCTTCCATTGCTTGACCTCAATCATCGTCGCGGCGTTGCCCGTGAGCCACTGGCGCGCCTCGTCAACGCTCCGCGCGTTGCGTATGAGCGGGATGATGTAGTCGAGCGCGTCAATCGCCTTGCTCAGACCTTCCAGTATGTGCGCGCGCGCGCGCGCCTTGCGTAGCTCATACTCGGTGCGTCGGCGCACGACCTCGCGGCGGAACTCGATGAAGTAGTCGAGCATCTGCCGGAGGGTCAGCACGCGCGGCTGGCCGTCAACGATTGCGAGGTTGATGACGCCGAAGGTGGACTGCATCGGCGTCAGCTTGTAGAGCTTGTTTAAGACTATCTGCGGGACTGCGTCGCGCTTCATCTCGATGACGATGCGCATGCCGTCGCGCGAAGACTCGTCGCGCATGTCCGCGATGCCGTCAATCTTCTTCTCGTTGACGAGTTCCGCGATGCGCTCGATGAGTCGAGCCTTGTTAACCTGAAACGGAATCTCCGTGACGATGATCGCGTCGCGCTCGGTCGTGCCGCGCCCGATGCGGTCGATGCCTGCGCGCGCTCGCATCTGTATGATGCCGCGGCCCGTCGTGTATGCCGAGCGTATGCCTTCGCGTCCGTAGATGAAGCCGGCCGTTGGGAAGTCGGGGCCGGGGACGAGCGCGAGCAGCTCGGCCTCCTTCAAGTTCGGCTTCTTGATGAGCGCAATCGTCGCCTCGACGATCTCGGTGAGGTTGTGCGGCGGAATCTTCGTCGCCATGCCGACGGCGATTCCTTCCGAGCCATTCAGAAGCAGGTTCGGCACGCGCGTCGGCATGACCGAAGGCTCGCTCAGGGATTCGTCGTAGTTAGGGTTGAAGGTGACGGTCTCCTTCTCGATATCCGCGAGAATCTCGGAGGCGATCTTCGACATGCGGGCTTCGGTGTAGCGCATCGCGGCGGCCGAGTCGCCGTCAATCGAGCCGAAGTTGCCCTGCCCGTCCACGAGCGGGTAGCGGAGCGAAAACTCCTGCGCCATTCGCACGATGGTCTCGTAGACGGCCGAGTCGCCGTGCGGGTGGTACTTGCCTATCACGTCGCCCACGATGCGGGCCGACTTCTTATATGCCTTGTTGTGCTGGTTGCCGAGTTCGTGCATCGCCCACAGCACACGGCGGTGGACTGGCTTGAAGCCGTCGCGCACATCGGGGAGCGCGCGGCCGATGATGACCGACATTGCGTAGTCGAGATACGAACGGCGCATCTCGTCTTCGATGTTGACGTAGTTGCGATCTAAAGTTTCCATCCTATAAACCTTTCCGGTACAATTTGCCGCGCCCGACCAAAGCGCGCTTTTAACTTGCCAAAATGCCTTTGCCGCACGCGGCCGTCGGCACACGAAATCCCGACCGAGAACTGAAACTTCCGTTTGTCACGGCGGCGCTTTCCGGTGCGGAAGACGGCGTGCAGTAAGTACGACATATTGTAGCCCGAAAAGGGCTTTTTGACAACCCCGCGGGACGGGCAAAAGCCCTGTAAAATCAAGGATTTTACCCCTTTGGGCGCTCTTTTTTCGGGGAGCGCGGAGGCGCAATATATTGGGTATCGGGGCGGGCGAAAAATCGGCTCAAAATGGCTGACGAAAAGGACAGGTCGAAGCGTCTACGCGAACGCATAAAGCTCGCGCTGCCCGTGCGCGTCGTCTGCCGCGAGTCGGCCGGGCATGAGTGGATGGAGATGTCCCGACTCATAGACGTGACGCCCTTCGGCGCCCGCTTCATCCTCACGCACCCGACTGAGGCGGGGCGACTCCTGCACCTGACGTTGCCGATGCCGAGGCAGTTGCGCTGCTTCGACCACGTGGAGGATCAGTACCGCGTCTGGGCGCTCGTGCGCAACGTCAAGCCGCAGTTGGAGTCGAGCGGCGACGTGCAGATTCGCTACGAGATTGGCGTCGCCTTCGCGGGCAAGAATCCGCCCGCGAGCTACGTCCGCGACCCATCGACGCGCTACGTGGTGGACTCAATCTCGGCGGAGAACAACCTCTGGCAGATACGCGAGGCGGAGGCGGAGCAGGCGGGCGGCGATGTGTCGCGCTCAAAGGATACGCGCCTGCACATGGCCCTGCCGGTGCGCGTCGAGGTCTTCGACGAGGAGGGGCGCGTGGTCGAGAGCGAGCAGACCGTGACCGAGAACATAAGCCGCAGAGGCGCCGCCGTCTGGACTACGCTCAAGGCCGAGCGCGGCCGCTTCGTGCGCCTGACGAGCACGGACTCGGGCCTCTCGGTCATCGCGGCCGTGCGTAGCGTGCGGACAGGCCCCGACGGCATACCGCGCCTGCACCTTGAGTTCATAGACAGACAGTGGCCGCTCGAAGGGTTGGAGTGAAAGGAGCATTCAGCATTGAGCGGTCAGCCTTCAGCTTAACAGTGGTCAGCCTTCAGCTTAAAACTTTGCATGCTTCGCGCCTTCTTTGCGACCTTCGCGGTTAGAGCATCTTTGCTTAAACGCAAAGAACGCGAAAGTAGACGCGAAGACCGCGAAGAGGGATTGGCTGAATGCTGATAGCTGAAAGCTGAGCGCTTTCTTATGACGAAGCGAATCGTATTCCCGCGTGAAGTTCTGCTGGTCGAGGTCGAGCGCCGTTGCGGCGAGCCTCTGTGCGGCGCGCGCGCGCGCGTGTCGCTGACGAAGGCGCAGGCGCGCGCATACACGGGCTTCGAGTGCGTGCGCTGTGGGCGTTGGTACGCGGATGCGCTCTCGGAGCGCGACATACCGGAATGGTGGGAGGAGTTGAACGCCGCTTCGCCCCGAGGCTTGAAGCCCGCGCCCGAAGGCTTGAAGCCCAGGCGCGAGAGCGCAGGCGAACGGACGAACGCGGCGCGCAACTCTTCGCCCGTGCTGAAAGAAGGCCCGAAGTCCGCGCCGGAAGTTTCGCGCGCGTTCAAGGACGAGGAGGAGTGTGAAGAGGACGAGGCGGAAGTCGTCGCGCGCATGAGCAGAGAGTGGAGGCGACTGGGCAGTGAGCGCGAGGCCGAGCCCGTTGACGCGGAAGTGAAGCGGGGTGACTCGTTTTGAGCGAAGCCGAAAACTCCGCGGGCGGTCGCGGCGCGAGCGCGGGACGAGGCGGCGGCGGCGACGAGCCGCGCCCCGCGCCCGAGTGGGTGATAGGCGCGATGCGCCCCGTCATCTTAGGTCTCTCCCGCGCGCTCTGGCGCATATCTTTCCGCGGCGACGAGCACGTGCCCGCGCCTTCGGAGGGCGGGCTCGTCATAGCCTCGAACCATCAGACCTACGTAGACCCCTTCTGGGTAGGCTCGCGCGTGAAGAGGCCGATACGCTACCTCGCATGGAACGAGGCGTTCAAGTGGCCTTTGGTGGGGAGGGCTCTGGAGTTGTTGGGCGCTTGGCCGCTCGCTTTAGAGCGCGGCAATCCGACCGCTTACCGACGCTCACTGCAATGGCTGCGCGGCGGCGGCGCGGTGATGATCTTCCCTGAAGGGCAGCGCGCATACGCTGACGGCGAGCTGTCGCGCTTCAAGGCGGGCGCGGTTCGGCTCGCCCTCGAAGCGGGTGCGCCAGTCCTGCCCGTCACGATACGCGGCGGCGAGCACGTCTGGCCGCGCGACCAACGCCTGCCGCGCCTCGGCCGCGTCGAAATTATCTTCCACCCCGTGCGCCGCCCCGCGGTCGCTCACGGCGAGGACGCGCGCCACGTAATCCAGCGCGAGACCGAAGCCCTCGCCGAAATCATCAAGTCGGCGCTGTGAGAAGACGGAAGGCAGAAGGCAGTAGGCAGTAGGCAGAAGGCAGCCGGAGCTGAACGGTTGCGGCCCATACTAAAGGAAAGAAAGCAGTCAAGAGCGACACGCTTCTTGACTGCCTACTGCCTACTGCCCACTGCCTTCTGCCCACTGCCTTCCGCCCACTGCCTTCCACCTACTTCTCTTACTCCTTCTTACTCGCGGCTCGCGCGCGGCTGATGACTGCGCACGCTCGCTCGCGGGGTCTAGAGGCTGTTCAAAAAGCTGAGAAGCAAGGGGTTGTCGTCAATAATTCATCTGCGTGGTAGCTTCGCTGCATGATGCAACGAGCGATGATGACACCGCGCAGGCCATATCCGAGCGATCTCAGCAACGCCGAGTGGCAGATTTTAGAGCCGCTGCTACCGCTAGAGAAGCCGGGCGGCAGACACCGTGGCTACGCCCCGCGCGAGATCATCAACGCCATCGAGTATCTCATCAGGGTGGGCGGCGCGTGGCGTT
>JBJMGR010000355.1:0-9694 GCA_045807805.1 Pyrinomonadaceae bacterium | reverse complement strand
GTTCCACTTCTCAGCGAACGCGGGCGAGCCCCTTCGGCCGCTCGCGAAGGTCGCCTCGGGCGGCGAGGCTTCGCGTCTCATGCTCGTGCTCAAGACCAGCTCAAGCCCCGCGCGCTTTCCCCGTACCATCGTCTTCGACGAGGTTGATGCAGGCATTGGCGGCCGCGTCTCCGAGGCCGTCGGCCTGAAGCTCAAGGCGCTCTCAAAGACGAATCAGGTTCTGTGCGTCACGCATCAGGCGCAGATTGCGCGCTTCGCCGACACGCACCTCCTCGTAGACAAGCAGCAGCGCCGGGGCCGCACGGAGGTCGGCGTCGGGCGGCTAGACCAGCGAGGCCGCGTCGAGGAGATAGCGCGCATGCTCACGGGCGCGGAGATTACGGATGCCGCGCGCCGCCATGCGCGCGAGATGTTGAAGACGGCTTGAGGAGAAGTAATTAACCAACGCAGACACGGAGACACAGCTTTTGCTTTAGCAGTCTTCGAGTCACGCTTTTGCTTTAGCAGTTTTCGAGTTGTGCCTCTGTGTCCGGGGTGGTGAACTCTGTTCGAGAGCGGGAGGATAAGAATGGACAGAACCTTCTTTCTACTGGGCGCGCTCTCGGCGTTCGTGGGCGTTGCGGCGGGCGCGTTCGGCGCGCACGGGCTGAAGGAGCGCCTGAGCGCGGAGATGCTCGCGGTCTTCGAGACGGGCGTGCGCTATCAGATGTATCACGCCTTCGCGCTCATCGCGGCCGCGTGGGCGGCGGCGCGCTGGCCGGGCGCGTGGACGAGCGCGGCGGGCTGGCTCTTCGTCGCGGGCACGCTCGTCTTCTCGGGCAGTCTCTACGCCTTATCCTTAACGGGCCAGCGTTGGCTCGGAGCCGTCACGCCGCTCGGCGGTTTAGCCTTCCTCGCGGGCTGGCTCTGCCTGGCCGCCGCGTGCTGGAAAAGTTAAGGAAGTAAGAAGTGACGAGTGATGAGTGATTGAGTCAAAGACAGGAGACTTTAACTCATCACTCATCACTTCTTTCCGCGCCAGAGGAAGTAGACGGGGATGCCCGTGAAGAGTATGAGGAGGCCGACGGCGCTGTTGGCCGGGTATTTGTAGATGGTGGCCGCGACGATAAGCGCGCAGGCGGCGACGAAGAGCGCGGTGGTGAAGGGGTGGCCGGGGACTCGGAAGCCCGCGCGCACTTCCCGGTCGGAGGTTGATGAGGCGTCGCCTTCATCAACCTGTCTCTGTCGTTTGCGGAAGACGAAGAGCGAGACGGCGGTGATTCCGAACCAGATGAAGTCTACGGAGACGACGTAGTTGAGTATCTGCGCATATTTGCCCGACGCGGCGATGACGGCGGCGAGCGCGCCCTGAAGGGCTATCGCTACGACGGGCGCGCGCGTGCGCGAGTCGAGTCGCGCGACGGCGCGGAAGAAGAGTCCGTCCTCGGCCATCGCGAAGTAGACGCGCGGCGCGGTCAGCATACTCTGACTGAGGAAGCCGAGTGTCGAGATGGCGATGCCGAGCGCGATAAAGGTCGCGCCGCGCGGGCCGAGCGCCGAGCGCATGACGGCCGAGGCGGGCGTCTCGGTCGCGGCGAGCCCGTCCGCGCCGAGCACGCGCAGGCACGCGTAGTTGACGAGCACGTAGAGCGTTATCACGCCGCAGACGCCGAGCAGGAGCCCGCGCGGAAGGTCTCTGCGCGGCTCACGCATCTCGCCCGCGACGAAGCTCGCCGTCTGCCACCCGCCGTACGCGAACATCACGGGCGTCATCGCCGCGCCGAAGCCCACGAGCAGGTCGAGCGACGCGGGGCGGTCGAGCAGATGCCCTTCGACCATCGCGTGCGGCGTCGCCGTGCCGAAGACGCCGACGGCGACGAGCGCCGCGATGGCCGCGATCTTCAAGACCATCAGCACGCTCTGCACGTTGCTGCCCGAGCGCACGCCGAGGCAGTTGACGACTGTAAGCAGCGCGAGCGTCAGCGCGGCCGTTATCCAGTGCGGGAGCGTCGCGCCCGTCAACTCCGAGAAGTATCGCGCGAAGGTGACGGCGACCGCGGCCATGCCGCCCGTCTGCACGACGAGCAGAAGCGCCCAGCCGTAGAGGAACGCGATTGAAGGGTGAAACGCCTCGCGCAGGTACGCGTACTGCCCGCCGACCTCTGGCCTGCGCGCCGCAAGCTCCGCGTAGACGAACGCGCCCGCGAGCGCGACCGTGCCGCCCAAGACCCACGCAAGCAACATCAGGAACGGCGTGTGAACCTGCCGCGCGACGACGGAAGGGTTTATGAAGATGCCCGACCCGACGATGCCGCCCATCACGATCATCGTCGCGTCGAACGGCCCCAAACGACGCGCGAGCCTATGCGCGCCGTCGCCGTGTCGCGAGTCTCTTTCAGTCTTGAACATAAGAGAAGCTGTCAGCATTGAGCGGTCAGCCTTCAGCTTAAAACTTTGCGTGCTTCGCGCCTTCTTTGCGACCTTCGCGGTTAGAGCATCTTTGCTTAAACGCTAAGAACGCAAAGGAGACGCGAAGAGAGATTGGCTGAATGCTGATAGCTGAATGCTGATAGCTGAAAACTGACTGCTATCTTCAGTGATTCCAGTCTTCGGGAACGAACTCGACGGCGAGCGCTTCGCCGTCGGAGGTGCTTTGCTGGTTGCGCTTCGGTCTGTAGGTGACGAGCACCTGCTCGGCGCGCTCGCGCGGGCCGCAGGCGAGGCGGCCGGTCTTGACCGCGGCCGTGTAGGTGACGAAGCGTATCGAGCGCAGGTCGTCGGCGTGCAGGCTGAGCGTGCGCTCGGCCGACTCGACGCGCAGCGTGACGCCCGCGTCGTCGCACTCTATCTCGACGAGGCGGCCGCACGTCTGCTCGCCCTCAAATCGCAGCCGCTTGTACTGCGGGCCGCCGCGCAGGGGCATGTCGCAGGGCAGCACGGGCGCGTTCGCGTCCGCCGAGGCTTCGAGACGCGCGGCCTCGTCAGCCTGCGACCTCTGCCGCTCGGCGGTCTGCTCGCGCGCGTTGACGCGCAGGAGAAGCGACGCGGCCTGCTCGCGCATGCGCGACTCCGTGGAGTGCATCGCGATGGGCTCCGCGAGGCGGCGCGCTTCGTCGAACGCGCCCTTGAAGAGATAGGCTTGGGCGAGCAGCAGCAGGAAGTCCTGACGGCGCGGCGCGAGCGCGGACGCGTGGCGCAAAAGCTCTATCGCCGCGTCGGGATGGTCGGCCCGCTCCATCTCAATCGTCGCGAGCAGGCGATAGCCTTCGGGGAAGTCGGGCGCAAGCTCTATCGCCTTCCGAAGCTCCGCGCGCATAAGCTCTGTGCGCGCCTCGAACTCTTTGACCGTGAGCTTCGACGGGTCGGCCTCGCCCGCGCCGCGGCTGAGGGCTTCGGCGAGGAGGTAGTGCGCGAGGTGGTTGCGCTCGTCCGCGCGCGCGGCGATGGCTAGCTCTTCGCGCGCCTCTTCGGGGCGGCTCTGTCGCAGACGCAGAAGCCCGAGCGAGATGCGTGCGCGAGAGAGCGCGGGGTCGAGCGCGAGAGCGCGCGTGAGGTAGCCTTCCGATTCGTCGTTGCGGTCTGTGTGGAGCAGAAGGTCGCCGAGCAGCGCCAGCCCTTCGGCCTCCGACATCGGGGCCGCGCGCAGTTGCGAGTCGAAGTCGAGCGGGCGCGTGTAGGTCTCGGAACTCTCGCCGTAGAGGCCGAAGCGGACGTAGGAGGCGAGCGCCGCGTCGACCTCTTCCGTGTCGAGCCCGAACGCCTGCCGGAAGGCGTCCGTGGGCGCGACGCCCGCCGCGAGCAGTTCGACGAAGCGCGGGAGACGCGCGCGGCGCGCGCCGCCTTCGCCGTTGAGGATGTAGTGCGCGAGCGCCCAGGACTGCGCGTAGAAGAGGCCGCGCTTGCCCGACTCGTAGTAGTAAGGCGATGCCTGGTCAACCTCAAAGAGGGTGCGCAAAGGTATGAGCTGCGCGCCGCGCAACTGCCGCACGCGCGAGGGAAGCTCGGCGCCCGTCGAGACGCGTCGGCGGTCGCCGGATATGCGCGCCGTGCTGTAGAACTCGGCGAGTCCCTCCTTGAGCCAGAGCGGCGCGGCGCGGAAGTAGTTGTTGACGAGGAGGTGCGTGTACTCGTGCAGGAGCGTAGAGGCGGGGCCGCGCGTCAGGTCTGAGTCGAGCGCGAGCGTGATGTAGTTGACCTCCGCGCCGGGCTGGAAGTAGCCCGCGACGTAACTGGCGGTCTGCCCGTGCATGATGGGCTTGAAGGGCTGATAGGCCGCGTCGTCTCGGAAGAGTATGACGGTCGTCGGGGTGCTCGCGTCCGTCGGCCCTTCGGAGAGGAGGCGCGAGAGCGCCGTGCGGTACTCTTCGAGTTGTACGGCCACGCGCCGCAAGTCCTTCTCTCGCGCCTCGCCCACGACCGTGAAGTTTCGAGAGCGTATGCTCGTCCAGCCGATGGTCTCGCCGCGCGCGGCCGGTGTGTGGAGCGAGACGAGCAGCAAGAGAGACGCGGCCAGCGCCGAAAGGAAAAGAAAGAGTCGGGGGGTAAGCCTCTTCATACGCGCCTGAAGTTAGAGAACTTCGATGCGCCCGCGCCGCGCGTGGGATGGCTAACGTATCAGCGAGCGAATCAGGTAGACGAGCCCGACTACTCCCGCGAGTGCCGCGACCACGGCGAGCACGGCGCACCCGTAGAACGTGAGCCGGAGCTTTTTCGCAGTCTTCTCGTCGCCGGGCGAGAGTGGGTTCTGCGGGAAATACGGGGGCGGGGTCTCGGTCGGCACGTCTGTTGAAATCTCCTCGGCCTCTCGTCGTCGGGGCGCGATTGTAGCACATTCGTTCTGCTTGCCCGGCGCGGAGCGCGCGTGCTACCGTTTTCGTTCCAACGGAAGACTGACCGCAAGCCTTCGCCGCAAGTGTGAGTTTATGATTCGACCGTTCCGGGGCAAGCACCCGCGTATTCACCCGACCGCGTTCATAGAGGATAGCGCGCAGGTCGTCGGCGATGTCCATGTAGGCGAGCAGTCGTCCGTCTGGTTCGGCGCGGTCGTGCGCGGCGACGTGTTTCACATACGCATAGGCGACCGCACGAACGTGCAGGACGGAACCGTGATTCACGTCTCGAACGGCACGCACGCGACGATACTCGAAGACGAGGTGACGGTCGGGCACAACGTGACGCTGCACGGCTGTTACGTCGAGCGCGGCTGTCTCATAGGCATCGGCTCCATCGTGATGGACGGCGCGCGCGTGGGCGAGCGGTCTCTGGTGGCCGCGGGCGCGCTCGTCTCGCCGGGGACGATCATACCGCCGCGCTCGCTCGCGATGGGCGTGCCTGCGCGCGTCAAGCGGCAGTTGACGGATGAAGAGGTAGCTGACCTGGACACGTTCTGGAAGAACTACGTCGAGTACACGCGCGTCTACCGCGAAGAGTACGGCATCGAAGGCGGTTAAGGCATCGAAGGCGGTTTGAGGCCGCGCGGCGTTAGAGCTTCGCGTGGAGTTTCGTGCGCGGAGTTTCGAGCTTATGAGTGCGAAGAGTTTCAGAGGTCGGGGCGTGTGCGTGCTTGCGCGTGCGATGCGGCGCGTGCTCGCGGCCGTCTGCTTCGCGCTCGCGCTGCCGCTCGTGGCTTACGCGCAGGCGGGCTTCGCTCAGGGAGACTCGGAAGGGAAGGGCAACGAGGGCGCGTCACCGCAGGGAGGCGTCTACGGGTTCGAGCGTTCCGTCACGGAGTTTGGCTTCTGGGGCGGCGGCTCCGTCGGCGGGCCGACGCTCATCGGCGCGACGGAGGAGACGCGGCTCGGGCTCTTCGCGTTCCGATACGCGCGCGTGCTCTCGCGCGGCTACAATCTCGCTTTCAAGTACACGCTCGACGTGCCCTTCGCGCAGCTCTCTTACCCTTTGACGCGCGTAGTCGCGACGCCTCCGGCCGGCTCCGCGATTCTGAGGGAGCGGAAGAGCATCACGGGCGCGGGCCTGTCGCCCATCGGCTTTCAGGTCAACTTCCGTCGGCGCGAGCACGTGCAGCCCTTCGTGCAGGCGTCGGGCGGCTTCCTCTACTTCGGCGACCCCGTTCCCGACCCGGACGGCGCGCGTCTGAACTTCACGACGGACTTCGGCGGCGGCGTCGAGTGGAAGAAGGGCGCGCGTCGCGCTTGGACTTTCGGGTACAGATATCATCACGTCTCGAACAGCTACCGCGTGGGCGTGAACCCCGGATTCGACTCGAACCTCTTCTACGCGGGCTTCTCAATCTTCAGGTGAGGGCGGCCGACGCGGTCGCGCTCATCGCTTCGGGTTAAGCTTTTCAATTTAAGAGATGGCAGCAAAGACACAACCCGCGCGCGGCATGCGCGACTTCCTCCCGGCGGACGTGCGGCGGCGCGAGTACGTCATACGCGTCATCAAGGAGGTTTACGAGCGCTACGGCTTCGAGCCTTTGGAGACGCCCGCCGTCGAGAACATAGAGACCTTGATGGGGAAGTACGGCGAGGAGGGCAACCAGCTCATCTTCAAAATCCTGAAGCGCGGCGAGGGTGAGAAGTCGGGCGAGGCAGACCTCGCGCTCCGTTATGATTTGACCGTTCCGCTCGCGCGCGTCGTCGCGGAGTACGGCGAACGGCTCCCGAAGTTCTTCAAGCGATACCAGATTCAACCCGTCTGGCGCGCAGACCGCCCCGCGCGCGGACGCTTCCGAGAGTTCTATCAGTGCGACGTTGACTGCATCGGCACGCGCTCCGCGGTCGTCGAAGCCGAAATCTTCGCCGCCGCGAGCGACGTGCTGACCGCGCTCGGCTTCAACAACTTCACCATACGCCTCAACCACCGGCAGGTGCTCGCGGGCGTGCTCGAAGCCGCAGGCGTCGCGGCCGAGAAGCACGGCGAGGCTCTGGTCGCGATTGACAAGCTCGACAAGATCGGGCGCGAGGGCGTTGCGCGCGAGTTCGGGGCGCGGGGCATCGCGGCCGAGAGCGGCGAGGAATTGCTCGGCTTCTTCGAGAACCTTCCCGCGCTCGAACACGCGGCGGAGTTCGTCGCGGGCGACGGCGGGGTGAATGAAGTCTCGAAGGCGAGCGCGTACAATCACGCGGCGCTCGGTCGCCTCGTCGAGTTCGTGGGCGACAGAGAAGCGGGCGCGCGCGGCATAGAGAACTTACGCAGCATCGTCGAGTACGCGGAGGCGTACGGCGTCGCCGATAAGATTAAGATTGACCCGAGCCTCGCGCGCGGGCTCTCCTACTACACGGGCGCGATTATGGAGATAAGCGTGCCCGACCTCGCTGGCTCTCTCGGCGGCGGCGGGCGCTATGACAACCTCGTCGGGATGTTCTCGGGGCGCGACATTCCCGCGTGCGGCTTCTCGCTCGGGTTGGAGCGAATCATCGTCGTGATGACCGAGCGCGGCATGTTCCCCGAAGACCTGGAACGAGCGGCGGCCGACGTGCTGGTGACAATCTGGAACGAAGACTCTTTTAGAGACTCGCTCGCGTTTGCGTCGAAGCTGCGCCGCGCCGCGCCGGAGCTTCGTGTGGATGTCTACCCGGAGGCGGACAAGCTCGGCAAGCAACTGAAGTATGCATCCGCGCGCGGCGTGTCGTACGTCGCGGTCATAGGCGACGACGAGCGCGCGCGCGACGAGGTCGCGCTCAAAGAGTTGAAGACCGGCGGGCAGGAGATCGTCAGCCGCGAACACGCGGCCTCGATACTTCGAGAGAGGCTGTACGGAAGCAAAGGGCAAAGCAAGTCTTAAATTTATTGATCGTTGGAGACGAGGATTGAATGGCTGTTCTTGACCACTTAGGAGACCTTGAGCGCACGCACTCTTGCGGAGCTTTGCGCGCGTCTGACGCGGGGAGCACGGTCGTGCTCATGGGATGGGTCGCGGTGCGCCGCGACTTCGGGCCGCTGACCTTCGTCGACCTGCGCGACCGCGAGGGGCTGACGCAGGTAGTCTTCGACGCGGAGGACGCGGCCGACGCGCACGCGCGCGCGAAGGAGTTGCGCGGCGAGTACGTCGTCGCCGTGCGCGGCGAAGTCGTGCTGCGTGAAGAGGCGCAGCGGAACCCGAAGCTCTCGACGGGCGAAGTCGAAGTGCAGGCGCGCGAAGTGCTCATCCTTAACGAGGCGCGCACGCCGCCCTTCCAGTTGGACGCGCCGCCCGACAAGCTCGCGGCCGAGGACGTGCGCCTCAAGTATCGCTACCTTGACTTGCGCCGCACGTACTTGCAGAACAACCTGCGCACGCGCGCGCGGATGCTCTCCGTGATACGCGAGTACATGGACGGGCAGCACTTCACGGAGATCGAGACGCCCATCCTCATCAAGTCCACGCCCGAGGGCGCGCGCGACTACGTCGTGCCCTCGCGCCTCTACGCGGGCAAGTTCTACGCGCTGCCGCAGTCGCCGCAAATCTTCAAACAGATATGCATGATCGCGGGGCTCGACCGCTACTATCAGATTGCGCGCTGCTTCCGCGACGAAGACCTGCGCGCTGACCGCCAGCCCGAGTTCACGCAGTTAGACGTTGAGTTCAGCTTCGCGTCGCAGGAGCAGGTCTACCGTCTGATGGAGGGGCTCATCACGCGCATCTTCCGTCTCGTCGGCGCGGAGTTGCCCGAAAAGTTTCCGCGACTCACGTACGAAGAGGCGTTGAGCCGATACGGGAGCGACAAGCCAGACCTACGCTTCGGGATGGAGCTGCAAGACCTCTCGACGGCGGTTGAAGGGAGCACGTTCGCGCCCTTCGCGTCGGCGCTCGAAGCGCGCGGCGAGGTCAAGGGGCTCGTGGTGAAGGGCGGCGCGCACCTGTCGCGCAAAGCTCTCGACGAGTTGCAGGAGGTCGCGAAGCGTTACGGCGCGGGCGCGCTCGCGTGGGTGAAGCTCGGCGACGAGCTTTCGTCTTCACTGCTGAAGGCTCTCGGCGAGGATGGCGTTACGCGTCTGGCTTCCGTCGCGGGCGCGGAGCGTGGCGACGCTGTGCTGATAGTCGCGGGCCGCAAGTCGGTCGTCGCGGCAAGCCTGGGCGCGCTTCGCAACGAGGTGGCGCGGCGCGAGAAGTTGATAAAGCCGGGCGCGTTCGCTCCGCTGTGGGTGACGGAGTTCCCTATGTTCGAGTATCACGAGGACGACGGGCGCTACTACCCTATGCACCACCCGTTCACCTCGCCCGTTGACGAAGACCTGTCAGCCTTCGAGCGCGCGGTCGAGGGCGGCGAGACGCAGTTGCTCGCATCCTTGCGCGCGAAGGCTTACGACGCGGTCGTCAACGGCATAGAGGTCGCGGGCGGCTCGATTCGTATACACCGCCGCGACGTGCAGCGTCTCGTCTTCAAGGCTCTGGGCTTGACGGAAGAGAAGGCGCGCGAGCGCTTCGGCTTCTTCCTGGACGCGCTTGAGTACGGCACGCCGCCGCACGGAGGCATCGCCGCAGGGATAGAGCGAATGCTCATGGCGCTCACAGGCATCGAGAACATACGCGACCTGATGGCCTTCCCGAAGACCGCCTCGGCCGCCGACTTGATGATAGACGCGCCCGGCGCGATTGACCCGCACCAGCTCGACGAGTTGCACATACGCATCGTAGAGGAATGATGAGTGACGAAGACCGAGACCGGCTCTTGCGCGAACAGGTGCTCTACCTGCTTCGCGACGGCGGCGCGCACATAAAGTTCGAGGAGGCTTTGAAGGACTTTCCCGCCGGGCTCATCAACGCGCGTGC
>JBJMGR010000354.1:0-33250 GCA_045807805.1 Pyrinomonadaceae bacterium | reverse complement strand
GAGGTTCCGAGAGGTCGAGGGACGCGACTGGCTCGCGGAGTGGAAGAGTGGTTGGCGGCCCACGTTGGTCGGGCGCTTCGTCGTCGCGCCGCCATGGAGCGAAGTCTCGGAGATGGAGGGGCGGCTCGTGATACGCGTCGAGCCCGGCATGGCCTTCGGCACGGGCACGCACGAGACGACGCGCCTCTGCCTCGCCGCGATAGAGAGACACTTCCGTGGTGGGAGCTTTCTGGACGTTGGCACGGGCACAGGGATACTCGCAATCGCGGCGGTGATGCTCGCGCCTTCCGCGCGCGTCGAGGCGTGCGACACAGACCCGCTCGCGGTCTCGGTCGCGGAAGAGAACGCACGGCTCAACGGCGTCGCTTCGCGCATAAGTTTCAGCGTCGGGAGTGTTGACGACTCGACGCCCTCGGCCGACCTCGTCTGCGCGAACCTGACGGCCGACGTGATACTGCCGCTGCTGCCCGCGCTCATGGCCGCCACCTGCGGCCGCCTCATACTCTCCGGCATACTCGACACGCAGGCCGAACAAGTCCGTGCGCGCCTACTCGAACTCGGCGCGGAAGCCTGCGAGGTCACGCGCGACGGCGAATGGGTCGCGATAACGGTTTGATGGCTGTCAGCAGTCAGCACTAGCTTTCAGCTTTCAGCCGAACCCTCTTCGCGTCCCCTCGCGCTTTCCCTGTGTGCTTAGCCTTTAGGCCATCAGCGCTTAACCGCGGAGGACGCGAAGGATTTAAAGCTGAAAGCTGATAGCTGAATGCTGAGTGCTGATAGCTGACTGCTGAAGGCTTTTAAACCATGACGAGACGAAGATTCTACGCGCCGCCCGGTTCGTTCACGGGAGAGGGCGTCGTGGTGCTTTCGGCGGAGGAGTCGAGGCACCTGCGCGACGTTCTGCGCCTGCGCGCGGGCGAAGAGGCTTACGTCTTCGACGGCGAGGGGCGCGAGTTCGCGTGCGTGGTGCGCGAGGAGGGCGGGCGCAAGGGGCTGGTGAGTCTCGAAGTTCGCGCGGCGGCGGAGCCTCCAAGCCCGGAGTCGCCTCTTGAGTTGACACTCGCCGTCGCGCTGCTGAAAGGTGAGAAGTTCGACCTCGTCGTGCAGAAGGCGACCGAGTTGGGCGTGGCGCGCGTCGAGCCCGTTTTGACCGCGCGCTCGGACGTGCGATTGCGCGATGCGCGCGACACGGAGCGTCGCGTCGAGCGTTGGCGGCGCCTCGCGCTCGAAGCGTCGAAGCAGTCGGGGCGCGCGCGCGTCCCCACGGTCAACCATCCTCAAACGTTCGAGCGACTCGCGGGCGCAGAGCCGCACGAAGGCGCGCGGCGTCTACTCTTCTCCGAGCGCGACGGCATGGGCCTCGCCTCGGTGGTCGGCGGAGTAACGGCGCGCCCCGCGTCAGTCCTCGCGCTCGTAGGCCCCGAAGGCGGGTGGGCCGATGAAGAACTCTCGTTCGCACGCGAGCACGACTGGACGCTCGTCACGCTCGGCGGTCGCACGCTCCGCGCCGAGACCGCCGCCATAACCGTCTGCTCCCTGCTCCAACACGCCTTCGGCGACCTCAAGTGAAGTGGCGAGTGACCGCGTACTCGAAGCCGCATGGTTGGACGCACACTTATTGCTTCCCTTTTCGCGCGGGCGGGAGCAGAATGTTCGGGCGCGGCCGAAACGGAGCGGGACGCTTGGTCGTATTAAGAGTTCGTCGGACAACCTTTTGTCGGGGGACTTGAAACGAATGTCATACAGCAGGGAGACCGCCGTCGAGCGCGCACGCGCAGACCTGGCGGGTCGGCTCGGAAAGCCGGAGGGTGAAGTCACCGAGGAGTCGGTCGAGGAGGCCGACTTCCCGAACACCGCGCTCGGCGCGCCCGCGGGCGACGAGATGAGCGGCATGATGATGACCTCGGGCTGGCGCATAAAACTCAAGGCAGCGGGCAGGTCGTACGAGTACCGCGCCGACCGAAACCAGATTCGGCTTTACAACTTCAACGGGGCGAACCATAAGATTTGAGAGGTCGAGTGATGAATCGGAGAAATTACACCGTTCATTTCGCGCTGGCGGCGGCGCTCGTTATGTTCGCGGCGTTCGCGGGTCAGGTGAGTCGTTGGGAGTCGAAGCGCAGAGCCTTCGTCATAGGCGAGTTGCGCCCCGTGCCGCCGCGCATTCTGACGGTCGAGCCGCCGAGAGTCGCGGAGAGTTTCCGGGGCGACGCGGACGTGCTCGTGCGCTTCCGCGAGGGCGTCTCGGAGGAGCGCATACAATCAATCGCCGCGCGCTTAAACGACCGCGTCGAGGACGAGATTGAGTCGGTCAACGGCCTCGCGGCCATTGACGACCTCGACGGCGAGTGCGCCGAACAGGTCGCCTCCGAGTATGCGCGCCTCCCGGAGGTCGAGTATGCCGAGCCGAACTTCGAGATAAGCGTCGAGCCGCTCGACGCCAACAGCATACACTCGCGCTTCGTCTCGTCCGCCACCTTGAACGGCCCGAACGACCCGCTATTAGCCGAGCAGTGGGGCCTAATCAACACGGGCCAGCGCGACGGCACCGCAGGCGCGGACGTGAGCGCGGGCGACGCGTGGGAGAGGACGCACGGGAGCAGGAAGGTCGTCGTCGCCGTGCTCGACAGCGGCGTTGACTACACGCACCCAGACCTCGCCGGAAACATCTGGCATCGGCCCGCCGACATGGAGATGTACTTCGACCGAGAGCTTGGCGTCGTTGACGACTACAACGGCTTCAGCGCCGTCGATAGCTCGGGCGACCCGATGGACGAGAACGGCCACGGCACGCACTGCGCAGGCATTGTCGGCGCCGAGGGCGACAACAATCTCGGCATCGCGGGCGTCAACTGGCAGGTCGAGATAATGCCTCTGAAGTTCATGGGGCGCGGCGGCTTCGGCTCGACGAAGGACGCCATCGAGGCTATCAACTACGTCATCGAGCGCAAGAAGGCGGGCGTCAACGTCCGCGTCATCAGCGCAAGCTGGGGCTCGCGTCAGAAGTCGAAGGCACTCGAAGACGTGATACGCAAGGCGGGCGAGGCCGACATACTCTTCGTCGCCGCCGCCGGCAATGATTCGATGGACGCCGACAAGACGCCGCACTATCCTTCTAACTATAAGCTGCCGAACGTCGTCTCCGTCGCGGCGCTCGACCGTAAAGACCAGCTCGCCTCCTTCTCGAACTACGGCGCGAAGAGCGTACACATCGCCGCGCCCGGCCGGGAGATTCTGAGCACCTGGCTCGACGGCGGTTACGAGGAGCACTCGGGGACTTCGATGGCGACGCCCTTCGTCGCGGGCGTGGCGGGGCTCGTGCTTTCGGTCGAGCCGAACCTTTCGGTGAAGGAGTTGCGCGACCGCCTTCTCGACTCCGTTGACAAGACGGACGCGCTCCGCGGCAAGGTCTCCACGGGCGGCCGACTCAACGCCGCGCGCGCCGTCGGCGCGACGCAGATAAAGTAGCGAAGAGAGCAGAACCGCGAACGGTAGTGGGCGGGTAGTTCAACCACCGCGGACAGAGAGGCACGGCTAAGATTCAACTAGCCGTGCCTCTCGTGTCTGCGGTGGTTGATTCCTGCCGCCACCCGCGAGACTTCCGTTCGCGGTTCTGCTCTCGTCACCCGCGCGCTCTTTCTGTATGATGGCCGACACCGGTTCCAGAATCCACGCCGACGGAGAAGAACGATGAGCGCCTCGACGCCTACCAAAGACACGAGCCCCGAGCTAGACCAACTCTGCATCAACACAATCCGCGCGCTCTCGCTCGACGCGGTTCAGCGGGCCGAGTCGGGCCATCCCGGACTCCCCTTGGGTTGCGCGCCGCTGGCCTACGCCCTCTGGACGCGCTTCATGCGACACAACCCGCGCGACCCGAAGTGGCGCGGGCGCGACCGCTTCCTGCTCTCGGCGGGCCACGGCTCGATGCTCCTCTATTCGCTCCTATATCTGACGGGCTACGACCTCCCGCTCGAAGAGTTGAAGCGCTTTCGACAGTGGGGCTCGAAGACGCCGGGCCACCCCGAGAACATCCTGACGCCGGGCGTCGAGATAACTACGGGGCCGCTCGGCCAAGGGTTCGCCAACGGAGTCGGCATGGCGATGGGCGCGGCTCACCTCGCGGCGAGGTTCAACCGCGAGGGCTTCCCGCTCGTTGACGGTTACATCTACGCCATTGTTTCGGACGGCGACCTGATGGAGGGCGTGTCGAGCGAGGCCGCATCGCTCGCGGGCCACCTGCGCTTAGGCAAGCTCATTTATCTTTACGACGACAACCACGTCACCATCGAAGGCTTCACCTCGCTCGCCTTCGACGAGGACGTGCCCAAGCGCTTCGAGGCTTACGGCTGGCACACCTCGACCGTCGCCGACGGCAACGACCTCGACGCGATCGAGCGAGCAGTGCGCGAAGCCCATGCCGTCACAGACCGCCCCTCGCTCATCTCCGTCAAGACCGTCATAGGGTACGGCATGCCCACCCAAGGGACGCGCAAGGCCCACTCCGACGCGCCCGGAGCCGAAGCGGTGCGCGAGACGAAGCGCCACCTGGGTTGGCCCGAGGACGAAGAGTTCTTCGTGCCGGAAGAGGCGCTCGCGCAGTTCCGTAAATCAATCGAGCGCGGCGAAGCTGCCGAGCGCGAGTGGGATGCTCTAGTCGAAAAGTATGAGGCGCAGTTCCCCGAACTCGGCGCGTCCTGGCGCGAAACGATGAGCGGCGACCTGCCCGAAGGTTGGGAGTCGCACCTGCCCACATTCGCGGACGCGAAGCCGATGGCGACGCGACAGGCGAGCGGCGAAGTCATCAACGCCCTCGCGCCGCACATGCCGACTCTCATCGGAGGCTCGGCAGACCTCGGCCCCTCGACCAACACGGACATCAAAGACGGCGGCAGCTTCCAGCACGGCTCGTACGAAGGCCGCATACTTCACTTCGGCATACGCGAGCACGGGATGGGCGCGGCCTTGACGGGCATGAGCCTCAACGGCGGACTCATCCCCTTCGGCGCGACCTTCATGTGCTTCTCCGACTACATGAAGCCCGCGATACGTCTCGCCGCGCTCTCGCACGTGCAGGTCGTCTACGTCTTCACGCACGACTCCATCGGCCTCGGCGAAGATGGCCCGACGCACCAGCCCGTCGAACAGCTCGCGGGACTGCGCGCGATTCCGAACCTCTACGTGATACGCCCGGCGGACGTACACGAAGTCCGCGAGGCTTGGCGTCTGGCGATACTTCGCCAACACGGGCCGACCGCGCTCGTGCTCACGCGACAGAAGGTGCCGCTCTTAGACCGGGGCGGCGCGTACGCTTCGGCCGAAGGGACTCGACGGGGCGCGTATACAATCGCCGAAGCGACCGACGCGGAAGGTAAGACGACAACGCCGCAACTCGTTCTGCTCTCGACCGGCTCCGAAGTCTCGCTCTGCATCGAGGCGCGCGAGACCTTGCAGGGCGAGGGCATCCTGACGCGCGTCGTCTCGATGCCCTGCTGGGAACTCTTCGATGAGCAGCCGCGCGAGTATCGTGAGAGCGTCATCCCGCCGACGGTCACTGCGCGCCTCGCCGTCGAAGCCGCCGCGTCGCTCGGCTGGCACAAGTACGCGGGCGACGGCGGCGACTGTCTCTGCCTCGACCGCTTCGGCGCATCCTCGCCCGGCGCGACCGCGCTAAGCGAACTCGGCTTCAACACCCGGAACGTCGTCGAACGCGCGAGAGCATTACTCAATAATCAGAACCGCGAGCGGTAGCGAGCGGGTCGGCCGTAAGTCACGGGCTGGAATTAACAGGGATGGAGAGGACGTACAGGATAAGAGCAGATTCTTAAATCCTGTACGTCCTCTCCATCCCTGTTAATTATTCCTAACGCGACCCGACCCGCTCGCTACCGCTCGCTGTTCTGTTCAGACGACCACGCGCAACGCCGAGGGCAGTACGCGGAACTGCGCGGGCGTGCGGCCGCGCACGTCGCCGTCTGCTTCGACGCCGAGCGCGTCGCGTGCGTCGAGGGTTTCGACGCGGACGCGCGTGCCGCGCGCGAGTTCGACTTTGGGGTTCGCGAGGTGACCGCCTCGGTGCACGCGCGCCAGTTCGCGCACGAGTGCCGCGCGGGAGAGGCCGCGGACCGTGAGCACGTCTAACAGTCCGTCGGTCAGACTCGCCTCCGGCGAGAAGTTCATGCCGCCGCCCGCGTACGCGCCGTTGACGACGGCGAGAAGATTCGTCTCGCAACTCTCCCACCCCAACTCGTCCACGCGCACGCGCACGCGTCGGTTGCGCCACTCCGCAAGCGAGCGCACGGCCGCGAGCGCGAAGCGCGCCTCGCCCGGCAGACGCCGCACCGACGACCTTTGCGCCGCCACGCGCGAAGCGACCTCCGCGCCGATGCCTATCGTCACCGCGTTGATGCACACGAAACGTCGCGCGCCACCGTCAACGCTTCCGAGAAGCACGTCCACGCCGCGCGCGGAATCCGAGCGGCAGTGCTCTATGAGGCGCGCGAGCCAAGCCTCTACGGGTTCGCGTCGGCCGCCCGAGAGGCCGCGCGCGAAGTCGTCGCCCGTGCCCGCTGGAAGCACTGCGAGCGCGGCTGAAGAGTTGACGGCGCGCGGGCTCTCGCCTTCGCCGAGGGCTTCGCAGGAGGTGAAGTAGCCGGAGGCGGCCGCGCTCAGAGTCCCGTCGCCGCCCACGACCGCGATTGTGTTGAAGCCCTCCTCGACGGCCGCGCGCGTCACCTCTTCGGTCTCACGCGGCCCACGCGGCTCGCACGCCTTGAAGCCAATCCCCGCGCCTTCGAGCGCCTCCCTCACGCGAGGCCACGCCGCACGCGCACGCGCCGCCGCGTTGTTGACGACCAAGAACAGTTGCCTCCCATTCATCCGCAAGCGCCAACTTTAACACGGGCCGCCGCCTCTCAAGTTGCAAGTTCAAAGTTGCAAGTTCAAAGTTAAGAGCCGGATTCTTAACTTTGAACCTGCAACTTTGAACTTTGAACTTTAATTCGGGCTTGCGATGAGCGAAGAGAAGATGAGGGCCGTGCGTATCGTCTCGCACGAGGACGGCGGGAGGCTCGAAGTGTGCGAGGTCGCGAAGCCGCAAGCTTCGGCCGACCGCGTGCGCGTGCGTGTTCGGGCCGTGGGACTGAACCGCGCGGACTTGTTGCAGAAGCGCGGGCGTTACCCGGCGCCGCCGGGAGCAGTCGCGGACATCCCCGGACTTGAGTTCGCGGGCGAGGTCGAGCGGACGGGCGCGGAGGTAAGGAGTTGGAGGGAGGGTCAGCGAGTCTTCGGCATCACGGCGGGCGGCGCGCAGGCGGAGTACGTAGTCGTGCCCGAGAGTCACCTCGCGCCCGTCCCCGACGCGCTCGACTTCGCGCATGCCGCGGCCGTGCCCGAGGTCTTCATCACGGCACACGACGCGATGTTTACGCAGGCGCGTCTTCAGGCGGGCGAGCGCATGCTCGTCCACGCCGTAGGCTCGGGCGTAGGGACTGCCGCGGTGCAGTTGGCGCGCGCGGCGGGCGCGGGCGCAATCTACGGGACTGCGCGCACGGCTCTGAAGATAGAGCGTGCGCGCGAGTTCGGGATGGACGAGGGCGTCGTGGTCGCGGACGATGCGCGCGCCTTCGCCGAGGCCGTGCGCGAATGGACGGGAGGGGCGGGCGTCAACGTCCTGCTCGACCTCGTCGGCGCGTCCTACCTCGACGCGAACCTCGACGCGCTCGGGCGCGAAGGCCGCATGATACTCATAGGCACGCTCGGAGGCTCTTCAGCGCCGCTCGACTACGGGCGCATGATGCGGAAGCGCCTGCGCATCGCGGGCACGATGCTGCGCGGCCGTTCGACGGAGGAGAAGGCCGCGGCCACACGTCGCTTCGCCGCGCACGTCGTGCCTCTGTTAGCAGACGGACGCCTGCGTCCAGTCCTCGACAGCACGCACACACTCGCGCAGGTCTCCGCCGCATACGAACGACTGGAATCCAACGAAACCTTCGGCAAGGTCGTTATCGAAATCTAAGTTGTAAGTTTGAAAGTTACAAGCTCAAAGTTCAAAGTTTTAAGGCGTGCTCTTAACTTTGAACTTGCAACTTTGAACTTTGAACTTTCTCCTCGCTTGTCTACCGCCGAGGCATCTGACAAAATGGCTCTTTCATGAAAGCGCCGCGCGTTGTGCCGGCGGCAATGATATTTAAGACGAGGAGACGAGAGTGAAAGCGGAACTGGAGCAGTTAGTCGCCCTACAGAACGCCGACACCGGCATACGAAGGCTACAAGCCGAAATAGAATCAACCCCCCGAAGGCGCGCCGAGATCGAAAACGAGTTCGATCAGCGCGCCTCTGAATTTAAGGAACTGGAACAGAGGCGCGACGCCGCGCGCGAAGCACGCGCGCAGCTCGACAAAGAACTCGCCGAACAGCGCGTGCGAGCCGAGAAGGCCGAGCGAGACCTGATGTCGTCGAACAACTCGAAGTCCTACGAGGCCGCGATACGCGAGGCGGACGCGGCGCGCAAGCACATATCCGAACTCGAAACCAAAGTACTCGAACAGATGGAGGCGGCCGACGCGGCCGAGAAGACGCTCGCGGAGCGCGAGCCGGAGTTCTCGCACCTGCGCACGGAGTTGGACGAGCGACTGAAGGAGTTCGAGGTTCAGAACACTTCGCAGGCCGAGGAGCTTGAAGGCTTGAGGCGCGAGCGCGAACGACTGTTCGCGACGCTCCCGCCCGCCTTGAAGGGCACATACCAGCGCATCGTCTCGCGCATACGCGACGGCGTGGCCGTGGCCGAAGCACGCAACGGATCGTGTTCGGCCTGCTTCATCGCACTCCGCCCGGCGGTGATGACCCAGATACGCCGCGGCGATGAGATAATCATCTGCGACAACTGCAACCGTATTCTCTACTACCGGCAGGCCGCGCCGCAGTCGCAGGGCACGAGCGTCTCGGCGGGCTGAAAGTTCATCAACGTCCGACTAATGAAGGCCCACGCGCGTGTTCGTGCGTGGGCCTTCGTCATTACAGAACCGCGAACGGTAGTGAGCGGGTACGAGTCCCGACATGCGGGCTCTCATCGGAGCTTGCGACCCGCGAGGCTTCCGCTCGCGGTTCTGTTTAAGCATGCGAGGCCCGCCGTTTGACATGCGCGGCCCGCCGTTTGAATAGACACAGGCTCTCGCGCGTCGGCGCGGGGGCGTTTCGTGTAGTTTGGCGGATAACAAGGGGCTGGAAGGTTTATGGCGAGCGTCGCGGCTGCAATCCAACAGAACGTCGCGCGCGGCGTATTGGCCGGAAGCGTTACACGCGACCGGCGCGCGCGTTGGTGGCGTAGACTCGGGTCGAAGTCGCGCGGCTTCCGTTACGAGACCGCCGACGGCCGACGCATAGACGACGAGGCCGCGCTCGAAAGAGTCCGCTCGCTCGTCGTCCCGCCCGCGTGGCGCGAGGTGAGAATCTCGCCCTCGCCGCGAAGCTCTCTCCAAGCCATAGGCTTGGATCGTGTGGGGCGCGTGCAGCGCATCTATCACCCGTCCTTCACGGCGAAACGCGCGCGGCGCAAGTACGAAAAGATCGAGCGCTTCGGCGAGGCGCTGCCCGCCCTGCGCCGCAAGACTAACGAAGACATCGCGCGCGAGGATTTGGGGAAGGAGCGCGTGCTCGCCGTCGTCGTGCGTCTCATCAACGACCTCTACTTCCGCGTAGGCTCCGAAGAGAGCGTCAAGCGTTACAGAACCTACGGCGTGACGACGCTCCGCAACCGTCACATCGAGATAAACCCGCGCGGGCGTCTGGAATTCAAGTTCGTCGGCAAGCACCACATCAAGCACCGACGCATACTCGTGGACGAAGAACTCGCCTCGCTCATGCGCGACATCAAATCAATCGGCGGCTCGAAGCTCTTCGAGTACTACGCGGAGGACGGGCGCGTGCGCGCCGTCACGCCGCGCGACGTGAACGATTACATCAAGGCCGCGACCTCGCCCGAGTTCTCGGCCAAAGACTTCCGCACGTGGGGCGGGACGCTTCTGGCCGCGACCGTGCTTGCGGAGATAGGCTGCTGCGAGGACGAGCGTCAGGCGAAGAAGAACGTGGTCGCGGCCGTCGGTCGCGTGGCGGAGCATCTGGGCAACACTCCGGCGGTCTGCCGCTCCTGCTACATACACCCGAAGGTGCTCGAAGCCTACATGCGCGGCAAGTCCATCGAAGAGTTCCGCCCGCGCCGCGCGCGCCGCATCTCGCGCGAGTCGCCCGACTACACCGTCGAAGAGGTCGCGCTCCTCAAGCTCCTTCGCGCATGGAAGAACGGCGGGGCGTGAATCAACTCTTACGTGCGCTCGGGCGAAGAACTCTCCGGCGTGCTCGAACGAAAAGGGCCGACGAGCTTCGCACTCGTCGGCCCTCGGTAACTCCGCGGTTGAGATAGACGCTCAACGGCCGTCGGCGTCCGCGACGTTTCTTTCCAGCGACGGCTTCGGGTACCTCTTCAGAAGCTTCCAGAGCAGTACGACGCTCCCGTCCGAGTCCTTCCGCACGACGTGGAAGGCGACGAGCACGTCCGAAGTGTCGTAGTTGACCGAGCGCAGGACGTATGTGCCGCCCACGACGACGGGCAGCCTGTCCATGTACGTCCACTGCCCCGACTGCGCGCCGCCGTCCGCGAACTGCCTCTGCGCCTTGCGCGCATCGGGCAGCGGCGAAGGCGTCTCGTACGAGGCCATGAAGCGCACGGCCTCCGCCTCGTCCGAGAGCGTTTCGAGCGGGGCGTCGCCGACGTTCAGCATGAAGCCGAAGTTCGCGCCCGCGAAGCCCACGGAGAAGTAGTTCTGCTCCAACTTAACGTCGGAGCCGTTGCCGTATTCGTGCGTCCGACTCGTGAATGAGTAGTAGGCGCCGCCGCCGCGTATCGAGAGCTTGCCGTCCCACTGCTCGCGCGGGAGCAGACGCACGAGCCCCGTGTCGGGCTGCGCGAGAAACTCCGCGTGCGCCTTACGGTCTTCTTCCGAAGGCGCGAGCAGCGCGGCCTCCTTCGACTTGATCTGCGCGCGCAGAGACTCTATCTCGGACGCGGCCTCTGCGCGCGCGTCCGTCTGGGCACACACACACGGCGCGAAGAGTAAGGTTAGAGAGAAGATTAGCGCGGGCGCGTGGAGTTTTCTTAAAGACATTCCTTTGACCTCCGTTGACTCTCTAAGACGATTGACTTGAAGGGAGACCCGAGTGTCTTTGAAGGCGTCGCTTCATGCTTATACTCCCGCGCCGCCACGGCGTAAAGGATTAGCTAATAAGTTACAAATTCAAAGTTGCAAGTTACAAGTTCAAGGTTGCAAGTTCAAAGTTGAAGACGCATGTTCTTAACTTTGAACTTGCAACCTGGAACCTGTAACTCATCCTCTCAGTAATGCTCGCTCGTCTTCTTGCCTTCGCCGCGTTCGCGCGTGCGCCCGCCCTTATCCTTGCCGCGACCTTTGCGCCCGCGCCTCATCTCGTCCGTGCCCTTCAAAGAGGCGAGAGGCCAGAGGCTGTGCTCGATCTCCGCGAGCCCCGCGCCGACCACCGCCGCGACGACCTCCTCCGAAGGCTTGTAGCAGGGCGCGGCCTCGTCCAGAGGCACGCGGCCGTCCGTGTTGACGACTACGCCCGCCTCTCGATACTCGTCGTCCATCTTGCGCTGCGAGAGCGTGCGGTTGGCCTCGCCGCGCGAGATGCGACGGCCCGCGCCGTGGTTCACGGAGAAGCCGCTCAGCTCCGCGCCCGCGAGCGGTCGCAAGATGTAGCTCCAATCCTTGTTGCTGCCCGGTATGAGCACGGGGTGTCCGGTCTCCTCCCAAACGGTGCCCTTCAGGAAGGGATGGCCCGCGGGGAACGCGCGCGTCGCTCCTTTGCGGTGAACCCAAACGTCGCCGAACTCCGGGTGCCACTCCTTCTGCACGAGGTTGTGGCTTATCTCGTAGACGAGTTCCAACTCTTCGCCGAAGACTTCGCGGAACGCCTCGGACACCTGCTCGAAGATGACCAGGCGATTCAGTATCGCGAAGTTCCCGCCCGCCGCGACGGCGTTCAGGTAGTCGCGGTAGTGCTTCGACTCGGGCGTGAAATATCCGAGGTCTATATCCTTCATAAGCTCCGGGTGCTCTTCGCGCGCAAGCTCGAAGAAGTTCGTAGCCAACCCGTGGCCGAAGCCGCGGCTGCCCGTATGCACCTGTAGGAAGAGCGTCCCCGTCTGCGAAGAGCGCTGAAGCTCTATGAAGTGGTTGCCGCCGCCGAGGCTCCCCATCTGCTCAAGGCCGCGCTCGGGCCTCCCCTTCCCGCCCCAGGGAATCTGCCAGGAGTCGTCCACGGGTATGCGATGTCGCTCGGCGCGGCTGCGGTCGAACGTCGCCCCGTACTTCTCCACGTAATACTCCGCGCCCCCGCGCACGAGGTTCTGAAACTCGCCTTCGGAAAGCTTACCCAAACGCCTGCTCTTGCCCCCGAACCCCATATTCACGCGCTCCATCACCGCGCGGTTAAACTCAAGCCTGCGCTCCGGCGTCGCCGCCTCCGCCCCCACACCCGAGCGCGCCGACATCATCCCGCAGTTATGAACAAACACGCCCGCGTCGAGCGCGAAGTTCCCATACTCCGCCACGGTCAGACAATAAACGTCCGCCCTCTCATCCAACGGCTCGACCGATGCAACCTTGTGGTTGTAGCCGTGACGCCAGCGCCTGTGATTATGAATTCCGAACCCGCCGGTCAGAGTCTCGCCACACGTCTCGCAGACGTGCTGTCGATGCGCGACCTCAGACGATTTGCGGCGGCCTTCCGGACTCGTGTTGTATGCGACCAGATAATCCTTGCCGCGCTCGCCGTTGCCCGCGACCGAAGCGCGGAAATGCTCGGGCCGTTCGGCCATGTACGCGAGTATGTTTCTTGTCCCGCGCTCAGTGAAGTATGCGTGGCCTTCGGGCGTCCGCGCCTTATCGGCGAGCGCACGCACGCGTCGTCCTTCAAACTCTACCGACCGGAAGTGTGTGAACTTCTCCGCGTGCGAGCGGTGGTAACGCATGTGGTCGCGGTCGCCCATGAACCGAAGGTTCTCAGGGTGATTGTCGGCCGGATGGAAGTTCAGGTGATGAATGACCGTCCTCTGGCCCTCAAAGCGCGGGACTGTTCCGAGAAGCCCGCAACGTGCCATCAGCCAGTGGACACGCTGACTCGTTCCCGTCGCAGGATGTTGGACGAACCTGTAGCCGTCCCTGTCCGCGTGAAGGTGAAAGGGCATCAACGAATTTTTGGGTCGAAGCTCAGACGCCTGACGGTAGCTGCCGTCGCGGAGCATGAACTCGTGGTCGGGCGTGCATGTGATTTCGCGGTCGTTGTCGAGTGTAACTTTGACGAGCGGCGCGTCGGTGCGCGTCCTTTTGGCCGTTGCTTTAGCCACGACGACCTTCTGCTCGGCCGAGAGCGCGTAGACGAGAATTTCCGCGCCCGTCTCGGCAAGCTCGCCGATGGGGTAAGAGTTTCCGTCAACGACCGGGACTAGCGTGTCGGCAGTAAAGCAGCCGATGTCGTAACCGACCGGCCCCATCGCGACCGCGCCCTCTTCTGCGTCGGTGATGAGGACGCAGCCGACGGGGACTCCGTAGCCGTAGTGCGCGTCGGGCGTGATGACGACCATGCGTACGCCCCGGAAGCGCGTGGCGTTGACTATCTGGCGATAGAGAATCTCTTCGGCGTCGTTCAAGAGTTGCGGCGTGAAGAAGAGGCGCACGCGTGTGTCGCCCGTGTCTTCGGTCTGTAGGTCGTAGAAGCCCCGGCCGTCCCAGCGCGCGAGGTGCTTCCAGTTGTGCGCGTTCCTCAACTCCTTCGCGGGCCGCAGTGCTTTAGCGTCCACCTCTTGCTCGTTCATCTCTTCCCTCTCCCGTCGTTCAGGTTCAGTTCGGCTCGTATGAATCCGTCTACGCGTTCGGTGTAACCGATGCGCCGTTCAGTCCGCAAGCGCGTTCGCTATCTCGTGCGCGAGTTGTTCGGGGGTCGCGTCCGCGTGGACTCGGAGGTGAAGCTCGGCGAGCGCGTAAGCAGCGCGCCTGCGTTCGTAGAGTTCTCTCGCCTTCACCTCGTCGCGAGCGAGCGGCCGAGAGTTGTCTTCGGCCTGAATCCTTTGCCAGCAAAGCTCGAAGGGCGCGTCGAGCCATACCGTGAGACAAAGGCGACGACGGACGTGCGCGCGGTTGCGCTCGAAGGTGAACGCGCCGCCGCCCGTCGCGATGACGCGCGTGCCCTCGTCGCGCAGAGCCTCTTCGAGAGCGCGCGTCTCCGCGTCGCGGAACGCGCTCTCGCCCTTCTCGTCTATCAGTTGCTGCGCGTTGCGACCTTCGCGCGCGGCGACGAGGTCGTCCAAGTCCAGCGCGCGCACGCCGAGCAGACGCGCGAGCGCGTGCGCCACGGTCGTCTTGCCAGCGGCCATGAAGCCCGTGAGAAGGACGCGGCGCGGAACGCGCGTCGTGAAGTCAACGTCAACGTCGTCGCTCATCGCTCCGTCACGGATTCGAGCAGCGGGAAGAATTCGGGGAAGGAGACGGCGACGCACTCCTCCGCGCCTTCGATGTATGTCTCGCCACGGGCCGTGAGCGCGGCGACGGCGAATGCCATCGCGATGCGGTGGTCTCCGAACGAGCGCAGGCGCGCGCCGCGCAGACGCGTGGGGCCTTCGACGCGCAGGCCGTCCTCGTACTCTTCGACCGACGCGCCCATCGCGCGTAGGTTCTCGACCACCGCACTGATGCGGTCGGACTCCTTCACACGAAGCTCGCGCGCGTCGCGAATCTCTAAGCCGCACGCGGACTGCGACCCGACGACGGCGAGCAGCGGAAGCTCGTCAATGAGCGCGGGAATGTCTGAGCCGCGCAGAACGACCGCGCCCGCGCGCGCGGGCTTGAGTTGCCCCGCTCCACGCACGCGCACATCGCCGACGGGCTCGTTGCAACGCTCGAAGGCGTCCGTCTCACTCACGTCCGCGCCGAACGCGCGCAGGGTTTCGAGCACGCCCGCGCGCGTCGCGTTCAGGCCGACGCCCTCGACATATAGCTCAGAGCCTTCGAGCAGCGCGGCGGCGGCGACGAGGAACGCGGCCGAAGAGATGTCGCCCGGAACCGTTAAGTCGCGCGCGCGAAGCTCGGCCGGGCCTTCCAACTCAGCGAAGAAGTGAGGGGCCGCTCCTTCGTCTCGCGCTCCTTCGCCTCTTTCGGCCGCGCGCTCGAAGCCGCTCGCGACGTTTACGCCGAACCAGCGCAGCATTCGCTCCGTGTGGTCGCGCGTCGGCTCGGACTCGCGCACGCGCGTGCGCCCCTGTGCGCCGAGCCCCGCGAGCAGCACGCACGACTTGACCTGCGCGCTCGCGACCGGAGTCGTGTACTCGATTGCACGGAGCGGCCGACGCCCCTCGACACGAAGCGGCGCGTGGCCGTCGTCAGTCGAGACGCGCGCGCCCATCCGCTCAAGAGGCTCGACGACGCGGCGCATCGGCCGACGGCTCAAAGATTCGTCGCCGACGAGGAGGGACGCGAACGGCTGCGCCGCGAGCACGCCCGCGAGGAGTCGCATCGTCGTCCCGGAGTTACCGCAGTCGAGCGTCGAAGAGGGTTGATGAAGGCGCGGCTCTACTTCGTCAATCCTTTGCCTGCCGTCAACCCTTCGGCCTTCGACGCGGACGACGGGGCCGTCTCTCTCGACGGTCACGCCGAGGCCGCGCAGAGCTTCGAGCGTCGAGGCGCAGTCGGCGCTCGAAGAGTAGTTGGTAATGACGGTGCGCCCCTCGGCGAGCGCGGCGAGGATGGCCGCGCGGTGCGAGATGGATTTGTCGCCGGGGACGCTCAAGCGCCCGCGCAAGTATCTTGCAGGTCTTAACTTCACGCGCCAATCTTAGCAGAACGGAGTTGGAGCGGAGCGCGGCGAGACTCGCTTCGGCGTCTTTCTTGACACGCGAGCGGCGGGCGTGTTACACCGTGCATTCCCCGTAAGCTTTCCAGCGTGTGGACTTTGGCCGCGCCGAGAGGGGCCACCTGCGGCGGGCGGACTCTAGCCGCCACGGAAGTCTTTGAGCCTGTGACCGAAGAGACCGTCGAACTCAAACTGCCCAGTCGCATCGAGGCCATATCCGAGGCGGCCGGGGCCGTGACCGACGCGGCGCGGCGCTTAGGTTTTACGGACGACGCGCTGTTCGGCATAGACCTGGCCGTGCGCGAGGCCGTCACCAACGCAGTGCTGCACGGCAATCAAAGCGACGAATCCATCCCCTTCGAGGTCGGTGTTCACGGTACGGACGCGGGGCTCGTCGTTACGGTGCGCGACCGTGGGCACGGTTTCGACCCCGCGCGCGTCGCAGACCCGACCGCGGAGGAGAACCTACGGAAGGCGTCGGGGCGTGGTATCCTCTTCATGCGAACCTTCATGGACGAAGTGGCGTGGGAGCACCCGGAAGGGGGCGGCACGCTGGTTCGGATGATTAAGAAGAAGTGAGGGGGCTGTCGGCGGTCAGCGGTCAGCTTTCAGCTTCATCCTTCGAGGGCGCACCAGGTTTCATTTTTAGGCGAACAGTCTGAAAGCATTAAGCTGAAAGCTGACCGCTGAGTGCTGAACGCTATTCCACAAGGAGATTTCCCACAATGGCTGAACTGAACATCCGCGAGCGCCAGGCCGGGGACGTGACAATCCTCGACCTCGAAGGCAAGATCACCATCGGCGAGGGCAACGTAAGCCTACGCTCCGCCGTCCGCCACCTCGCCGAAGAGGGGAAGAAGAAGATACTGCTCAACCTCGGGGGCGTCAGCTACATGGATTCGAGCGGCATCGGCGAACTCGTGTCGAGCCACACGACCATCTCCGGCAGGGAGGGCCAGCTCAAGCTCCTCAACCTTCAGGCGAAGATCAAAGACCTGCTCGCCATCACAAAGCTCCTGACCGTCTTCGACGTATACGAGAACGAGTCGGAGGCGCTCAACAGCTATAAGTAAGTGAAAAGTGATGAGTGATGAGTGATGAGAAGGGAGGCGAGGAGCTTCCTCTGCTTTTTCTCATCACTCATCACTCATCACTCATCACTTAACCAATGCTTCGCAGCTACTTCCGCCGCCTGTTCGCTTTGGACGACCCGCCGGAGCGGACGGCGCTCGCCTTCTCGGTCGGCGTCCTTATAGCCTTCTCGCCGCTGCTCGGCCTGCACACGATTCTCGCCACCCTGCTCGCGTTCCTCTTCCGGTTCAACAAGGTCGCCATCTACGCGGGCACGTTCGTCAACAATCCGTTCCTGACGCTCGTGCCGATAATAATCGTCTCCTACGCCATCGGCGCGGCGCTTCTGGGTCGGCCGCTCGCGCTGCCCGCCGAAGGCATGGCGCTTCTGCGCGACCCGCACCTGCTGACCGACTCTTACTGGCGCGAGCTTTGGGCGCGTTTCCGGGACATACTCCTCCCGTTCGCGCTCGGCGGGACGTTGCTCTCCCCCGTTTGTTCGCTGGCCGCATACCCTGTTACCCTGAAGCTTCTGCGTGCCAACCAACGCAGGAAAAATAGACTCTAAAGATGGTGGAGGGAATTTCACCACTGCGGACACAGAGACACAGCTTCTGGTCTTAGCTGTCTTCAAGCCGTGCCTCTCTGTGTCCGGCGGTGGTTGATCGCCCATATGCAATGCACCCAACTGAGAACTGCAATAGAAGGCTCTCGATGAAGAAGTATCTGACACTACCCCTCGCGGCGCTTCTCTGCACGCAGGCAGTCGCCGCCACCACTCCCCGACAGCAGAAGTCGCAGTCGCAGCCAAAGCCCGCGGGCTCGCAGGCCGCCAAAGAGCAGCCCGCGACTCAGCAGCAGCAGCGGCGCGAGCCGGACTCGCCCGACCTCAACGCCTACGGCATACAGGTAGCGCCCGACCCGCGCCTCATCGTCATGATGGCCGCGCTCGAAGCCGCCGGTTGGGACCCGACGCCCGTGGGCGCTTCGCCCTCGGTCTTCCGCGAGGCCGTGCGCAAAGACCTGTCCACGCTCGACCCGGCGCTGCGCGCGCGCATGCGCGACTTCTACACGCGCTCCGCGCTCAAGGACGCCCCCGACGACCCGAAGACGCCCGAGAACGAGGCCGTACACAACACGCCCGCCGAGCAGGCCGCGCGCTACGTCTCGCTCGCCTACACGCTCGGGCAGCCGCCCGCCTTCGACGCGCCGCAGCGCTCCGACGACCTGCCTTCGGGCGTGCTCGACGTGCTCGACTTCGTCCCGCTCCTGCGCGAGTTCTACAAGCAGTCGGGCACGGACGGGCGCATGAACACTTACATGCAGATGCACCGAGCCGCGGGCGAACGCCTGCGCGACCCCTCGATTGACATGGCGCGCGGCGTGCTCGCCTACCTCAACACGCGCCCCGAGACGACGGTCGTCGAGCGCGTCAAGGTGGACGACTCGTCCGCGTCGAAGAAGAAGAATCCGAAGGAGTTGACCGTCTCGCACGAGCGCGAGCGTCACTTCCGAATCGTGCCCGACCTCCTCGCGGCACCCGGCGCGATAAACTTCCGCGCGACGGGAGACGACTACTACGCAATCGTCCCCGCCGACATTGACCCGCGCCAGTCCGAGATACGCCGCGCCTATTTGCAGTTCGTCATAGACCCGCTCGTCGCGCGCTTCAGCCGCGATGTGGCCGCGCGCCGCGAAGAGATAAAGCAGATTCTTGAGAAGGAGCGCGCGCGCAGAGGCAGGGACTTGTCGCCCGACGTTTTCCTCGTCGTCGCGCGCTCGCTCGTCGCGGCCGCGGACGTTCGCATGGACGCGTCGGCACGCCTGCGCGCCTTGCAGCTTGAGACGAGCCGACGCCTTCAGGCCGCGACCACGCAAGCGCGGAAGGACGCGGCGCTCGCGGACTCGAAGGCGGCGCAAGTGGCGTTAGCCGACTCGGCCACGGCGCAGCTCGCCGAAGCCTACGAGCGCGGCGCGGTGCTCTGCTTCTACTTCGCCGAGCAGCTCGCGTCGCTCGAAGGCTCGGGCTTCGACATCTCGAACTTCATCTCGCCGATGGTCGCGGACTTCAAGTCGGAGCGCGAAATGAGTCGCCCCGCGGAGTTCGCTGCGGCGGTCGAGCGTGCGCGCGAGGCGCGCAGGCGCGCGTCCGCCGAGAGGGTCGCGACCGCCACGCCGCCCGCGCCCGCCGACGACACGCGCACGGCGCTCATAAAGAGTCTCGCGGACGTTGACGACCTGCTGCGCGTGCGCAACTACTCGGAGGCCGAGACGCGGCTCACCGCTCTTCGCGAACAGTACCGCGAAGAGCCGCTCGTCTACTTCGCGCTCGGTCAGGCCGCCTCCCTTTCGGCGCAGGAGGCGTTCGACGAGAACCTACAGGCCGAGCGTCTAAACCGCGCGCTCGCGCACTTCCGGCAGGCGATACTCTTCGCCACTTCCGACTCAGACCGCACGATAGTCCTGCGCTCGCACCTCGCGAGCGGCCGCATACTCGCGCACCTCGAACGCAACGACGACGCGGCGAAAGAGTTCGACGCCGTCATCAACTCAAGCGACCCCGCAGACCGCTTCCATCAGGAGGCCGTCGCCGAAAAGAAGAAGCTCGGCAGTCAATAACAGAACCGGGAGCGGTAGCGACCGGGTAGCTGTCAGGAATAACAGAACCGCCAGCGGTAGCGAACGGGTGGCTGTTAGGAATTAACCACCGCAGAGACAGAGGCACGGCTAGTTGAATCCTAGCCGTGCCTCTGTCTCTGCGGTGGTGGAATTACCCGCTCGCCACCGCTCGCGGTTCTGTTATTGCCTTACTTGACGACTGTGATGTCGCGCGAGGTCGTGTTGTAGCCGCCGTTCTCGACGGGGTTGCCGGAGGCGTCCACGAGTTCGAGCTTGATTGTGTGCTTGCCCGCCGTCCAGCCCGTGAGCCAGATGGGCTCCCACTTGTCTATGTACTTCGCCTCGCCGCCGTCAACCGTGTAGCGCACGCGGTAGTCGCCGCCCGCGCCCTTCAACTTCGCATTCGAGAGCCAGAAGTCGATCATTATCGCGTTCGTGTCGTCGCCCTTGTACTCACCCTTCGGACGGCTGTAGGTCAGAAGGGGCTTGGTGCGGTCAACGCTTCCGCCCGTCCCCTTCCGCGCGTAGTCCTTGCCCTCGGGCGAAGGCACCGGAGTGGCTGACCCTTCGGCGGGCTTGTTCGAGTTCGCGTTCGCCTGTGGATTCACGGGCATGATGACCTTCTTGCTCGCGCCCGACTGGTCGGCCATCTTCTCGCCCGAGTTCGTCGTCGTCGGCTTCGACGCGTCGCCCCCGCCCTTCACCGTGAACGAGACCATCTGGAACGAGCCGTCGTTCTTGTAGCTCTCGTGCCACGGGCGCGAGGCGAAGACGCGTACGGTGTGCGCGCCTTCCGCGACGTTGCGAAGCTCGAAGGATTCATGAAGGTTGTAGTAAGCCTCGTAAGGCTCGTTGTCGAGGATGACGTGTATGTGGTTGCCCATCCCCGTCGAGGGGTCTTTGTGCGGCTCGTAGCCCTTGAGGTCGCCCGAGAGGTCTAGCTTGAGCTTGACGGTCGAGCCCGTCAGCGTAGCGCCGTCCTTCGGCTCGACTATCTTCAGAGTCGGCGAGGCCGAGTCCTGCTCTCCGCGCTGCGCCGTCATGTCTTTGACCTTCTGCGGGCGTTCGACCTCGGAGAGCGACTGCACCGCGGGTGTGGGCGACGCGGCCGCGTTCGTGTTCGCGTTGTTCGCGTTGTTCGCGTTCATGTCCGAAGAGCAGCCCGCGAGTGAGAAGGGGAGCGCGAGCGCGCACGAGACGAGCAGGAATCGAGAGAGTTTCATCAAGAGCCTCCGTTTATTAATGGGTTACAGGTTCCAGGTTGCAAGTTCAAAGTTAGAAGGCACGCTCTTAACTTTGAACCTGCAACTTGGGACTTTGAACTTATCCGTTCATCACTTGTCCTACTGTGAGCCCGCGGCGGCCGCCGGTCGCGAGCCGATGCCCTGTTGCAGGCGCTGCTCGCAGGAGGCCCAGTCGATGTTCGAGAAGAACGCCTCGATGTACTTGGGCCGGTCGGCGGGCTTGTAGTCCAAGAGGAAGGCGTGCTCCCAAACGTCCATCACGAGGATGGGGACGAAGCCCGCGACGTTCCCTACCTCGTGCAGCGTTATCCAGTGGTTCGAGAGCCGCTCGTTGGTCGGGTCTTGATTACAGACGGCCCAGCCGACGCCGCGCATCTTGCCCACAGACATGAAGTCGGCCTTCCAGATCTCGTATGAGCCGAAGGATGCTTCGGCCAGCCTGTGGAAGTTCGAGTTCGCCTCCGGGTCTGTCGTCGTCGAGCCCCGCTTCATGTTGCCAAAGTACCACTCGTGCAGAACCATGCCGTTGTACTCGAAGCCCATGCGGCGCGTAAGCTCCGAGTAGGCGGGCATCTCCTCCTGGTCAACCTTGCCGTCGGCGAGAATCTCCGCGATCTTGCGCGTCAGGGTGTTCGTGTTCGTGACGTAGCCCTCATAGAGCTTGAAGTGCATCTCCAAAGTCTGGTCGGAGATGCCCTTCAATCCGCTCAGGTCGAACTGCTTCGCTTTATACTCCTTGATGTCTGCCATGCCTTCCTCCTGATTATCACTGCGAGCGAACCCCTCGACGGCGGCGCGGCCGAAAGCTCCCGCGCGCACGTACGCACACGCGCTGCCCTGCTACGGATTGTCGCTCGGTTGAATCCTGCGTGGATTATAAAACAGGCGCGAACAGAATCGCGAGCGGAAGCCTCGCGGGTTGTGGCTTCGAGATACGGACTAATCTCGAAGCCACAACCCGCGAGGCTTCCGCTCACGGGTTCTGTTAAAGACTTTAGCTCGTGCCGCGGCCGAAGATTATCCAGTCGCCGTGCGAGGTAGCCATGAAGAAGAGCATCGGGAGCGAGAGCCAGGAGTTCGTGCGCGAGGCGAGGAAGGAGCGGCGCGCGAGAGCCGCGTCAGCCGGCGTGCCCGCGGCCGTCGCGGCGATGATGCGCTTCTGCGCGGGCCAGATGATGCCCCACACGTTGAGGAGCATGATGATGCCCAAAGCGCCGCCGATGCCGATGGAGAAGGTCTTGTTACTCGCGAAGTGGTCGGGCCTTCCGGCGGCCGTCCCGGTCAACTGCGAGTCGAGCCACCAGACAATCGCGACGGCCATCGCGATGACGAGCGCGGCGGTCGCGACGGCCAGAATCTTCCCGTCCTTCGAGAGGTTCGGCAGCAGCACGAAGTTATAGATGGCCCACGCGATGCACGCTATCAGGAGCCACACAATCAGCACTACCATGTAGCTCGCGCCCGCGCCCGCGGCGTTCGCGTTCTTCACGTCGCCGCGCAGTATGAACATCGCGTAGTAGCCGAAGCCCGCGACGACCGTAATCACCGCGCCCCAGCGGAAGAACCAGAGCGCGGGCGGCATCAACTTGGGCACGACCACGTCCTTGACGGGCTTGTCGAGCGACTTCATGAAGTTGACGTTGACGAGGTTGAAGAAGTAGAGAATGCCTATCCACGTAATGCCGCCGACGAAGTGCGACCAGCGCAGAATTATCCTCGTAAGCTCTTCGCCGCTCGGCGCGTGGAAGATGCCGTCGAACATCGCGAGGCTCAGGGGGAGATGGAGAGTTGGCTCGAACATCTGTGTCCTCCGGTTGTGCTCTTGTTTTTAGTTTGACGCGCGAGAGATTAGCACAAAACGCGCCCGCTCGGCGCAACAATCTTAAAGGCCCGAGGCCGAGCTTAACGTCCGCCTTCAAAGCTCCGCCTGCTCGCGCTCCCGCGTCTGTACGGTCTCGTCCACCGCCGCCGGGTCGCGCGCCAATTGCCGGAAGGCTTCGCGCAGGCGCAGCGCGACGCTCCCGATTGGGACGGTGTAGGTGCGGAAGTCGAAGGAGGTGACGAGCGAGACGCCGAGCGCCGAAGAGGTCAGGAATATCTCGTCGGCCTCGGCCAACTCGTGCAGCGTGTGCGTGCCCTCGACCGTCGGCACGGCCGCGTCCGAGGCCGTTTCGAGTACGCGCGCGCGCGTCGTACCCGCGACTGCTCCGGAGGCGAGCGCGGGCGTGTGGACGGTTCCGTTCTTCACCCAGAAGAGGTTCGCGGTCGTGGCCGAGACGACCTCGCCGCGCTCGTTAATCATGACGGCCTCGTCAAAGTCGCGCGCGCGCGCCTCCTCCCACGCGATCACGCGCTCAAGGTTCCCGATGGTCTTTATGCCCGAGAGCGGCGAGCAGGAGTTCACCCTGTAGGGCGAGACGGTGAGCGCCAGAGTCTCCGGCGCGGGCCAGGGCTCCGAGGTCATCATAAGCAAGTCCGACGCGCGGCCCTCTTCGCCCTCGTAGCGCCAGCGCCCGCGCACGGCGCGCGAGAGTAGAGCCACGCGCGCGCGCCCCTCCTCGACCTCGTTCGCTTCAATCAATCGCGCGAGCATGAGCGCCGTCTCGTTGTCGCCGAAGTCGCACTCGACGCCCGCGCGCTCGGCGTGCGCGAGCAGGCGCGTCCAGTGCGCATCCCAGAGGAACGCCCGCCCCTTGTGAATCGCGACGGTCGTGAAGACGCCGCGGCCGTAGAGCGTGGCCGCGTTGACGGCGGGCAGGCGCGCCTTCGACGCGTCGAGAACGCGACGGTTCAGAATTACGTGTGGGTGCATCTCGGGAGTCTACTGCGCGCGTCCCAACGCACGGGCCACGCGCGGGCGGGAAGCATACACGAATACTTCGAGCCTTTGTCAACTTTTCGACGATGCGAGCGTCCGCCGAACGTTCTCCCTCGCCGCGCCCCCGGACTTTCTACGTCGCGCGCTTTGACGACTTTCTACGTCGCGCGCCGCCGTTGTATGCTCGGCCCAAGAGAGATGCCGACACAAGAGAAGGTTTCAGAGGGAAGAGTCCGCCCGTCTCGCCGCGTGAAGCTCGCCGTCGTCGCGTCGAGCCTCGTCGTCGGGCTCGTCATCTTCGAGGTCTTCCTGCGCGCGATAGGCTTCACCTATCCCGTCTTCTACGAGCCCGACGCGTCGCGCGGCTACGCGCTCAGGCCCGGCATGGAGGGCTGGTACAGGAAGGAGGGCGAGGCTTTCGTACAGATCAACTCCGACGGCCTGCGCGACCGGGAGCACTCGAAGGAGAAGCCCGCCGACACTTTGAGGATTGCCGTCGTCGGCGACTCTTACGCCGAAGCCTTTCAGGTCGGTCAAGAGAAGGCGTTCTGGTCTGTGATGGAGCGACGCCTTCAGGATTGTCCGTCGCTCGGAGGGCGTCGCGTCGAGGTCATAAACTTCGGCGTCTCGGGCTACGGCACGGCGCAGGAGTTGATAACCTTGCGCGAGCGGGTCTGGTCATATTCGCCCGACGTGGTGCTGCTCGCCGTCACGACGAACAACGACGTGCTCGACAACTCGCGCGCGCTCAAACTCACGGACGAGATTCCATACTTCACGCTGCGCGACGGCCGACTCGTCTTAGACAACTCTTTCCGCGACGCGCGCTCGTTCCGCCTGCGCGACTCCGCGCTCAACCGCGCGGGCCGCTGGCTGCGCGACCACCTTCGCTTCGTTCAGGCCGTACACCTCGCGCAGGTCGCGCTCAAGTCGCGCCTCGACGCGTGGCGCGACCGACGACGCGAAGCGCAGGACAACCGGACGGAGACGGCCGCGCAGTCGCCCGCGCCCGCGCCGTCCGCGCAGCAGCCGCAAGGAGCGCCGACCGACGAACTCGGCGCGGCCAACGTCATCTACCGAGAGCCCGCGGACGACACATGGCGCGACGCCTGGGCGGTTACGGAGAGACTGCTCGCGACGATGAACGATGAAGTCAGAGAGCACGGCGCGCGCTTCTACGTCGTCACGCTCAGCAACGGCATACAGGTCTATCCGGAGGCTTCCGCACGCAACGCCTTTGCCCAGAAACTCGGCGTCGAAGACCTCTTCTACCCGGAGCGGCGCTTCCGCGCACTCGGCTACGCGTCGGGCTTCCCCGTCCTCAACCTCGCGCCCGAGATGCAACGCCGCGCGGACGAGCGCCGAGTCTTCCTGCACGGCTTCGGCCGCGAACTCGGCAACGGCCACTGGAACGAAGAGGGGCACGCACTCGCGGGCGAACTCGTCGCGCGCTGGCTATGCGATTCGGAATCAGGCGTGAAGAGATAGCGAGGGGAAAATTAACAGGGATGGACAGGATGGGAAGTGATGAGTGATAAGTGATAAGTGATAAGTGATGAGTGATGAGTGATGAGAAGGAGCCGCGTGCTCTGTATTTCTCATCGCTTATCACTCATAACTCATCACTCAACGCTTCTTCTTATCCTGTGAATCCTGTCCATCCCTGTTAATTCTTTGTCTCCCGTCATTCGGCGGCCGTGGCGATGACTTCGACCTGGAGGCGCTTGCCGAGGGCGTTGCGCCAGAGCGTTTCGAGTTCGGAGAGTTCCTGCGAGATGCGCTCTTGGCCGTCGGCGCTTATGCGTAGGTGCGTGCCGCCCGTACGGCCGATGACGCGGAAGGGCGCTGCGGCCTGCGCGGCGATGCGCTCCATGCGCGTGCGCTGCGACTCGTCGAAGCTTAGGATGACGCGCGAGGGCGTCTCGCCGAAGAGCAGTGCCTCGGTCGAGAGTCCACCGCCGTCGAGTTCAATTGTCGCGCCGACGCTCGAACGCCCGAGCGTCGAGAAGCAGCACTCGGCGAGCGCGATACTGAGCCCGCCGTCGGAGCAGTCGTGCGCGGAGTACAAGAGACCTTCCTCGGCGGCGAGCAGCACTGCCTGCTGCACGGCTCGCTCGCGCGCGAGGTCTAAAACGGGAACGCGTGCGCCCGCGTCAATCATCTCCTCGACGCTCCGCCCTCGGACGGTCGCCTCGTACTCGCTCGCGGAGAGGTCATCACCCGTCACGCCGACGAGCGCAATCAGTTGACCATTGCCCTTGAAGCCCTGCGTGACAACGCGGCGCACGTCCTCCACAAGGCCGACCATGCCTATGACGGGCGTCGGGTGTATGCCGCGCCCCTCGGTCTCGTTGTAGAAGGAGACGTTGCCGGAGACGACGGGCGTCGCCAGCGCCACGCAAGCCTCGGCCATGCCGTCAATCACTTCGGAGAAAGACCACATCACCTCGGGCCGCTCGGGCGAGGCGAAGTTGAGGCAGTTCGTGACGGCTATCGGCCGCGCTCCGACGCAGACGACGTTGCGCGCCGCCTCGGCCACAATCAGACGCGCGCCCGCTCTCGGGTCAATCGCGCAGTAGCGCCCGTTTCCGTCGAGGCACATCGCGAGCGCGCGCCGCGTCTCTTTGATTCGCACGACGGCCGCGTCCGCGCCCGGCAGTATCGCCGTGTTCGTGCGAACCATGTGGTCGTACTGCCGGTAGACCCACTCCTTCGACGCGACGCCGGGAGAGGCGAGCAGTCGCCGAAGAGACTCGTTGCTGTCCAAGCCTTCGGAGACGACCGCGCTCGGCGCCTCCATAACCTCGTCCAACTCGTCCGAGTTGACGACCGACGCGGGAGCGTTCGCATTTGCGTCTCGCGGGCCGTCGCCGCTCGCGGGCGCAGTCGTGACCTGACTGCTGATGCTCCTCTGGGGCGCGCGCATGGGTCGCTCGTAGCGCGGCGCTTCGTCGGTCAGGTACTTCGATGGAATGTCCGCGACGCGGTGGCCGTCGTGTATACAGACGACGCTGCCGGTCTCGGTTACGCGGCCGATGACGACCGCGTCCAAGTCCCACTTCTTGAAGATGTCTATGACCTGCCGCTCGCGCCCGCCGTGCGCCACGATGAGCATTCGCTCCTGCGACTCGGAGAGCATTATCTCGTAGGGCGTCATGCCGGTCTCGCGCTGCGGGACGAGGCTCAAGTCCAACTCTATGCCGTTGCCCGCGCGCGCCGCCATCTCGCAAGACGATGAGGTCAGGCCCGCCGCGCCCATGTCCTGAATCCCCGCGACCGCGCCCGCGCGCATCGCTTCGAGGCACGCTTCCAAGAGAAGCTTCTCTAAGAAAGGGTCTCCGACCTGCACGGTCGGACGCTTCTCAAGCGCCTCTTCGTCGAACTCGGCCGAGGCCATCGTCGCGCCGTGTATGCCGTCACGCCCGGTCTTCGCGCCGACGTAGAGCACAGGGTTCCCAATGCCCGCGGCCTTGCCGAAGAATATCTGGTCGTGACGCACGAGTCCGAGTGCGAACGCGTTGACGAGCGGGTTGAAGCCGTACGCGTCGTCGAAGACGACTTCGCCGCCGACGGTCGGCACACCGAAGGCGTTGCCGTAGTGCGCGATTCCGGCGACGACTCCTGCGAGCAGGCTGCGATTACGTCGGCCGTGCTCTTTATCGTTGAGCGTGCCGAAGCGCAGAGAGTTCATCGCGGCGACGGGGCGCGCGCCCATCGTGAAGATGTCTCGAAGGATGCCGCCGACGCCCGTGGCCGCGCCCTGAAAGGGCTCGATGAAGGAAGGGTGGTTGTGTGACTCGACCTTGAATGCCGCGCACCATCCGTCGCCGATGTCCACGACGCCTGCGTTCTCGCCCGGCGGGACGATGACGCGCTCGCCCGTCGTCGGCAGACGCTTGAGATGCACGCGCGAGGACTTGTAAGAACAGTGCTCCGACCACATCACTGAGAAGACGCCTAGCTCCACGAACGTTGGCTCGCGCCCCAAGAGTTCCACGATGCGTTCATACTCTTCAGGCTTGAGGTTGTGTGCGGCGACGACTTCCGGCGTGATTGCTTCAGAGTTCATGACGAATGGCGGCGGCCCCGTTAGGTATTATCAGGCTGTCAGAAGGACAGCACAGGATAAAGGCTCGCGACGTTTTCTACAAACGTCGCGAGCCTGAACGGAACCGCGAGCGGTAGCGACCGGGTGTGCGTTTCGTTAAAGGATTCTCTGACGAAACGCACACCCGCGAGGCTTCCGCTCGCGGTTCTGTAATGTCACTTCGCTTCCAGGGTCTTGTCTATCGCGGCCTGAAGCTCGGCGGGTTTGATGCGGCCTTTGTGTTTGAAGACGACGTGGCCGGAGCGGTCGTAGAGGAAGGTTGCGGGAAGCTCGCCCTCCCACGTCGGGTCTACGAGGTTGATGGCCGCGCCGTCGTCCTCCGCGTGCAGGAGGTACGCGGGGAGCGAGGCCGCGCCCGACTCCAAGAGGAAGTCCGGCACGGCCGTCTCTATGTCGGAGATGTCGTCGAGCGAGACGAGCGCGAAGTCCAGGTGGTCGGCCGCGTAGCGTGCACGCAGCTTGACGAGGTCTGGGAACTCTTCGCGGCAGGGCCCGCACCACGTCGCCCAGAAGTTGACGAGTAAGGGGCGCTCGCGCGCCTCGCCCACCCTCAGCAGAGACTTGAGGCCGTCCTCTTTGACCTCGCTGACCCTCGGCCTGCCCGCGCCTTGCGCTCGCGCGCCCGACGGGGACTGCTGCTTCTGCGCGGGCTGCTTCTGTTCGGGCTGTTTCTGTTCAGACTGCTTCTGTTCAGACTGCTTCTGCGCGGCGGACGCATCGCCCGTTACGGTGCCGCGCGTACAGGCGGCCGCGAGCGCGAGCGACGCGCAGACGAGTGCCGCGGCTGCGAGAAACTTCTTCATCTCTTTCAAAACTCTCTCTCTTCAGGCGCGCTTGATGGTGCAGCCGAAGCCCTTGACCTCGGGCCTCTCGACCGGCTTTCCGGCGAGGACGGCTTCGACGGCGTCGCGCAGGTCGGTCGAGGTTATCGAGTCGCCGTTTCGCGAGTTGTCTATGCGGCCGTGATAGGCGAGCTTGCCGGAGGCGTCGAGCAGGTATGCCTCGGGCGTGTACTGCGCGTCGAAGCGGTCGGCGATACTGTTGCCCGTGTCCTTCAGTATCGTGAACTTCAGTCCCTTCTCGGCCGCGTGCTCTTTGACCTCGGCCGCCAACTCCCTGACGTTCGAGTTGATGCCTACGACGTTGACGCCGCGCGCGCTGTAGTCGGCGTAGAGCTTCTGCATGCGCTCGTTGTAGGCGTTCGAGACCGGGCACTGAGTCGCCATGAAGATGACGACGGTGCCCTTCGAGCCCTTGAGCGATGCGAGCGTGTGCTGATGGCCGTCCGGGTCAGGGAGCGTGAAGTCCGCGACGACCGCGCCGAGCGCGACCGTGGCCTTCGAGTCGCGCGCCGTGCCGGTCTTCGTAGTCTTGACGGCGGCGGCGACCACGGCGACCGCCGCGAGTATGAGCACCAGCGAGTAGAGTCTCTTCATGGCTTCTTCAGAACTCCTTTGCGGTTGACCTGAGAAAAGGGAAGCGCCGAGAAGCTTAAGCCAAAGAGGTCTTAAAGTTCAAAGCGCCGGGACGCAATCAGCCTCCCCGGCGCGAACTTTTACGATTAATTTACAGGGTAGGGCGCTAAGGTTAAGTCGTACTCGTAACTCCGAGCCTTCCTTTATCAGTGTTGGTGCCAGGCTATTGATTCGTCCGCACCTTCTTCAGCCCGGTGATGACTTCGCTCCCGTTATTATCTTCCAACGTGAAGTTGACCTTGTCGCCGACCCGAACTCGCTTCAGCATCGCTCTATCTTTAACCGACCATTCCATCTGCATCGCCGCCATGAAGCCCTTGATCTCTTCGTGGTCTATCTCAAGCCACCCCTCTTTGAGATTGATGAGGCGGACGACCCCCGTGCCGGAGTAGGACTTGACGGCGGACGGCCGCTGCGCATTCGGCGTCCCGGCCGGGGCGGGAGCTTGCGCGGGCGGTTCTATCGTCGCCCACGCAATGGGCGACGCCGACGCGTCGGCGGCCTGCGGGGTCGGCTCCGAAGCATTCTCCGCACGGGGCCGCTCTCCGCATGAGACGGAGAGCGCCGCCATCAACGTGAGCAGAAGCCACGTCGGAAAGCCTATGCCAGGTCTGGACGTTGGACTGATTAGCAATGGACGCTCCCCCGCATCCGGGCCGCTACCTTTTCCTACAGAGTATAGCCGCGCATTATACCGGCTTATTATCCGCGCGACGAATCGAAGATACTTACAGGCACGATACTTGCCGAGCTATTTAGAGGAAGTGCTCCACAGCGCGAATCAGCGCTCAATAAGCAACATAGCCGGTCAACTTGCACTGCCCTGACATAGTCTCCGGTCAATCTGCCAGCACACTGGCATTTCGCCGCAATCAGCCTCCACTCCGTCCGACAGCCCCAGAGAGAGACTCTTCCCGCATTATCTAACCCTGAGTTTTGTAACCGCGATAATGAGATTCAAAAAGAACAGGTTGATTCTGGCCGTGGCCGGTGCGCTGTGGCTCTTCATGATCGCTGTAGGAGCAGGAGCCCTCTGGAGCTACGAAAGCACGCCCGGCGTCAGCGCCTCCGCTCCCGGCATGTGGCCGACCGCGAGCCGCATCAAGCCCGACGCCGAGCGCGCGACGCTCGTCATGCTGGCTCACCCACACTGCCCCTGCACGCGTGCGAGCATCGGTGAGCTGGCCCGGCTCATGACGGAGGCGCAAGGGCGCGTGACGGCCTACGTCCTCTTCGTCAAGCCGCGGGGCTTCTCCGACGGATGGGTGCAATCGGATTTGTGGACGAGCGCCGCGACTATCCCCGGCGTGACGCCCGTGCTGGACGACGGCGGCACCGAGGCCGCTCTTTTCCACGCGGAGACCTCCGGCCAGACCGTGCTCTACGACTCCGCGGGGAACCTACTCTTTAGCGGCGGCATTACGAGCGCACGCGGGCACGCGGGCGATAACGCGGGCCGGACGGCCATCGTCTCACTGCTCACTTCCGACGGGACGGAGGAGCGGGACACGCCCGTGTTCGGCTGCCCGCTCTTCGCCGGAAAGGAATGTCCGTCGGGAGAGGAGGTCGGCCGTGAAAAGGATAGACACTAAATCCTACGACAAAGAGTCGTTCGAGCGGCGTGTGAAAGACCTCTTCACCCAACACCGGAGGTCAATCTTCGAGCGCACCGACCGCATGTTCGCGGTCTTGATGGTCGTCCAGTGGTTGGCAGGCATCGCGGCCGCCCTCTGGATATCCCCGAAGACATGGGCCGGGTCGTACAGTCAGACTCACATTCACGTCTGGGCCGCGGTCTTCCTTGGAGGCGTTATCAGCCTCTTCCCTATTTCACTCGCCATAGTGCGGCCGGGCGAGAATTCGACCCGCTACGTCATTGCGACCTCGCAGATGTTGATGTCGTCCCTCCTCATACACCTTACGGGGGGGCGGCTTGAGACGCATTTCCACGTCTTCGGCTCGCTGGCTTTCCTCGCCTTCTACAGGGACTGGCGCGTGCTCGTCCCCTCCACCATCGTCGTCGCCGCCGATCATTTCCTGCGCGGAATGTTCTGGCCGGAGTCGGTCTACGGCGTGCTCGCGGTGAGCACCTGGCGCTGGCTGGAACACGCGGGATGGGTTCTCTTTGAAGACACATTCCTCTTCATCGCCATCAAGCGCGGCATGAGCGAGATGTGTGACATCGCCGAGCGGACGGCGGAGGCCGAGAGGCTGAACGAGGGCTTAGAACAACGCGTGTCCGAGCGCACGATACAGCTCGCGGCGAGCAACCGCGAGCTTGAGAAGGAGGTTGCGGAGCGCAAGCAGGTCGAAGAGCAACTGCTCCACAACGCCTTTCATGACGGGCTGACGGGACTCGCCAACCGCGCCCTGTTTATGGATCACCTGAAGCTCGCGCTCGGGCGATTGGAACGTCACGCGGACTACAGGTTCGCAGTCCTCTTCCTGGACCTCGACCGCTTCAAGGTCGTCAACGACTCCTTAGGCCACATGGTCGGCGACCAACTGCTCGTCGGGGTGGCCCGCCGACTGGGGGCGGCAATGCGTCCCGGCGATACCGTGTCGCGCCTCGGCGGCGACGAGTTCACCATCCTGCTCGACGACCTCAAAGACGCGGACGAGGCCGAGGCGATGGCGGAGAGACTTCAGAGGGAGTTGGCTCCGGCCTTCAATCTGAGCGGGCATGAGGTGTTCACCACGGTGAGCATCGGCATCGCACTCAGTACGGAAGACTATCACCGCGCGGAAGACATTCTGCGCGACGCGGACACTGCGATGTATCGCGCGAAGTCTTTAGGCAAGGCGCGCTACGAACTCTTCGACAAGGCGATGCGCGCGCGCGCCATGGATCGTTTGGGGCTGGAGAGAGACATGCGGCGTGCGGTCGAGCGTCGGGAGTTCTTCCTCCAGTACCAGCCCATCGTCTCGCTTGCCACGGGCGCCCTGCGAGGCTTCGAGGCGCTGGTGCGCTGGCAGCACCCGGAGCGCGGGCTCATCCATCCGGCGAAGTTCATCCCCATCGCCGAGGAGACGGGGATGATCATTCCCGTCGGGAAGTGGGTTCTCGGCGAGGCGTGCCGGCAGATGAGCCGTTGGCAGAAGTTATCCGGCATGGACGGGCCGCTGCCGATGAGCGTCAACCTCTCGGGCAGACAGTTTTTGCAGCCCGACCTGCTCGAACAGATTCAGGAGGTTCTACGTGAGACGGGCCTCGACCCGCGCGGCCTGAAGCTTGAGATTACCGAGACCGTCGTGATGGAGAACATCGAGACGGCCACGCAGACGCTCGAACAGCTTCGCGCGCTCGGCGTCGAGCTGAGCATCGACGATTTCGGCACGGGCTATTCGAGCCTCAGCTACCTGCAACGCTTCCCCGTCAGCACGCTCAAGATAGACCGCTCCTTCGTCAGTAGGATGACCGAGAGCGACGGGACGGCCGAGATAGTGCGGACGATTATGCAGCTTGCGCAGAACCTCGGGATGGACGTGGTGGCCGAAGGAGTGGAGACCGAAAGTCAACGCGCGCAGTTGAGAGATTTTGAGTGTGAGTTCGGGCAAGGGTACTTCTTCTCAAAGCCTATGGACGGCGACGCCGCGGAAGCGCTCATCCTCAACTGCTTTCAACCCGCCGGGATGGAAATCAAGTCATAAATTGCGGCGCTCTCCCTGCTAATTGCGGCGCTCTCCCCGCCGCGTGCCCCGGCCGTCCCTGGTGAAGGCCACGGAAAAAAGACGCGGGCCGGATTCGTCCGGCCCGCGTTCATGTTGAGCGTGTCAGCGTGTTCAGTTCGCCGCTGTCGCCTGCGCGCACATCACGTCCGTGCACATCTGCCCAGGCTGGCAGACCGGGCACGGCGTAGGCGTGTAGACAGGGTTGACACGGAAGATGCCCCAGATGCCTCCGTCGAACTGCATGGACTGGAACGTGCGGTACAGGTAGTCACCCGGTACCGCGTACATGCCGCCCGCACCGTGCTTCAGGAGGAAGTCGAAGTGG
>JBJMGR010000353.1:0-10853 GCA_045807805.1 Pyrinomonadaceae bacterium | reverse complement strand
GGCGCGACGCGCGGAGGCGCGCGACCTCAAGCGCCGTTTCCTGGTCGCCGCCGCGCTAAGCCTCCCCGTGCTCGTCGTCGCGATGTCGCACGGCCGTGTTCCTCTCTTCAAAGTCTCTTGGGCTAACTGGCTACAACTCGCGCTCACAGCGCCGGTGGTCTTCTACAGCGGCGCGCCCTTCTACAGAGGCGCATGGGCGGCGCTGCGCCACGGCGCGGCCGACATGAACACACTCATCGCGACGGGCACGGGCGCGGCCTTCCTCTACTCGCTCGTCGCAACCATCGCGCCGCAACTCGTCACCACCAACGCCGCCGCGCCGGGCGTGAACCTGCCGGGCGGGATGAGTATGCCGGGCGAAGCCGCGCAGATGGCCCCGGTCTACTTCGAGGCCGCGTCGGTCATCATCGCGCTCATACTCTTGGGCCGACTTCTCGAAGCTCGCGCGAAGGGCCGCACGGCCGACGCCGTGAAGAAGCTTCTTGGCCTGAGCCCCCGCACCGCGCGCGTCGTGCGCGAGGACGGGCGTCAAGAGGAGATGCCCGTCGAGGAGTTGATGCCGGGCGACCTGATTCTCGTACGCCCCGGCGAGAAGGTTCCGACCGACGGAGTCGTGACCGAAGGGCGCTCGACAGTGGACGAGGCGATACTGACGGGCGAGGGGTTCCCCGTCGAGAAGGGGCCGAATGATGAGGTGGTCGGCGCGACGCTCAATCGCACGGGCAGCTTCACTCTGCGCGCGACGCGCGTCGGGCGTGACACGGTCTTGCAGCAGATAGTCCGAATGGTCGAGGAGGCGCAAGGGCGTCGCGCTCCCATCGCGCGGCTCGCAGACACGGTGAGCGGCTACTTCACGCCCGTCGTCATCTGCATCGCCATCGTGACCTTCGTCGCGTGGTTCATCTTCGCGCCCGGCGAGGCGAGGCTCGCGTCGGCGCTCGTCCACGCGGTCTCCGTCCTCATCATCGCTTGCCCCTGCGCGCTCGGGCTCGCGACGCCGACGGCCGTCATGGTCGGCACGGGTCGCGGCGCTGAAGTAGGCGTGCTCATACGCGGCGGCGAGGCGCTTGAGACCGTTCAGAAGGTCTCTACCGTCGTGCTCGACAAGACGGGCACGATAACCGAAGGCCGCCCCGGCGTCGCCGACGTGTTCACGTCCGGAGGCTTCGGAGAGGACTATGTGCTGCGTCTCGCGGCATCGGTCGAGCGCGCGAGCGAGCACCCTCTCGGCGAAGCGTTCGTGCGCCGCGCGGAGGAGCGCGGGCTTTCATTCGCTCGCGTCGAAAACTTCAACGCCGTCGCGGGTCACGGCGTCGAGGCCGACGCGGAAGGCGTGCGCGTTATCGTCGGCAATCTGAGACTCATGACGGAGCGAGGCGTGAGCGTTGAGGACTTAGGCGAGCGCGCCGCGACGCTCGCGGCCGATGCGAAGACGCCCGTCTACGTCGCTCTCGACGGACGCGTCGCGGGACTCATAGCAATCGCCGACAGGGTCAAGGCGGAATCTTCGGAGGCGATAGCGGAGTTAAAAGCTCTGGGGCTCGAAGTCGTGATGTTGACGGGCGACGACCGGCGCACGGCCCGTGCGGTAGCGCGCGAAGTCGGCATTGAGCGCGTGCTCGCGGAAGTCTTGCCCGAGGGCAAGGCCGACGCCGTTAAGAGTCTTCAGGCCGAGGGCAAGCGGGTCGCGATGGTTGGCGACGGCATCAACGACGCGCCCGCGCTCGCGCAGGCGGACGTAGGCATCGCGATGGGCACGGGCACGGACGTTGCCATCGAAGCGGCGGACGTGACGCTCGTGCGCGGAAACTTGCGCGGGGTGGTGACGGCCTTCGCGCTCTCGCGCAAGACGATGCGCGTCATCAAGCAGAACCTCTTCTGGGCCTTCGCATACAACGCGCTCGGCATCCCGCTCGCGGCCGGACTCTTCTACCCGCTCACGGGCTGGACGCTCACGCCCGTCTTCGCGAGCGCGGCGATGGCGCTCTCGTCAGTCTCCGTCGTGACGAACAGCCTGCGTTTGCGCCGCGCGAAGGTCGCGAAAGGATGACGGAACAGGAAAGGGTCTGCGAGGACACACGTCCGGCGTAGACTGGGAAGAGCCGAGAGAGGGAGAACGAGCAGAGGGTAATTATATGATGCATTCATTCGTCAACAGTTTCGACTTCCGAACATTCGCACGCGTCCTCACTCTCGCGTCGGCGCTCGTCACAGGTTCCCTGACTGCCTCGGCGCAGCACGAGGGGAACGGCGCACACAGTCACATGCCGCAGCCCACGCCCACGCCCACGACGGCGACGGTGACGGCGACGGCAACGCCTACTCCCGCCCCCGCCCCGATGGATGATTCGATGGGCGGCATGGATCATTCTTCACACGCGGGAAGCATGCCCGGCATGAATCACGCTTCGATGGGAGGCGACGCGGGCGGGCTGTTGGTCATGTCCGGCGAGGGGATGGGCGTTCGCGTGGGCGCGAGCGAGACGAACGTAATGCCATTGGGGCAGATGGGCTCGGGCACCGCATGGCAACCCGCCTCGACGCCGATGTATATGTGGCACCGCGCGAAGGGCGAATGGCTGCTCATGCTGCACGGCGAGGCGAAGCTCGGCGTAAACCGACAGGGCGGCCCGCGCGGCGTGACGAAGTTCGAGTCGGAGAATTGGATCATGCCGATGGCGCTGCGCCGCGTCGGTCGCGGCACACTTCAGTTGCGCGGCATGTTCAGCCTTGAGCCTCTGACCTTCTCGGGCGCGGGCTCGCCGCAGCTCTTCCAGACCGGCGAGGCTTACCGTGGCCGCGCGCTCGTAGACTTTCAGCACCCGCACGACCTCTTCATGGAGATGTCCGCGACATACACGTTGCCCGTCGGAGAGCGCGGCACGTGGTACGCGTACGTCGGCTTCCCAGGCGAACCCGCGCTCGGCCCCGTTGCCTTCATGCACCGCGCGTCGGCCTCGGAGAATCCTTCGGCCCCGCTCGCGCACCACCTTCAGGACTCGACGCACATCTCGTACGGCGTACTCACGTCGGGCTTCACGTATCGCTGGCTCAAGCTCGAAGGCTCGGTCTTCAACGGGCGCGAGCCGGACGAGCGACGCTACAACTTAGAGTTCAACCCCTGGAACTCGCGCTCGTTTCGCGTGACGGTCGCGCCGAGCGCGAACTGGGCCGTGCAGTATTCATACGGGCTTCTGAAGAACCCCGAGCAGCTAGAGCCCGGCGACGTAAACAGGCAGACGGCCTCCGTGCAGTACAACCGCACGCTCGCGCGTGGCAACCTCGCCGCCGCGCTCATATGGGGGCGTAACCGCGGCGAACACGACGGCGGCATCTCGCACACGAACGGCTACACGGCCGAAGCGACCCTGAACTTCCTTGAAAGGAACTACGCATACACTCGTCTCGAACTAGTGGACAGGGAGGGGCTGCTCACGCACGACGAGCTGCACCGTCTCGGCTTCGCGGAAGGCGTGCACCCGCGGTTCCGCGTCGGCGCGTACACGTTCGGCTCGGCGCGTGACGTTTGGAACACGGAGAGGTGGTCTGTCGCACTCGGCGGCGACTTCACCCTCTATTCGACGCCGCGCTCGCTCGACACGATTTACGGTCAAAGCCCCACGTCGTATAAACTCTTCGTGCGTATTCGACCGGGAAAGATGAACCACTGACCGCCGTGCCGCGAGCGGCAAGACAAGGGGAGGGAAGTTTGATGAGATTTAGCGGACGAGTATTTCTATTATCATTCGCGGCGTTGATTGTCGCGTGCATGGCCCTGCCGGTGTCGGCGCAGAAGAAGGGCGCGGCGGCCGTCGGAGGGAAGAGGGCGGCCGACGCTTCGCGACACTCGCGCGAGGCGGCCGATGTCGTGCGAAAAGTTATGTCCGTTCCCGAGAAGGAGATTCCACGCGACCTGTTGGAGAGCGCGGAGGCGGTCGCGGTCTGTCCCGGAGTCCTGAAGGCCGCGTTCATCGTCGGCGGTCGTAGAGGCGACTGCGTCATCAGCCGCCGCACGCTCAAGCGGCAATGGGGCTCGCCCGTCTTCTACAACCTCACGGGCGGGAGCGTCGGCCCGCAGATCGGCGGCGCGAAGACGGACTACGTGCTTCTCTTCATGAACGCGGACGCGCTCAAGGGACTCATGGGCGACAAGTTCGAGATAGGCGGCGAGGCGGAGGTGACCGCAGGGCCGGTGGGTCGCGCCGCGGGCGCGAGCACCAACGCGCGTCTGACGGCGGGCATACTCACCTATTCGCGCAGCAAGGGCGTCTTCCTCGGAGTCTCGCTGAAGGGCGTAGCCATCACGCCCGACAACGACCTGAACGAAGCGTTCTATGGTAAAAAGGCTTCGGAGCTTATAGAGACACGCGGAGACGCAAGCCCGCCCACGCAGGTGCGCGCTTTCCCGCTCGCGCTCGCACGCTACTCGGTGCGCCTGCCGAATTGAGCCGGCTATTGGCTTTTAGCTGTTGGCTTTTAGCTTAAGACATCCTCTGGTTAGCATTCTTCGTCTATAACTTCAGAGCTAATAGCCGACATCTAATAGCCGACAGCCGATGATAAGGAGACACGCATGAAGCTTTCGACCCGAATAGTTCTCCCGGCGGCGCTCTGCGCACTCGCCGCCCTCCTCGCCCCCACGATGAAGACTAGCGCTCAGGAGACGGGCGCGCAGGAGACTGCGGCGGGGCGTCAGCGCACGGCCACGCGCCCCGAGCCGAGGGCGAGCGCCAAGCAGATAAAGGACGCGTCGAAGAAGGCAGACTCGGCCTCTCGCGTCTTCGAGCAGATAATGGGCGCGCCCGACCGCTCGATACCGAAGGACTTGTTAGACCGCGCGGAGGCCGTCGCGGTCTTCCCCGGCATGCTCAAGGCAGGACTCGTCGTCGGCGGTCGCGGCGGCAGCGGCATCATCAGCCGCCGCGTCACGGGCGGCTGGAGCGCACCCGCCTTCTTCAAGATGGGCGGTGCGAGCGTCGGCCTACAGATAGGCGCGTCGAAGACCGACCTCGTGCTCCTCTTCATGAACGACTCGGCGCTGCGGGGTCTGCTCGAAGACAAGCTCGAAGTCGGCGGCGAGGCGAGCGCGGCGGCGGGGCCCGTCGGCCGCGCCGCCGCGGCATCCACGAACCTCACGCTCGACGCAGGTATTCTCTCCTATTCGCGCAGCAAGGGTCTCTTCGCGGGGCTCGAAATCAAGGGCGCGGTCATAAACCCGGACAACAACCTCAACGAGGCGCTCTACGGCTACAAGGCCCGTGAAGTGCTCACGGGCGCGAACAAGGTCAACATGGCCGACGTGCCGCAGGGCGTCATCATCTTCCCCAACACGCTCGCCCGCTACTCAATCAAGTAGCTCGTTGCACCGGAAACGCCGAAAGGGCCGCGCGTGTCTTCGAGTGATGCGCGCGGCCCTTCTTAACTTCCGAAATTGTCCTTGAAAGATATTGGGGCCGGCGCGCGTGTGAGTCGCGCGCCGGCAATGCGGCATCGTCCGCCGTGCCCTTGTTCAGCAGACGTTGCCGACTCGGGGAAGCGCGGCTGCCCGGTCGCGCGTTCCCCTTCTTAGTCGTCTTGACCCGAGAGCGTCAGTGCCTCTTGACCCGAGAGCGTCAGCGCCTCGCGGACGTGGCGAGCAGTCGCGCGGCGGCCTCCGTTATGCGGGTCACGCCCTCCGGCTTGCGCAGGAAAACGTCCACGCCCGCGACGCGCGCCTCTCGCTCGACCTCGCTCGCCGTGAGCATTATGACGGGCGTGCGGCTGCGGCTCCGAAGGCCGCGCGCGCGGCGCGTCAACTCCACTCCGTCGAGGCCGGGCAGAATGTGGTCGAAGATTAGAAGGTCGAAGGGCTCGCCGCCCTGTAACCTGCGCAGGGCCTCGTCGCCGCGCGGGCAGACGAGCACGCGCCACCCCTCGGCTTCGAGCAACTCCCTGACCGGCTCCGACACTTCGGGGCCGTCCTCGACGTGAAGTATTGAGACCGCACGCACCGCACGCGTCGCCTCCACGGGCTCAGAGCCTTCCAATGTCTCTTTCGTTTCCACGGTAAGCATATAGGGCGGCGCGGCACGGTCGGGGGACTCAGGAGGACGACTCAATTGCCGCTACGGGGCGCAGAGTAACCGTTCGTGCGGGGACAATCAATAAGATTGTGGGCGAGTGTGCGCACTGAGTGTGCGAATCTACAGGCTTTAGGCGTGGTTGCAATTTTTTCGGCGCATGGGCCCACCTCCGCGCACCTTTTTTGTACGGCCAACAACCTTCTTCTTGACGCTTCGCACGCCGCGCACATACAATCAGCCGCAGCCATTTCGGGCGTGCAACCCCTCTTTCGACGCCGAGACGCCAGCCCGTCCGTGCCCACACGGCAAGGAGCCAATACGTTTATGCAGCCCCGCACCCAGCGCCAGAGGGAGATTCTCGAATACATCACGCGCTTCATAGAGCGACACGGCTACGAGCCTTCGTACGCACAGATTGCGCGCCACTTCGGCGTCTCCTCGAAGGCGACGATAGCGAAGCACATTGACGCGCTCGAACGACGCGGCCTCATCTCGCGCCACCGTAACGACGGCGCGTTCGGCCTCACAGTCCAGCCGGAGGAGGTTGACGTTGACGCGACGTGCGAGGTGCCTTTGCTCGGGCGCATCGCGGCGGGCGCGCCGATTGACGTTGACGTTGAACGCGAGACGATAACGGTGCCCCGCTTTCTGCTCGGGCGCGTGCGCCCCAACCGCGTCTACGCGCTGCGCGTGACCGGCGACTCGATGATTGACGAGCACATCTGCGACGGCGACATCGCGCTGATAGAGAACCGCACGGAGGCGCGCGACGGCGAGATAGTCGTCGCGCTCGTAGAGGGCGCGCGCGCGACCTTGAAGAGGCTGCACCGCTTCGGCACGGAGGTCGAGTTGCGGCCCGCCAACTCGCAGCACGCGCCCATACGCCTGCACGCGTCGAAGGTCACTGTGCAGGGCATATTCCGGGGTCTCCTGCGCCCCGCGACGTAGACCTTCGGACGCGTCCGGCTTCACGTAGACGGAAGAAGGGGGATGAGAGTAAGGCTTACTCTCATCCCCCTTCTTCCGTTTTCAGTCTCAACGGCTCAGGCCGTTTGCAACTCGCTCGTACACTCGGGGCAGCGCGTGGCCTTGGCGGCGATGGTCGAGACGCAGAAGGGGCAGGTCTTCGTCGTCGGCTCGTCCATGTCGGGCGGCTCGGCGCTCCAGAGTCGGTTGGCGCGTTTGACTATGAGGAATATTACGAAGCCGACGATGAGGAAGCTTATCACGTCGTTTATGAACTGACCGTAGGCGAGCACCGGCACGCCGAGCGTCTTCGCGTCCGCGAGCGACTGCGGGATGCCCTTCGACTTGTCGAGCACGACGAACATGTTCGTGAAGTCGACTCGGCCCGTGAGCAGCCCTATGGGCGGCATGAGCACGCCCTCGACGAAGGAGGTGACTATCTTGTTGAAGGCCGCGCCGATGACTACGCCGACGGCGAGGTCTATGACGTTGCCGCGCGCGATGAACTCCTTGAACTCCTTTACGAATCCCTTCCGTTTTGCCATGAATGTCTCACTCTAAAAATGCGAGGGCCGACTTCTGGAAGTACGGCCCTCATCTTTCGTTTATCTTGCCCCGCGCGCGCGGGGCGCACCCTAGCGTCGGCCTTTAGAGAGGCGTGAGATATCGTCGAGCTGCTTGACTAAGCGTGCGGCGCGCGGCGTCGCGGCGGGCATAAGCTGACCGCGAAGCGTCGCGAGCGTCTTCTTGAAGTCCGCGTCGGATGCGGACGGCACCTCGTACATGTGATTCTTCGCGCGCGAATCTTCCAGCACGGCGTTGACCGTCTCTTCCAGACTCTTGAGCGCGTCGGCCGAGTGTGCGCCGCGCGGGTAGAGCTTGAGGTATCGGCCGCTCGTCTCGGAAAGGTAGTAGAGGTTGCATGTGACATCGCCCTCGCACTCGCCGGGAAGCGGCGTCTGCATGGCCTCCCAAGCGATGCGCTCGGCGAGCGGCAGGTCTTTGTATTTCGCCTGCAAGCCCCAAAAGAGTTCCGCGCGCACGTACCACTCGCCCGAGGGCTCGCTGTAGACGATCTCCGAGTCGTGCTCGGCGGCCCACTGCTTGCGAGGCTCGTCCTGCTGCTCACCCCCCGTGAGGAAGGTGATGGAGCGTGCGAGCGCGCGCAGGCGAGCGAACTCAAGCTCGGCCCGCGCGTCGCGCCGCGTGACCTCTCCGGCGGCGCGCTCCGCGAAGCGCACAAGCTCCGACGCGTCCGCGAAGGTCGCGTCCGCCTTGCCCGCGCGCTCCGAGGCCAAGCGCATGTAGATCTCTTCGCGGCGGCTTGGGTCGAAGGGCATGGTCAGCCCGCCGAAGACCCACCCGCGCGGGCCGTTCGGCGCGGAGACCTTGTACCAGAAGTCCTCCGATGTGCCGACCTTCACCTTCGCCTCCGAGTGCTCAAGCTCTTCGACGACTGTGCCGAGCCGCAAACGCCCGACCTCTTCGGAAGCGGTGTCGGGCGCGCTGCGCACGCGCACGGCCGAGGCGGTCGCGATGCGCTGCCTCGTGCCCTCGGACTGTCGCGCGAACGCGCCGTGCGCGTGACAGATAGAGAGGCAGAGCAAGGCGGCGGTGGTAAAGAGCGTCCGCCGGGACAACTCCGCCGCGGCGCGTCCACGTCTGTTAATGGGTGGCAAGCTTTCTCGTACCTCCGGCGTGAAACTTCCGCGCGCCAAAGACCTTGAACGCGCGATGAAGGAGAGACATTTTTAGCGTATAGTTCCCGCATCCGCAAACCGAAATCCGAAAGGAGTCAGGTTTATGGCGAAAGTAAGAGTGGTCGTCGAGACCGGCGTGACGAAGGGTTGCTGCCGCTGCAAGGTCTCAAAGGACACGAGCCAGTTTCACCGCTCCGCGCCGCGCAGAGACGGGTTGCAGTCGTATTGCCGCGAATGCAAGAGGGTGATTGACAGGGGGCACAACGTTAAGAACCCGCGCCGCAACTACGGGCGCAGGCGCGAATACGCTTTGAGAAATCTGAGATGGGTTTACGAGTACCTTAAGACGAGGCAGTGCGAGTGGGAAGGCTGCACGGTGGACGACCCGGACATGCTCGTCTTCGACCACCTGAACCCCGACGACAAGCGCGAACACGTAAGCATGATGGCTCATAATTCGTGGGGCTTGAAGAGTGTTCAGGAAGAGGTCGCGAAGTGCCGCGTGCTGTGCGCGAATCATCACCAGAAGCATACCATTCAGCAGTTCGGCTATAAGAAGTGGCTGGCCGACGATTGAGGCGCAAAAGGAAATGCCGTATAACTGCGGCACAGCTATACGGCAGACTAAAAATTGTGGAGCCACCTTGCGGACTCGAACCGCAGACCTGTCGATTACGAATCGACTGCTCTACCAACTGAGCTAAGGTGGCTCGCTTGGTTTGAAGAATATACGGAGACGCCGCGCGCGATGTCAAGCGGGGTGCCCGTGGGGGAAACATAGGAGGGGAGATGCCGAAAGACAGAGCGGAAGTGCAGGATCAGTATAAGATCGAGGGCGGTTTCCTGAACGAGTACGAGTTCAATCAGGACAAGGGCGAGATGGAGGAGCAGGAGCACCAGACGCCCGAGGGCGTGCACGCCGAAGGGCTGCACGGGGCCGACGAGCCGAACGCGCCGCAGAACGTCGCGGAGCGCATAAAGCAGGTCGAGCAGCGCGCGCACGAGATAGTCGAGCGCCGTAGGGCGAAGCAGTCTTCGGGCGGTGCGGCGTCGAAGGGCGGCGCGGGTAAGGCGGCTCTCAAGCAGCAGAACGCGGAGAACAGGGCAGTGAACTCCGCGTCGAAGTCCGCGAAGAAGTCTGCCGCGAAGTCCGCGAAGAAGTCCGCGAAGAAGGCCGCGGCGGGCAAGGGCTCGAAGTCCGGCGCGGGTAAGAAGGGTGCTTTGAAGAAGAGCGCGGGTAAGAAGTCGGGCGGCGCGAAGAAGGGCGCGGCCAAGAATGGCGCGACGAAGAAAGGCGCTGCTAAGAAGGGCGCTGCTAAGAAGGGCGCGTCGAAGAAGAGCGGCGGACGCCGCTGAGTTGCGAGGAGGGTTTAAGGGATGAGTGAGATTGAAGAGGGGGCGGTCGGCAATCAGGAGTCGGGGCGCGAGCAGGAGGATGAGGAGTTGCGCGCCGAGGATGAGTCCGCGAAGGCGATGGAGGCGGAAGTGCCGCACCCCGAAGGGTACGCGGACAGCGGGCAGGAGCCGCCCGCCTGAAACAATTCCGCGTCGGCGGCCGTAAAAATTCCGGAAGGACGCGACGGAGGTTCCCGCGCGCGTCCTTCCGGATTCGTCTTTCGCGCCTCGTGAAATATTCTCAAGGCAAGTTAACAGACTCCTCGCTCTCCCGCGTCTTCAAATAATGATGCACACTTACGGCCCCGTCCTACGCACGCGCTTTCTCACGTATAACCCCCGAACGAAGATGAATCGCACGCTTATGAAAGCGTCTGCTCTCCTGCTCCTGCTCGTCTGCGCTACGGCGAGCGCGCACGCGCAGTCGTCTAAACTTCCGTCGCCCGAGCGCGTCGTGGGCGATTACGTCAAGGCCGTCGGCGGCGGCAAGCGACTCGCGACGCTGCGCGACGCGACCTACGAGTGGTCTGTCAAACGCGAAGGCGCGGACGCAGGCACGGCGCGCACCCATTTCAAGACGAACGGCGCGCAACGCTCCGACCTCCTTCTGGCGGACGGCGAGATAGACTCGGCCGCCAACGCGCGCACGGCCTGGGCGCGCACGCCCGACGGCCGTCTGCGGACGCTCACGGACAGCGAAGCCTTCTCCGCGCGGCTGCGCGCGACGCTC
>JBJMGR010000352.1:0-3735 GCA_045807805.1 Pyrinomonadaceae bacterium | reverse complement strand
CTTCCTGCTCGGCGAGGTCTGGGGCGCGTTCGGCATAGGCCCCGTCGTCGGGATGCTCATCTCCTTCTTCGTAGTCTTCGCAATCTTCATGTTCTACGGACTCTTCCGCGCGATATACGAGGCCGAGACCGCTTCGGGCGCGGCGACGGCCGCCGCCGCCGCCGGCGCTTCAACGCTCCCGCCTTCGCAGGGCGGCACGGCGCTCAACAGCGCGGGCACGCGCGCCTTCTTCGGCGCGCAGGGCGCGACCAATGCTCCGCCGCTCTTCTCGAACAGGCAGCAGCAACAGGGCGCGACGCCCGCGCACGCCGCCGCCGCCGCGCCGCGTCCCGTCGTAGGCAACCGCAGCCTCGCCATATACCACCTGCCCGACTGCGCCTGGGCCGACAAGATCGCGCGCCAGAACCGGGTCGAGTTCGACTCGCCCGCCGTCGCACACTCAGCGGGCTTCCGCCCCTGCCGCGTCTGCAAGCCTTAAAAAGCTGTCGGCACTCAGCTTTCAGCTAAAGCTTTGCGACCTTCGCGCCTTCTCTGCGTTCTTTGCGTTTAAGCCCCGACTCTCTAAACGCAAAGGGCGCGAAGTAGTCGCGAAGCTCGCAAAGGTATGTAAGCTGAAAGCTGAGTGCTGAGTGCCGATGGCTCTTCTCATCACTAACGATTGGCTTGCTTCTCTACATCGCGCGCGTGTAAAGTAATGCCACCAAGTCTCCTTTAAGGCTCTTCCCGAGTACTCGTATAACTTAATCGTCGGAGGTCGCTTCAGATGTCTATCGGAGAGGTTGACAGCGAGCGCGCAGCCGCGGCAGCGGCGCAGGAGTACCCTGACCGTACGGGCTGGACGCCCGACAACCCTTACCTTGCGGCATACCGTCCGTATATCCCTTCGAGCGCGCACCTGCGCGAGCTTACGCCTCTGCCGCTTATCATGGGCACGGTGCTCGGCATCATCTTCGGCGCGTCGTCGCTCTACCTCGTGCTCAAGGTCGGATTAACCGTGAGCGCGTCGATCCCCGTCGCCGTCATCTCCATCACGCTCTTCCGCGTGCTCTCTAAGATGGGGCTGCGCGACGCGACGATATTAGAGAACAACATCGTGCAGACGGCCGGGTCGGCGGGCGAATCAATCGCCTTCGGCCTCGGCGTGACGATGCCCGCCATAATGATTCTCGGCTTCGACCTTGAGATCACGCGCGTCATGCTCGTCGCCGTCCTGGGCGGACTGATAGGCATCCTGATGATGATTCCGCTCAGGCGCGCGCTCATCGTCCAGCAGCACGGCTACCTGAAATATCCGGAGGGGACTGCGTGCGCCGAAGTCTTGAAGGCGGGCGCGAGCGAAGAGTCGCGCGAGGCGGCGCACACGGACGAGGCTTCGGGGCGCGAGGCCGACGCGGCGATGACGGGCGGCAAGGTCATCATCGGCGGCTTCGGCATCGGGTTCGTCTACTACGCGCTCGAACAGATTCTAAAGACCTGGAAGGAAGTACCGCAGAAGGTCTTCGGCAGACCGTTCGAGGGCGGCTCGCTCTCGCTCGAAAACAACCCGGCTCTGCTCGGCGTCGGCTACATCATCGGGCCGCGCATCAGCTCCATCATGGTGGCGGGCGGCGTGCTCTCTTACCTCGTGCTCATCCCGGCCATCAAGTATTTCGGCGCGGGGCTCGCCGCTCCGCTCGCGCCCGAGACGGCGCACACTATCTCCTCGATGACCGTCTCGCAGATACAGAAGGGCTACATCCTCTACATCGGCGCGGGCGCGGTCGCCGCCGGGGGCATCATCAGCCTCGTGCGCAGCCTGCCGATAATCTGGCACGGGCTCAAAGGCGGCATCGCAGACCTGCGCGGGACGAAGGCGGCGGGCGATGACGCGCCGCGCATTGACCGCGACCTCTCGATGAAGTTCGTCGTCGGCGGCATCATCGTGCTGCTCATAGCGATGATGGCGTTTCCGCAGTTGGGTCTTCAGCACAGCCTCTTCACCGCGCTCGGCGGGTCGCTGCTCATCATGGCCTTCGGGTTTCTGTTCGTGACGGTCTCTTCGCGACTGACGGGCGAGGTCGGCTCGTCGTCGAACCCGATTTCGGGAATGACTGTGGCGACGCTCCTTCTGACGTGCCTCGCCTTCCTCCTTATCGGCTGGACTGCGCCGCCCTACTTCGTGACGGCGCTCTCCATCGGCGGCATCGTCTGCATCGCTTCGTCGAACGGCGGCACCACGTCGCAGGACTTGAAGACGGGCTTCCTCGTCGGCTCGACGCCGAAGTACCAGCAGATAGCCATCCTCGTCGGCGCGCTCGCCTCCGCGCTCATCCTCGGGCCGATACTGATGCAGCTCAACAAGTCGGGCACGGTCTACGCGCCGCGCATCATGTTCACGCCCGCCGACAAATTCTCGGAGGCCGAGAACGCCACGCTCGCCGTCGCCCCGAACGCCGCATCGGCGCTCACGCCCTACAACGACGACACGAGGCCGCCCGCCGCCGCCGCAAGCTACCGGCTGCTTCAGGTCGCGAAGAGCGACGTTCCGCCGGTCGAGACTCTGAAGCAGGGCGAGTATCAGATTGACGAGCGCGGCGTCGTCACGCCGAAGGGCGGCGGCGCTTCAATCGGGAGCATGAAGCCGGGCGAGTATCTCGTCGACGAGTCCGGGCGCATCGCGTACAGGAGGGAGACGAACTGGCCCGCGGACTTGCGCGCGAACCCCGCCGAGTTGGGCGCGACCGAATCGCTCGAAGGCGCGCAGGCCAGCGACGACCGCAACTCGTACCGCGTCTGGCAGAAGACGACGACGGAGAACGGCCCGGCGGCTCGCTACCTCGTCAACGAGCAGGGCGTGCCCGTCTACATCGTAGACCCCGGCATCAACGGCGTCTTCGAGCGCAGGCCCGACGCTTCGAGCGTGCAGAAGTTCACCGCGCCGAAGGCGACGCTGATGTCCTACATCATCAAGGGCATCCTCAGCGGGAACCTGCCGTGGGGGCTCGTGCTGCTCGGAGTCTTCATCGCCATCGTGCTCGAACTCTCCGGCATACCTTCGCTCGCGTTCGCGGTCGGCGTCTACCTGCCGCTCTCTACCTCTTCGCCGATCTTCGTCGGCGGTGCGATACGCTGGCTCGTGGACAAGTACACGCGCCGCAAGTTCTCGGGGCGCGGGATGACCGAGGAGCAGTTGGTGGCCGAGGGCGACAAGAGCAACGGCGTGCTACTGTCGTCGGGCTACATCGCGGGCGGCACGCTCGCCGGTGTCATCTTCGCCTTCATGAACATCCCGCTCAAGGAGCGTCTCGACGCGTTCGAGAAGTGGGCGACGGCGAACAACCCGTTCTTCGAGGGGCCATGGTCGGACGTGCTGGCGATGCTCCCGTTCCTCGTGCTCGTAGTCCTGCTCTACGTCGTCGGGCGCGAGTGGTGGCTCGCGCCGAACCACGGAGACATCCCGCCCGCCGTGCCGCCGCCGCGCGGGCGCGAGCGTTGACGCGGCCATAGCGCTTGACCCCGCGCACGCACGGATGAAAAAATGGCTGACCGTGGGACGCGATACTTTAAGCCCACGGTCAGCCGTTCTTTTTTCGCCGTAGACGTACGGCCGTGACTTTCAAACTCCTCCCCGAAATCTTGCGACACGCCGCGCCCTCCTTGCGGAGAGAACTTCAGACGATGAACACGAACCGACTCTTCAAGCTCCGCGCGCTCGCGCTCTGCCTCTCGCTCTCATGCGCGCTGTGCGCCGCGCCG
>JBJMGR010000351.1:0-22468 GCA_045807805.1 Pyrinomonadaceae bacterium | reverse complement strand
CTGCTGCGCGGTCTGCTCGACGCGCGAGCGCAGCTCGCCTATCAGTCGCGACTGCTCTTTGAGCGCGGCGCGCAACTCGTCTATCTCGTCGTGCTGCTCGCGCAACTGCTTGCGCATATCTTCGATGCCGTAGATGCTGCCCGAGAGTTTCGGCCCCGACGCCGGAGAGGCTTCGGGCGCTGCACCCGGCGGCACGGGCGACTGCTGCTGCGCGCGCGCGCCCGCGGCGAGCCCGCACGTGAGCGCGTACAGGACTGCCGCGCGAAAGATAAACTGACGCATAAGTATCGAAGTCCTTTCAACCAAGAGTTAGACCGGGAGGTGCGACGCCAGCGTGTGCACGTGCCGCGCCTGAATCCTATAACACAACTTCCTTAACCTGAGGTTGCCGGGATGTTAACAATTTCAAGGATGAAGGCGGAAGGATGAAGGATGAAAGCGCGGCTGTCAGACGTTCGATTATTTCCGGTCAGCTTCCGCCTTCATCCTTCCGCCTTCCGCCTTCATCCTTCCGCCTTCCCCTCATTGCCGGTTGAGAAGCTTTACATGTAGAATTTCGCGGCAGCCGCCGGAGGGCTCGCAGGCGAGGGGAAGGTCTCTATGGCTCTTCTGCAGATCACGGACGCGTCGGGCCGCACATGGCAAGCGCCGCTCTCGCAGCGCGACGTGTGTACAATCGGGCGCGCGCCCGACAACACGGTCGTCTTAGACGACCCACGCGCCTCGCGCCACCACGCGCACGTAAAGTTCCGCGACGGCTCATACCACATCATCGACGGCAGCACCACGGGCAAGCTCTCCGCGAACCACGTCTTCGTCAACGGACAGCAGAGCACCGAACACGCCCTGCGCGAGGGCGACCGCGTGCAGATAGGCGCGAGCCAGATTCGCCTCGACACCTCCGACGAGAAGCGCAGAAGCGCGCCCGAGACGCGCTTCGAGGACAAGCCGCTCGGCCACACGCAGCTTCTACTCTCGGCCGACGACGTGATACGCGCGCTCTCTTCGCGCCCGCCCACGCCGCCCGCGCTAGCCTCGTCCTCTTCTTCGGCGGCCGCGCCTGCCGACTCGGAACTCGAAGAGCTGCGGCGAAAGGCGCGCATACTCGCGATGCTCTACGAGATGTCGAAGACGCTCGGCACGGTCTTCGACCTCGACCGAATATTCGATAAGGCTTGCGAAGTCATCTTCTCCGCTACGCCCGCCGACCGCGTCGTCGCATTGCTGCGCGAAGAGGGGAAGCTGGACGAGGACGGCGAGGAGATTCTACAGGTCGTCGCCATGCGCGCGCGCGACGAGAGCCGCACGGCGCGCGCGCGCAAGCAGTCAATCGGGCGCACGATTACGCGCAAGGTCATGCGCGAGCGACAGGCGCTGCTCTCGCAGGACGCGGCGGCCGATCTGGAGTTCGCGGGAGTCCACTCCATCGTCGCGCAGGGCGTTCACTCGACCATCTGCGCGCCGCTCCTCGCCGACACGCGCGTCCACGGCGCGCTCTACGCAGACCGCCTCGACCCGTTCACGACCTTCACGTACGCAGACCTCGAACTCGTCAGCGCCGTCGCCGCGCAGACGGCCGTCGCGGTCGAGAGCGCGCGCGCTCACGAACGTCTGGCGCGCGAAGAGGTGGCGCGCGCAAACTACGGCCGGTTCCTTCCAGAGTACGTCGTGCAGCAGATTTTGGAGAACCCCGACTCGTTCAAGCTCGGCGGCGTCAACCAGACCTTGACGGTTCTCTTCGCGGACATACGCGGCTTCACGCGGCTGTCGGAGAACGCCGCGCCCGAGCGCGTCGTGCAGCTTCTGAACAACTACTTCACGGCGATGTCGGACATAATCTTCGCGCACGGCGGCACGCTCGACAAATACATCGGCGACGGGCTGATGGCGCTCTTCGGCGCGCCGCACGCGACGCCCGAAGACGCCTGCAACGCCGTCTCGTCCGCGGTCGCGATGCAGCGACAGATGCAGGTCATCAACGCGCAGCTACGCGCCGACGGACTGGCCGAGATAGCCATCGGCATCGGGCTGCACACGGGCGTGGCGACCGTCGGCTACATCGGCTCGGAGCGCCGCTCCGAGTACACGGCCATCGGCGACACGGTCAACCTCGCCGCGAGACTCGAACAGAACTCCGTCCCCGGCCAGATACTTTTGAGCGACGCAACCGCGCAGGCCGCCGCCGCCGCCGACTGCGCGATGCGCCCGCGCCCGCCGCTCACCGTCAAGAATCGCGTGCAGCCCGTCCCGGTCTACGAAGTAGAGTGGCGACAGTACGCCGCACCAACTGAGGCCGTGCCGCTCGTCGCGGGCTGACGCGGCGCGCATAAGGGTTCAAAGACTCGTTTAAGATATGCCCTCCGACACATTCACAAACAAGCGTCGCTCATTGATTTCGTTCGAGCGCTGGCGCGACCTCGTCTCCGACTCGATGGCGATAGACATCGGCTCGACCTCGGTCATCATCGCCGTGCGCGGGCGCGGCGTCGTGGTGGACGAGCCGGCGGTGGTCGCCGTCAACAAGCTCTCGGGCGAGGCCGTGGCCTTCGGACGCGAGGCGCACGACATGCTCGGGCGCGAGTCGCGCGACGTGTCTTTAGTCTCGCCTCTTATTGACGGCGTCGTGGCCGACTTCGAGCGCACACAGAAGATGCTCGACCAGTTCGTGCGGCGCGCGCGCAGCGGCATCTCGCACTTCAGCCGCCGCGCCGTGATGAGCGTGCTCTCGGGCATCACGCAGGTCGAGCAGCGCGCGCTGATGTCCGCGGCCGAGGAGGCGCACATCGGGCGCGTCTACATGGTCGAGGAGGGGTTGGCGGCGGCAATCGGCTCGGGCGTGTCGGTCGAAGATAAGCGCGCGTCGGCGGTCGTGGACATCGGCGGCGGCACGACGAACGTGGCGGTCGTCGCGCGCGGGATGATCGTCTACGCGCAGGCCGAGCGCGTCGGAAGCCTCGACATCGACGACGCGATCATCGACCGCCTGCGCCGACACCACGGGCTCATCATCGGCCGCCCGACGGCCGAGCGCCTAAAGATTGAACTCGGCTCCGCCATCGAGCCCGTGAGCCCTTCGCTCTCGCTCGAAATCAAGGGGCGCGACGTGCAGACGGGTTCGCCGCACGCCGTCAACGTGACGAGCGAGGAGGTCTGCATTGCCACGGAGGGCGTCGTCAAACGTCTGGGGCGCGTCGTCAACCGCGCGCTCGGCGAGTTGCAGCCCGAAGTCGCCGCGGACATATACGACCGCGGCATCGTCCTCTCCGGCGGCGGCGCGCTGCTCGACGGCCTCGTCGAGTTCCTACAGCGCGAGACGAAGCTACAGACGCGCATGACCGACGAGCCGCGCTACGCGATAGTCCGCGGCCTCTCGCAACTCTTCGACGAGCCGCTCCTCCTCCGCCGCGTCGCACGCAACGAGCAGTCGCACCTGCTCGACGAGACGGACAAGGCTTTTGAATGACGGAGAAGGCGGAAGGCGGTAGGCAGAAGGCAGTCGAAAACCGGACTTGTCCTGACTGCCTTCTGCTTTCTGCCTTCTGCCTTCTGCCTTCCGCCTTCTGTTTTATGAATCTTCTAGCTCTATTCCGGCGGCAGATACAGGTGGCGCGCGTGCTCGGCATTCCGGTGCGCATAGACTACCGCTGGTTCGTCGTCTTCGCGCTGTCGGCGTGGGTCATCGCGATTGGGTTCCGCGAAGGGACGACGGTGACGCAGTTCGTGCGGCTCGATGAGGCGTGGGCGTGGGTCGCGGGCGTGGTGACGACGCTCGCGCTCTTCCTCTCAATCTTCGGCCACGAGCTTTCGCACGCGCTGCTGGCGCGCGCCGAAGGCATCGAGAGCGACGAGATAGTGCTGCATCCGTTCGGCGGACTGACAAGACTTAGGCGCGAGCCCGACAACCCGCGCGCGGAGTTTCGCATTGCCATCGCGGGGCCGAGCGCGAGCTTCCTCATCGGCGTCGCCGCGCTCCTGGGCTTCTACGTCTCGAAGCTCGCGCACATGGACGCGCTCGCCGCGTCGCTCTCCATCGTGGGCTTCTGGAACTTCACCATCGCCGCGTCCAACCTGCTTCCCGGCTACCCGCTCGACGGCGGGCGCGTGCTGCGCGCGTTCCTTTGGAAGCGCACGGGCCAGCTCGAAGACGCGACGCGCATCGCGTCACTCGGCGGTCAACTCATAGGCGGCGCGCTCGTGGTCTTCGGCGGCTACTTCTACCTCGTCTGGCGCGACCCGTTCATGGGCCTCTGGCTCGCGCTCGTCGGCTTCTTCCTCTTCGACGCGGCGCGCTCGGTCGTGCGACGGCGCAAGTCACTTCAGACCGCGGGCGACGCGATGACCGCGCCCGTCTCGGTAGAGCCGGACTCGACCGTCGGCAACTTCGTTGACCACGTCCTGCCGCTGCACCGTCAGGAGGCCGTCGCGGTCGCGCACGACCAGAGCCTCCACGGCATACTGACGCTTCGCGACCTCAAAGACCTCCCGCGCGAGCGCTGGCATCAGACGCGCGTGAGCGACGTGATGCGCCCCGTCGCGCCGCAACTCTTCGTTGCGCCTCAGACTCCGCTCGCGCGCGCCGAAGCATTGCTCAACGACAACGGCGCGGGCGCGCTCGCGGTCGTCAACGGCGAAGGCCGACTCGTCGGACTCCTCCTCAGCGGTCGCGTGAAGCGCCGCGCCAAATCCTCCTAGACCGCGCTTTCAGTCCTATAGCGCCTCCGGCCTGATGAAACCGGCCTCCCGCCGCAGGAACTCCGCCAACATGAAGGGCTGACTCACGGTGCCGCCGTCCGCGCACTTCAACTCGGTGGAGAGGAACAGGTCTCCGTGCCTGGCGACGAACCCCTGAAAGATGGGGCCGTTGACGTGTGCGAGGAAGGCGGCCTTGTTCTTGTAAATCTCGAAGAAGAGCACCTGTAGATTCGAGGGCGTCGGCATAGACCCCTGACTCATGTCGGGCGTGTGGACGAGGTAGACGAGCGTCTCCTTTTCCTGCTCCCGCACTTGCTTCGCAAGGCGCTTGAGCGCGGCGACGGCCTGCGGCTGCGAGTCCTGCTTAATCGTCCATATCGAGATGAGAGAGTACATTCGCGTCTCCTGTGTTGTCGGGCGTTGTTGGTAGAGGGCCTGCGCGTGGTGCGCGGGCCGAGGAGCCGCACGGCGGCACTGCCGGGCGTACGGACTCAAATAATTTACCGTTGAATTTGTAAGGCGTGCGCGGCGTCTCGGGCGGCGCGTGACTCTTCCGAAAGCGCGCGTACGATATGCCCGCCCGTCGAATAAGTCAATCGCGCGCGCGCGGCGTCCGGCACGCACGCGTGACCGTGCGGCAAACTACTGCCGCGGAAGGGCGCGTTGATTCGCGTCGGTTTTTCCGTAATAATAGGCGCGGAGGCGTATAACCAAACATGGGTGGAGGTCGCTTATGCTGGCGGTGCTCGGCGCGCTGTTCGCCAACGCGCTGATAACTGTTCTGAAGTTCATGGCCGCGGTCTTTACGGGCTCTTCGGGGATGATGGCCGAGGCTTTGCACTCGCTCGCAGACACGACGAACCAGATATTCCTTCTGCTCGGGATGCGCTTCTACCGCAAGCCCGCATCCGAGAAGCACCCGTTCGGCTACGGCAAGGAGCGCTTCTTCTGGTCGTTCATCGCGGCCATCTTCATCTTCGGCGTCGGCGCGACCTACGCCATATATGAAGGCTTCGTGAAGCTCAACCACCCGCGCGCGCCGGAGAACCTGAGTTGGGCCTACTGGGTGTTGGGCATCTCGTTCGTTCTCGAATCGTGCTCGATAGCGCTCGCGATCTATCAGGAGGTCGGCGAGGCGCGACACGAAGGTGTGACGTTTGCGGAGTACCTACGGGAGTCGAAAGACCCTACGGCGAAGACCGTGCTCTTTGAAGACTCGGCGGCGCTCATAGGCATCGTCATCGCGGCCACGGGCCTCTACCTGACCGAGCATCACTCGGGGCCGGGCGGCGGCGCGTACTGGGACGGCGTCGCGTCGATCACAATCGGCTGCGTGCTCGCGGTCGTGGCCTTCGTGCTCGCGCGCTCTTCCAAGGGGCTGCTTCTGGGCGAGGCGGCGACGGAGAAGTCGCGCGAGGCGATACGGCAGGCGATACTCTCGCACCCGAACGTCTGCGAGGTCGTGGAGCTTCTGACGATGCACCTCGGGCCGAAGCAGATTCTTATAAACGCGCACGTCAACTTCCGCGACGAGCTTGAGACGGACGACATCGAGCAGACCATCAACGAGATAGAAGTGAACATTAAGCGCGCCGAGCCGATGGTTGACATGATCTTCCTTGAGACTGCGCGCCGCAGCGAGCCCGGCCCCGACGCCCCCATACCGCATCACATCGGATAGAGCATTCAGCGCTCAGCGGTCAGCTTTCAGCTTTAGCAGGCCGTAGGCGCATCAAACGAATTGAAAGTCGCCGAGACTACGCCGTAGGTTTTAGCTGAGCGCTGAAAGCTGACCGCTGACCGCTCCTAACGAAATGTTCCAGCAGTCTTACAGCCAGTATTTGGAGAGCATGCGCCAGCCACGAAACCTCGTGGACATCGTGCTCGTCTTCGTGCTGGTCTATTCGCTGCTGAGGGCGATACGCGGGACGCGCGCCGCGCCGATGGCCGCGGGCTTGGGCGCGCTCGCGCTGCTCTACTGGGCCGCGGCGCGCTACGACCTCGCGACGCTCGAATCCATCCTTCGCCTGTCGCCCTTCGTCGTCTCGGTCGCCATCGTCGTGCTCTTCCAGAACGAGATACGTCAGGCGCTCATACACTTCGGCAACCGCTTCCGCGTGCCATTCCTCGTACGCCACCGGGGACAGTTCGGCGAGGGCGTCTACGACGAGATTGTGCTCGCCGCGACGACGCTCGCCTCTACGAAGACCGGCGCGCTCATCGTCATCGAGCGCGGAGTCACGCTTCGCAACGTCATAGAGGGCGGCGTGAAGATGGACGCCGAACTCTCCTACGACCTCCTCGTCACGATATTCAACACGGAGGCTCCGCTGCACGACGGCGCGGTCATCATCAGCGGCCACCGCGTCGCGGCCGCCGCCTGCTTCCTGCCGCTGACGCTCAACCGCATGATCTCGAAAGACCTCGGCACGCGACATCGCGCGGCCATAGGCATTACCGAAGACACCGACGCCATCTCGGTCGTCGTCAGCGAAGAGACGGGCTACATATCCTTCGTGCAGGGCGGGCAGATAACGCGCGGCCTCGACGGCCCGCGCCTGCTCGTCGCGATACAGGAGGCGCTCGGGCCATCCTCCTCCTCCACCTCGCGCGGCGACGCAGCGGAGAAGCACGCCGCCGAGACCGAGGCTTTGCAAACAGAGGCCAGAGGTCGGAGGCCGGAGGCCGGTTGAAGACCCCGTCATGGCTTTCCGCATAGCACAGCAGAAGAAGGACGAGACGCGCGGCGTGGCGGCGCGTTGGATTCGCGCGCTCCTGTTCGAGGACTGGACGCTGAAGACGCTCGCGATGCTCATCACGCTCGGGCTCTGGTACGCCGTGACGACTCAGCGCGCGCCCGCGACGATGCGACTGCATAACGTGCCGCTCGAATTCGTGCTGCCCGAGAACGTCGAGATAGGTAACGACCCGACGAAGGTCGTCGAGGTCACTTTGCAGGGCAGCCGCGGCAAGCTCGACGAGATGAACGTCGCGAACCTCGTCGCACGCGCCGACGTGACCGCGCTCCGTCCCGGCGACCGCGTCGCGCGCCTCTCCGATTCCGTCAGGATGGACTTGCCCGAGGACGTTCACATCACGGAGGTTATGCCGCGCAGCGTCACGCTCCACCTAGAAACCGTAGTCGAGCGCGACGTGCCGGTCGATGCGCGCTTCGAGGGCGAGCTGCCCGCGGGCTTCCGTCGCACGGCCGTCAACGTGAGCCCCGAGCGCGTGCGCGTGCGCGGCCCCGAGAGCCACGTCAACGCCGTGGAGGAGGCTTTCACGGAGACCATCTCGCTCGCAGACCTCCGCGAGAGCCGAACGTTCCTGCAGGTCGCCGTAGACATCCCCGACCACAAGGTGACGCCGCTCGACGCTTCGGTCTCGGTGCGCGTCGAAGTCTCGGAGGATCAGTCGGAGCGCCGCTTCACGAATGTTCCAGTGCGTTCCCCCTCGGGCGGGTCGGTCGTGCCCGCGACCGCGACCGTCACGCTGCGCGGCCCGCGCTCAATCGTCGAGACGCTTCAGCCCGAAGACGTGCGACTCGTCGTCGAGCCCACGGAAAGCGGCCCCGCCGCGCCGCGCCTCTCGCTCCCGCCCGTCGCGCAAGGGCGCGTCGAACTCGTCGCCACGTCGCCCACGCAGTTCAACTTCGACAGGTGATTCATTCAAGTTCAAAGTCGCAAGTTACAAGTTCAAAGACGGAAGGCACGACGCCTCTTAACTTTGAACTTGTAACTTTCGGACTTTGAACTTTCGGACTTTGAACTCTTATGATTGAGATGATGAAGAGACTTTTTGGAACGGACGGGATGCGCGGGGAGGCGGGAGTGTTTCCGCTCGACGTGGCGACGGTCAGGACTGTCGGGCGCTCGCTCGCGCGGCGTTTGGGCGAGAGGCTCGGGCGCGCGCCGAGCCTTGTGACAGGGCGCGACACGCGCGAGTCGGGCGCGTGGATAGAGAGCGCTTTCGCGTCGGGCGCGAGAGAGTCGGGCGCGCGCGTCGAGGCCGCGGGCGTCATCACGACGCCGGGCGTGGCCTACCTCGCGCGCCGTCTCCCGGCGGACGCAGGGATAGTCTTCAGCGCCTCGCACAATCCTTACCGCGACAACGGCATCAAGATTTTCACGCCCGAGGGGCGCAAGCTCGACGACGCGACCGAACGCCTTATCGAGTCGGACATCCACGCCGCGCGCGAAGTCAACGCAAAGACTATGGAAGGCGTCGCCGAAGTCACCGAAGAGGACGGGCGGAGTGCGGCCGCGCTGCGCTCGCTCTACCTCGAATACCTCTGCGTTGAGGTCGGCGCCGGACTGAGTCTCGAAGGCTTGACGGTCGTCGTTGATTGCGCGAACGGCGCTGCCTTTGAACTCGCGCCCGCGCTGCTCTCGCGACTCGGCGCGAGAGTCGTCGCAATCAACGACTCGCCCGACGGGCGCAACATAAACCTCGACTGCGGCTCGCTCCACATGGAACACCTCTGCCGCCGCGTCGTCGAAGAGGGCGCGCACCTCGGCGTGGCCTTCGACGGCGACGCCGACCGCTCGCTCTTCGCGGACGCGCGCGGGCGTCTGGTGGACGGCGACGCGACGATGTGGGTGCTCGCGAAGTTGATGCAGGGACGCGGGCGTCTTTCGGGTAATCAGGTCGTCGCCACGGTGATGAGCAACATCGGGCTTGAGCTTGCGCTCGGCTCGCGCGGCGTGGAGCTTCTGCGCGCGGACGTGGGCGACAAGTACGTGCTCGAAGAGCTTTTGCGCACGGGCGCGGCGCTCGGCGGCGAGCAGTCGGGTCACATAATCTTCCCGCGCATGAGCCTCGCGGGCGACGGCATGATTACGACGCTCAACCTCCTGCGCGCCGTGCGCGAGGAGGGCGGCACGCTCGAACATCTGACCGAAGGCTTCGAGCGCTACCCGCAAGTCCTCCTGAACGTGCGCGTGCGCGAGAAGCGGCCCTTCGAGGAGGTCGAAGAGATTGCGCGTGCGGCGGGCGAAGTCCGCGCGCGTCTCGAAGGGCGCGGCCGACTCCTTCTGCGCTACTCGGGCACCGAGCCGCTCGCGCGCGTGATGATAGAGGGGCCGGGCCAGGAGGAGATAGATTCTCTTGCGGAAGAGCTTGCGGCCGTCATCCGTCGGACGCTCGGAGACGGATGAAGTTAAGCCTTAAAGGGCCGCACAGGGAAGAATTTACTCTGAGGCAGGTGTAAGACTTACACCGCCAACCCATTCTTACACTACTACGGCCGCCGGTCGTAGTCGGAAAGCTCTTCAAACCCCAAGCTTTTTGGATGGCGAGTGCGCGTGAATGTGTGGCACCGTCATTGCATTAGGGGCGGTGGGGCAAGAGAGACGGTTGGTGGATCCTCCGTCTCAGTGGTTGCTGGGGTGAGGACAGTGACCACACATTAAGAGGGCGCGGCATTCCCCAAGTTTGCCGCGCCCTCTAATATTTTCGCCCGACGATGCGCGCACGCGAAGGCTTCCTCCCGCGCGCACTCTCGCCAAAACCCTTCGTGCTACAATCCCACAGACCTTAAAGTTAAGTTAGAGCGCTTCCAGACGGCGTGCGTGCGGGCGAAGTGTGCTCGCCTTCGCGCGCCTCCCGCGCAAGATGAACCCGAGCGACTATCGACGCGACTACCGAGCATACCGCTCCGCAGTGGAGCGCGCTCTCTACGAGCACAGCGTAGACGCTAGCACGCGTCTTGAGCTTCGGCCCACGGAGGAGCGCTACGCGGAACTCTGGACGCGCGAAGCGGTCGGAGAACTTCGGCGCGCGCGCGATGAGACGAGCGAGACGTTCGAGACGGAGCGCGCGGCCCTTCGCGCGCTCGCGGGCGCCGCGTCTCTCAAGCACGCCGAGTCGCGCGCCTCGGAAGTCACGGGCGAGCTACGCCTCTGCGCGGAGTCAACGCGCGTCGAGTGGGACGGCGTGCGCGGGGCTGCGTCCGAGGTGCCCGACGCTCTCGCATCCGAGCGCGACGCCGAACGCAGGCGCTCGCTCGCGCGTCGCTGGCTCGACTCTATTTCGGCGTGCGACGACCTACGGGCGGCGCGTCTCGAAGCGCTCGGCGAAGCGGCGCGCGGCCTCGACTTCGACGGCCGCGCCGCGCTCTACGAGAGCTTCACGGGCGTGTCGCTCGAAGCGCTGGCCGCGTCCGCTGACTCTTTCCTGCGTCGGACGGAGTCAGCGTACATGTCGCGCCTCGCGGAGTGGGCCGCGCGCGAGTTGCCCGAGGGCGCGGGGCTCACGCCCGACTACTCGGACACGTTCTTCTTCGAGCGCTCGACGCGCTTCGACGAACGTCTTCCCGCGCGAGCCTTTCGACAGCTTTACGCCGAAGCGCTCGCGGGGCTCGGCGTGCGCGTCGAGTCGCAGCGCAACCTGCACGTCGAAGACGCGCGCGCCGGGCGGGTAGAGACTGCGTGCTTTGCCACGCTGCCGCCCGAAGACGTGCGGCTCGTCGTGGGCTCGCGCGAGGGCGGGCTCGAATTTCAACGTCGCGGTTTTCGAGAGGGCGCTCGCGCGCAGGTCTTCGCGTGGGCGTCGCGCGACGCGTCCGCGCGTCACCCCGAGTTCGTCTACGCGGCGGACACCGCGACCGAACGAGGGCACGCGCTGCTGCTCTCGCATCTGTTCGTGGAGCCTTCGTGGCTCGCGGGGCGGCGAGGCATGCGCGCGACTGAGGCTCTTGAGACGGCGCGTGCGGCGTCACTCGTGGAACTGTACGAGGCGAGGCTCGACTGCGCGCGCCTCCGACACGCTCTCGCGCTCGACACTGCTGGCGACGCACGCTCTGAGCAGTCTACCGAAGAGTACGCGGCCCGCTTCACGGAGGCCACGGGCTTCCGGTATCACGCGGCCTCACATCTTCGAGACGCGGACGAGTGGTTCGCGTCGGCCACAGGTCTACGCGCGCGGCTCTTAGCGGCGGGGCTTCGCGAGCATCTTCGCTCGCGACACGGGCGGCGCTGGTTCGCGTCGCGCGCCGCGGGCGGCGAACTGATAGACGTTTGGAACACGGCCTCGCGCTACCGCGCCGAAGAACTCGCGCGGCTGCTCTGGGGCGGCGACTTGAGCTTCGACCTTCTAGCCGACGCGTTGCTCGAAGAATTAAAGGGCGACGAGGGCGCGTGAGAAGAATGAACGTGGGCGACAACAAGGACAGGCGGCGCGTGGCGGTGCGGCTCGGCGGCGGGCGCGGCTACGACGTGTCTGTGGGCGCGGGGCTTCTGTCGGAGCTTGGGGTCGCGGCGCGCGCGTCGCTTCCAACGCAGGCGCGACGCGTCGCCGTCGTCTCGAACGCGCGCGTGTTCGGTCTGTACGGCGAGCGCGCCGTCGCGTCTCTGCGCGGCGAAGGCTTCGAGGTGTCGCACTGGCTTATGGGCGACGGCGAGCGCTTCAAGAATCTGCGCACGGCGGAGCGCGCGCTCGCGTTTCTGTCCGAGTCGAAGATTGAGAGGAGCGATACGGTCGTAGCGCTCGGCGGCGGGGTGGTGGGCGACCTCGCGGGCTTCGCGGCGGCGCTTCACCTGCGCGGCGTCCGGGTAGTGCAAGCGCCGACGACTCTGCTCGCGCAGATTGACTCTTCGGTCGGAGGCAAGACCGGCGTCAACACGCGCACGGGTAAGAACGTCGTCGGCGTCTTTCATCAGCCGTCGGTCGTCGTCATTGACACCGACACTTTAAGGACGCTCCCGCCGCGCGAGTTGACCGCGGGCTGGTGCGAGGCGATAAAGCAGGGCGCGGTCGGAGACCGAAGGCTCTTCGAGCGGACGTTGAAGTTCCTCGCCGGAGAGTCGCGCCGCAATCATGAAGAGGTACGTGACGAAACTCGCGACGAGTCGCGCGAGCGAGAGCTTGCGGCCATCATCGCGGCGCAGTGCGAGTTCAAAGCGAAGATCGTCGCGGGCGACGAACGCGAAGACGTGAGTCGTGAAGACGCACGCTCGCGGCGCATCCTAAACTTCGGCCACACGGTCGGCCACGCGCTGGAATTATTGACGAAGTACAGGCGCTTTCGCCACGGAGAGGCCGTCGGTTACGGCATGCTCGCCGCCGCCGAGATTTCAAAAAGGCTGGAACTCATCGACGATTCGGAGCTAGAATCTCTGCGGGGGGCCTTGAAGCTCGCGGGGCGTCTGCCGCGCGCCTCAGACCTCGACGCCGACGAGGTCGAGCGCGCACTGCGCTCCGACAAGAAGGCCGTCGGCGGGAGCGTGCGTTGGGTGCTCCTGGAAGGGCTCGGGCGCGCGCGCATAGTTGATGGACGAGAAGTCCCCGCGCGCGTCGTCCGCGACTCGATACGCGCCGCGCTTGGTGCGGCCTTTTAACCTCGCCCTTTTCTTACCCGGAGAAATCGGAGATGCATCTCGCACAGCAGAGAGGCCCGCGCGCGGGCGAGAGGGGCGGGTCGCGCTTCAACTTCATAATCGTCTTCGCCATCATCTTGCTCGCGGCCTACTCGGCTTACAACTACGCGCCCGTCTCGTATCATGCGTTCCTCTTCAAAGACTCCATGCAGGAGACGGTCAACAAGGCGGCATACCCGCCGGGCCAGTCAGCCGAGTGGGTCACGCAGCAGTTGCGCCAGACGGCGAAGGAGTACGAACTGCCCGACAACGCCTACATCAACGTGCAGAGGGACGGAGGCCAGATAGTCGCGCGCGTACAGTGGACGCGCCCCGTCAAACTTCCCGGCTACACATACCAGTACACGTTCGACCACACGGTGCGCAGCAGCGGCTTCATAAATCCCCAGTGAAGTAGAGAAGGCAGTAGAGAAGGCAGTAGGCAGAAGGCAGAAGGCAGAAGGCAGTAGACAGTAAGAGAAGGCAGAAGGCAGTCAGGAGACGCTTGCTCCTGACTGCCTTCTGCTTTCTGCCTTCTGTCTACTGTTCTTTAAGCGGCGGCCGCGTTGACCTTCTTGCTCACAAGTTGGACGAGTCCGGAGGGCGCGGCGGCGAGCCAGGTCGTCGGGCAGACGCCGCAACGCGTGCAGGTGTCTACCGAAGGGCAGGGCGCGGTCGAGCGCGAGATTTGCGCGCGCGTGTGCTCCTTCTCAAGGAACGGGCGGCCCATGCCGGAGTCAACGATCTCCCACGGCAGGACTTCTTCGTAAGAGCGCGCACGCGAGGTGTGAAAGGCGGGGTCGATGCCGGTCTCGCGCAGCGCCGCTTGCAGGTCGTCGCGGTGGCGAGTCATCGATTCGATGACTCGTGCCACGCGGCGGTCGCCGGAGGAGAAGAGCGCCTGCTCGTGCGCAATGCGCGACGACATCACGCGCACCTCGACGTTAGGTATGCGCGCGAGGTTCTTCGAGAGCCACTTCAAGCGCCGCTTCAACTCGCGCTCCTCGCATATCGGTTCCCACTGGAACGGCGTGTTCGGCTTCGGCACGAAGCCGTTCAAGGCGGGGATGATCTTGCCCGCGCGGCCGAAGCGCTTGCCCGCTTCGAGCATACGGTCTTTGATGCGCTCGACGAGTTCGACCATCGCTTCGAGGTCTTCGTCGGTCTCGGTCGGCAGGCCAGCCATCATGTAGAGCTTGACGGTGAGCATCCCACGGTCGAAGACCGCGCCGCAGATGTCTACAATCTCGCCGTTCGTCAGGTTCTTGTTGATGACGCGGCGCAGGCGGTCGCTTCCCGTCTCGGGCGCGACCGAAATCTGCTGGTCGCCCGACGCGACGAGCGCGTCCAAAAGCTCGTCCTCTATCTGGTCGAGCCTGAGCGACGAGACTGAGATTTTGTAGTCCATCTCGCGAAGGCCGCTGAGTATCTCGCTTATCTCGGGATGGTCGCAGACGGCCGTGGAGACGAGACCTATCTTGTCCGTGCGCGCGCGCCACTCTGCGGCCTTCGCGAGAATGTCGCGCGCGGGCACGACGCGCGGCGGCCAGTAGTTGAAGCCCGCCCAGCAGAAGCGGCACCCTTGAGAGCAGCCGCGCGAAATCTCTATGAGGAAACGCTCGCCCATCTCGGCCGCGGGCGCCCAGATGATTGACGAAGGCGCGAAGACTTCGGGCTCCTTCAACTTCGCGACGATCTCCGTGTCGCCGCGACGCATCGCGCGACGCAAGCTTCCCTCCTTCGGATTCTCGGCGGCGACAATTCTTCCGACCTTCGCGGGCACGCCCTCGAACTTCGGCGTGTAAGCCTCGACCGTGCCGTCAGCGTTGTAAGTGACTTCGTAGAGCGAAGGCGCGTAGAAGCCGCGGCCTACGCGCGCGAGCTTGAGAAGAAGGTCTTCCTTCGTCCCGCCCTCGCTCGCGTTCTCGAAGAGGAGGTCGACGAGTCGGGGGACGAGTATCTCGCCCTCGCCGACGGCGACCACGTCCGTGAACTCCGCGATGGGCTCGGGGTTTAGAAACGACGCCGCGCCGCCCATCAAGACGAGCGGGTCGTGGTGCGTGCGGTCTTTGGCCCAGACGGGCACGCGCGCGAGTTTGAGCATGCGCGCCATGTTGAGGAAGTCCGTCTCGAAGGAGATTGAGAAGGCGACTACGTCGAAGTCGCGCACGGGCGTCTGCGATTCGAGCGAGAGGAGCGGCGCGCCCGTGCGCTCGTACTCGCGCATCTCGTCCGCGTCGGGCAGGAAGACGCGCTCGCATGCGACTTCGGGGACGCGGTTGAAAAGCTCGTAGACCGACTGGAAACCGAGGTTCGCCATCCCGACCGCGTACACGTTCGGGTAGCACAAGGCCACGCGCAAACTTGCGCCCTGCTTTCGCGTCCAGCCCTCCTCGGCGTCGAGCTTACGCTTGTAACTCTCTAAAACTTTTTTCGACATCTCTAATCCAAAACCAAAAGCGCGAGACTCGGGTTTGGATGCCCGAGTCTCGCCGCGAGTTTACCGCAGTTTCCACCTGAACCAGTAGGAGGGAGGCGGACGCGGGAAGTTTAATTAAGAACGGAAAGCTCAGGCCGGCTCTTTGAACTGCGCCCGAAACTCTCGGAAATCCGCGCGCATCTCGTGAACCATCGCCTGCGTGCGGTCGAGCCGCGTGTCCATCTGTTCGAGCCGGGTGTCCATCTGTTTGAGCCGCGTGTCCATCTGATTAAGTCTCGTGTGGACGGTAGCGAAACCTTCGTTCATGCGTTCGCCGAGCGCGTTTATGCGTTCGAGTACTGTCTCAATTGTTGGCCGCGTGGTTGCGTCTTCAGACATTGCTTAACCTCCGCCAAAGGATAGCCCGTTGGCGGTCGGGCTTCGCGTAAAGATTACGCCCGCCGGGGGTGGGCGTCAACGCACACTGCTCTTCTGAGGGCGCTACTGGCGGACGCTCTCTAAAAACGCCTTGAGCTTGCGCGAGCGCGAGGGGTGGCGGAGTTTGCGTAGGGCTTTGGCTTCAATCTGTCGTATGCGCTCGCGCGTGACGGCGAAGTGCTGGCCGACCTCTTCGAGCGTATGCTCCGAACCGTTCGGCCCCAATCCGAAGCGCATCTTGATGACCTTCTCCTCGCGCGGCGTGAGGGTCGCCAAGACCTCGTCCGTTATCTCTCGCAGGTTCGAGGCGACGACCGCGTCCGAGGGGTTGAGGATGGAGCGGTCTTCGATGAAGTCGCCGAGGTGCGAATCCTCCTCTTCGCCGATGGGAGTTTCGAGAGAGATGGGCTCCTGCGCGATCTTCAAGACCTTCCGAACCTTCGAGACGGGTATGTCCATCTTGCGCGCGATCTCTTCGCTCGTAGGCTCGCGGCCCAACTCCTGCACGAGCGCGCGGCTGGTGCGTATGAGCTTGTTGATGGTCTCGATCATGTGGACGGGTATGCGAATCGTCCGAGCCTGGTCGGCAATCGCGCGCGTTATCGCCTGACGAATCCACCACGTCGCGTAGGTCGAGAATTTATAGCCGCGCCTCCACTCGAACTTGTCCACGGCCTTCATCAGGCCGATGTTCCCTTCCTGAATCAGGTCGAGGAACTGTAGGCCGCGATTCGTGTACTTCTTCGCGATGGAGACGACGAGCCGAAGGTTCGCCTCGATCAACTCGCGCTTGGCCTGCGCGGTCTCGGTCTCGCCCGTGACTATCGCTTGCAGCGAGCGCTTTATCTCGACGGGCGCAATCTGGTGGTCGGCCTCTATCTGTAGAAGCTGCTTGCGCGCGTTCGAGATGTGTCGCTTGTACTCCTTCTCCTCGTCGGGGCGTATGCGCTTGCGGTTGAGCTTTTCGGTGTAGCTCGCGACGGCGTTCTCCGCGACGCGAATCTCCTTGTGGACTTTGCGTATGGAGTTGATGAGGCGCTGGCGCGCGTGCTCCGTCAGGTTGAGCTGCTTCATCTCCTGCGCAATCTCAAGGCGCATGCGCGCGACCTTGCGCTTGAGCCTCGAAAGCTTCTTCGACTTCTTTCCGCGCAGGAGCTTCTGCTCGGCGCGAAGCTTCTCCCACTCCTTCAGTCCCGTCTTGAAGATGCGGCGTATGTTCTCTATGCCTTCCAGAGTCCAGCGCAGATACTCGTCGGCCTTGTCCTCCTGCCCCGTCAACTCCGCCTGCTCGGAGAAGGTGACGTGCTCGCGTATGCTGAGGCGTCCAGCCTCCAACTCCTCGCCGACCTTGCAAAGCTCCTTCACCGCGATGGGCGAGCGCGAGATGGCCTTCCGAGTCTTAATCTGCCCGCGCTCGATGCGCTTCGCGATTGTGACTTCGCCCTCGCGAGTGAGGAGCGGCACGATACCCATCTCGCGCAGATAGAGGCGGACGGGGTCGTTCGTCTTCTCTAAGACTCCGGCCGATAAGTCCAGCTCGATGTCTTCGTCCATCTCGTCTTCGAGCCCGTCGGAGGAGACGACCGTGGTCGTGACTTCGATGAGGCGCTCCTCGGAGTCGGTGACCGTGATGTTCGAGCCTTCGAGCTTTTGGAGTACGTCCTCTATGTCGTCGGGCGAGACGATGTTGTCGGGAAGCTCTCGGTTGAGGTCGTCGAACGTGAGGAACTTCTTGTCGCCCCCGAGTTCCAGCAGGCGCTGCATTACGTCTTCCTGATCTTTCTCTTCCATGCTCATCTTCTCTTGCTCCGCCTCGGTCTGCTCGGAAAGGGAATGAGTGTCGGCCGGCTTGAGTGTCTTCGCCTGTTCGGCCGGTTCAGGATGAGGGTGTCACGCCGCCCGCGCTCGGCAGTAGGGCCGTGCGCCGTCTCTTCAGTTCAAAGTCTTCCATGATGAGTTCGTCGCGCAGCGCTTCAGCGCCAGCGCGGTCGGCGGCCGTTATCTCGGCGGCAAGCTCCCTGAGTCGCCTGTCGTAGCTCATCAGCCTGAGCGTCATCAAGCAACTCTCTGCCTCTTCGAGGAAGGCGTCGGTCGCCTCTCCTTCGGCGCGCTCGCGCTCGTGCATGAGCACGAGCGGCACAAGGTCTGCCGCCAGAGGGTCGTCCTCGGTCAGAGAGCCGAGCGTCGAGAAGTCAACCGCAAGCCCCTTCGCGTCGAGTTCTTTCAGGGCGCTGAAGATTGCGGCCGTCGGCAGCTCGGCGTAATCGCCCTCGTCCAACTGCGGGAGCACGGCGCTTCGCAGCTCGGCGTCGCTTACGAGCAGCTCCAGAAGCCTCTGCTCCGCGACCGTAGGCGGCGGCGACTCGGCGCGTATGACGCTCTTCTTAACGTCGGCGGCCGAAGCTCCCGACTCGCGCGCGCCGACGCTCTTCCAGAGTTCCCGGCGGAGCCCCTTCTCCTCGACGCGGAGCGCGTCCATCATCATGTCAAAGTATTCGCGCTTCTGAATCGAATTGCGGACGGCGCGCACGAAGGGCAAGACCTCTTCGACCGCCTCCGCCTTCTGCGCGGGGTTGCGAAGGTTGCGCTGGGCCACGGCCTGCTCTAGGACGAACTGTATGTGCGGGACGGCCGCGCCACGCCTCTTGTTGTACTCCTCGACGCCCTGCGCGCGCACGAACTCGTCAGGGTCTGTGCCATCGGGGAGGACGAGCACCTTCGCCTCGAAATCTTCCGGGAGAAGAACCTCTATTGCACGCTTCGCGGCGTTTATCCCGGCGCGGTCTCCATCATAATTTACGACCACCTTGCGCGCAAATCTCCCTAGTAACTTCGCCTGCTCGTTCGTTAACGCAGTGCCGAGACTCGCGACGACGTTGCGCACACCGTGCTGGAAGGGGACTATCAGGTCTAGATAACCCTCGACGAGAATCGCGAACTTCTTGCGCCGTATCTCGTCGCGCGTCGCGCTCAGGCCGAAGAGGTGTCGGCCCTTCGTGTAGGCGGCGGTCTCGGGCGAGTTCAAGTACTTCGGCTCGTCGCCCGGCCGCATCGCGCGCGCGCCGAAGGCTACGGGCCGCCCTTGCGCGTCCATCACGGGGAAGATTAGACGGCCCCGGAAGCGGTCGTAGTAGCCGCCCTGCTCCTTCTTGACGACGAGGCCGCTCCGCTCTATCTGCCCTATGCCCGCACCCTTGCCTTTAAGATAGATCCCGAGCGCGTCCCAACTGTTCGGCGCGTAGCCGAGACGGAACGTGCGCCGCGTCTCTTCATTGATGCCGCGCCCCTCTACGTACTCGCGCGCGGCGCGCGCCTCCGAGTTCTCTTCCGACAGTTGGCGCTCCCAGAATTCCAAGGCCCACGCGTTGAGCTGTATGACCTCGTCTGCCTCCTTGCGCTTCGTCTCGAACCGCTTATCGTCAACCAACTCCGGCAGCGCCACGCCCGCCTTCTCCGCCACGACGCGCACCGACTCGGGGAACGATAACCCCTCAAGCTCCATCACGAAGTTGAAGACCGAGCCTCCTTTTCCGCACCCAAAACAGTAGAAGATATTCTTCGAGGGGTTGACGGAGAACGAGGGCGTCTTCTCCTGATGGAAGGGGCAGCAGGCCATCCAGTTCGAGCCCTTCTTCTTGAGCGTGACGTAGTCCGAGAGGACGCGCACGATGTCCGCCTGCCGCCTGAGGTCTTCGATGAATGTCTGCGGGTAACGCATCGTTTAGTTAGATTCAAACCCACGGGGCGTGCGCGTGGCAAGAGCGCGAGCGCCTCCTAAACTATATGCGCGAAGAAGCGCTTTAGTTTCTCCGCGTCGAGTCGGCCGCCGGTACGGACTCCGCTGCACACATCGAGGCCGAAGGGGCGCACAGACTCGACGGCCTCCGCGACGTTCTCGGGCCGAAGGCCGCCCGCGAGGAAGACGGGCACGGGCGAAACCGCTTCGACTATCGAACGGCTCACGCGCCAGTCGTGCGTGCGGCCCGTGCCGCCGAGTTCTTTGACCGCGAGAGTCTGGTTGCCCGAGTCGAGCAGCAGCGCGTCAACTTGCGGCGCGACTCCGAGAGCCTCTTCGTACGACTCCTCGCCCGAGACGTGTACGACCTGCACGATGGAGACGCCGGGCAGGCGCTCGCGAAGCTCCCTGTGAACGTCGCGCGCGACGCGGTCGCAGAGTTGAAGGGTGTTTACGCGGCAGCGCCGTTGCTGCTCGACGATTGAGTCCGCGTCCTGCTTGCAGGTCAGTAGGAACGTCGCGACCGAGGGCGGCACGCGCGCGGCAATCTCCGCTATCAACTCTTCCGGGATGATGCCCGGCCCGCTCGGCATCTCGGACACCAACCCCACCGCCGACGCGCCGCACTCGACCGCCCTGCGCATCTCCTCGACGCTCGCGATGCAGCAGACTTTGACGCGCGTCCGCGCGGACATAAAAAACTTCTCCGGCTCTCTTACTGCTTCAACTCGACTACGGTCGCGCCCGCGCCGCCCTGATTTTCGGGCGCGAGGTCGAAGCGCTCGACGTGCGGGTGCGTGCGGAGCAGTTCGGCGACCGCACGGCGGAGCGCGCCGGTGCCGTGGCCGTGGATGATGCGTACGTGCGAGTGGCCTTGCAGGTATGCTTCGTCCAGGAAGCGGTCAACGCGGTCGCGCGCCTCGTCCGTGGTCTGGCCGATGAGGTTTAGTTCGGCGTCAACGCTCTCGCGCGAAGCCTTGAGCTTAACTTCGGTGCCGCGCTCCTGCATGCGGCGCAGGCGGCCCGCGAGCGTGTCGTCCTCCTTCTTCGGCTTCGGCGCGCTCGCGACGAGTTCGAGGTTCGAGACCTTCTCGCGGAAGCGTAGGTTCTTGACGCGCACTTCGGCCTCGCCGTCGCTTATGCGCTCGACCGTGCCCGTCATGCCGAGCGTCTTCAGACGGACTTCGTCGCCCGCCGCGATGTCGCGCTGTGGCGCGCCCGTAGGTGAAGGCGTCGCTGTACCGGCATCAACCTCCCCGCGCGAGCCTTTGACGACGCGCGGCGAGCCCGCCTCGCCCGTCCGTTGTGTCGAAGCGGGACGCGCTTCGGCTCGCGCCTTCTGCGCCTCGCGGCGTAGTTCGGCGGCGCGGCGCTCGGCCTCGCGCTCGACTCTCACGCGCTGCGCGCGGTCTTCAATCTTCGAGTAGAGTTCGCGCGACTGACGCTCGAACTCCGCGACGGCGCGCTCAAGCGTGCGCGCGAACTCCGCCTGACGCTCGCGCTCGCGCCGCGCGGCTTCGGCGTCGAGCGAGTTGTAACGTTCGGCGACCGCGCGCCGCTCCTCTTCGAGCGCGCGGCGTAGACCTTCGGCCTCTTCGGACTCGCGCTGTATGCGTCTGAGGTACGCGTCGGCCGCGAGCGTGCGCTCGTCAACGCGCGAGCGCGCGGCCTCGATTATCTCCTCGGGCAGCTTGAAGCGGCGCGCTATCTCAAGCCCGGCGGAAGAGCCCGCGACGCCTACGAGCAAGCGGTAGGTCGGCTGCAAAGTCCGCTCGTCGAACTCTACGGACGCGTTCTGCACGGCCTCCTCGTTCGACGCGTACATCTTCAGGCCCGAGTAGTGCGTCGTCGCGATGACGTGCGCTCCGCACACGCGCCGGAAGTGGTCGACGACCGCGACGCCGAGCGCCGAGCCCTCTTCGGGGTCTGTGCCCGTGCCGACTTCGTCGAAGAGCACGAGCGCGGGGCTCACACACAACTCAACCATGCGGCGAATGTTCGAGACGTGCGATGTGAAGGTCGAGAGGTTCGCGGCGAGCGACTGCCGGTCGCCTATGTCCGCGAGCACCGAGGCGTACATCGGCACGCGCGCCTCGCGCGCGGGCACGTGCAGCCCAGAGAGCGCCATCAGCGAAAGAAGGCCCGCGGTCTTTAAGACGACGGTCTTGCCGCCCGCGTTCGCGCCGGAGATGACCATGACGGGCCGCTCCGCATCGAGTCGAAGCGAGACGGGCACGACTTCCGTGTTCTGCTCGCGCAGATTCTCTTCGAGCAGAGGGTGGCGCGCCTCCACGAGTTCGAGGGCGTTCTCTTCATCAATCAAGGGCTCGACGGCGCGCAGGTGCGCGGCGAGCGCGGCCTTCGCGTTGACGAAGTCCAACTCCGCGACCGCCCGAGCGGCAAGCTCTATCGCGGGAAGCTCCGCGCGCAACTCTTCGGTGAGCGTGAAGAGTATGCGCGTGATCTCGCGCTCCTCGGTCTCGCGCAACGCCTGAAGCTCGTTGTTCGACTCGATGGTTTCAAGAGGCTCGACGAAGACGGTCGCGCCCGAGGAAGAGGAGCCGTGCGCCACGCCCGCGACGCGGCCACGGTGGTCGCTTCTGACGGGGATCACGAAGCGGTCGTTACGAAGCGTGACGAGCTGATCCTGTATCGCCTCCTCGGAGCGGCGCATCAGGGTTTCGAGCGAGCGCGTGATGGTCGAGCGCATGCGCACGATGTCGGCGCGTATGCGCGCAAGCTCCGGGCTCGCGCGGTCGTCCAGTTCGCCCGACGGGAGAATTTTTGAGAAGACACGCGCGGCGAGTCCCGGCAGCGTGCGCGGCAACT
>JBJMGR010000350.1:0-5066 GCA_045807805.1 Pyrinomonadaceae bacterium | reverse complement strand
TTGGAAGGTCGGGCCGTCGCGTGATCGTCCGCGCACGGCCGTTTCTTTTACCGGAGAGTTTGCGAGAGCCTTGTCAGCCCCGTCCGTCACGACCGCGAGCATCACGCCGGAACTCTTTCCCGCGAGGGTCGTGCGCGCGAACGGGCGCGCGCTCATCGCCGCCGCGCTCTGCCTCTTCACGCTAGCGGGGCTCGGCTTACGCGTCTACCGTCTCGGCGCGGAGAGTCTGAGCGAAGACGAGTTGAACAAGGTCAAGGCCGTCGCCGAGTATCGAGAGAAGGGACTCACGCCCGCCAACGGCGAGCACCCTTTTCTGATGAAGGCGATGCTCGCGGCGAGCATCATCGTCTCGGAGCGTTGGAACGACCTCGCGCCCGCGCGCAACAATCCTCAACTACGCATCTCGACGGAGACCGCCGCGCGTCTGCCGGGCGCTCTGCTCGGCGCTCTCTCGGGGCTACTCATCTTCTTCGTTACACGCGAACTCTTCGGCGTCGAGGTCGCGTTGGTCGCGGCGGCGCTGTGGGCCTTAGACCCGGCCGCGATTGGATTCAACCGCATCGCGAAAGAGGACAGCTTCCTACTCTTCTTCTTCCTTTTGGGTAACGTCTTCTGGCTGCGCGGGCAGACAATCGCGGAGGAGGGGCGCAGGCGTCCGGAGCCCTTCTACTGGGCTGCGGCGGCGGCGTTCGGCGCGATGCTCGCGTCGAAGTACGTGCCTCATTACTTCGCGATCACCGCCGCTTACTACTACGCCTTTCAGGGCGACCCGCGCACGCGTTGGCGCGTGGGCAAGCGCAAGTGGATGGTCTTCTTCGCGGTGATGGCGCTCGCCTTTTTAGTCTGCAATCCAACGATACTTCTGCCGGGAACGTGGCAGGAGATGCGCGTCTTCGCGCGCGAGGGGCGCATCGGCCACGACAGCTACGAGTTCCTCGGCCACCTATATCGAAACCAGATGACTCTCTGGCTTCAAGGCTCGCCGTGGTACTTCTACTTCACCTTCGTCGGCGTCAAGCTCGCGACGCCGGTCGTCGTCGCCTTCATCGTCGGACTGCCGCAGCTCTTCCGCAAACGACTCGGCGACGGCCGCTACTTCATCTTCTTCTGGCTCTTCTTCTGGTTCTTCCCCTTCACGTTCATGGGTGGGAAGTTCACGCGCTATGTCACGTTCGTGATGCCGGCCGTGCTTATCACGGCGGCTGTCGGCGTTTACGCCGCGGCGGGCCTGCTCTCGCGCGTCATTTCGCGTCAAGGCGTTGACGGCCGCGCGCGCGCGTACGCATGCTCGGCGCTCGCGCTCGTCGTGCTCGCCTCGTCGGCGTATGCGTCGCTCAGCGCCTCCCCGCACTACCGCCTCTACACGAGCGCGCTCGGCGGCGGATGGGAGCGCGCGGGAGACTACTTTCCGCACGACGAGTTCTACGACGCGAGCACGCGCGAAATCATGGAGGAGGTCGCGCGACTCGCGGCGCCCGGCGCGCGCGTCGCGAGCGAGACGCCGGAACTCACGGCCTACTACGCGCGGCTCGCCGGACGCGAAGACCTGCGCGAACTCTCTCTCTCCGACCGCGCGGCCGTGCGTGAGATGCGAGAGGGCGACGTTATAGTCGTCGCGCGCGGCCGACGCTACTTCAGCAACGACGAGTTAACGGCGAGCCTTCGCCGAACGTCAAAGCCGAAGGCAACGGTCTCGCTCGGTCGAGTGCCTTCGGCGGAAATCTACGTGCTCGACGCCGAATCTCTCGCGGCTTTGACCGAGGCCGCCACGCGTTAGTCCGCTGCCTTCGAGTTAAAGAGGGCAACTCGGGTTTGAGCGGCGGGCATCGCACGGGCCGAAGCCCGTGCGCGAGCGAAACGCATTTCAGAAAAGCGTGGGATTTATCGGCCTCTTCGTGTAGATTACTTGTAGATTAACAACCTTTGAGAGGAACGTGCGTTGCTTTTGAACGCGGCGTGCGAACAGAGGGCGGGCGTCCGCGCTTAATCCGCGCGAGCGGTCGGACGAGGCGGGCGCAATCATTTCGCTCCTAACGGAGCCCTTCGACCATTCGGATGAAGCCGAAGACCTTGATGTTGACTGTTCACCCGACGAACCTACGCGGAGGACTCACGGCGCTTCTGCTCGCCGCGCTCGCGCTCGTCTCGCCGACGCTGACGCTCGCGGCTCGCGCGCAGATGGCGAACGTCCTCCCGAACTCCGACGACACGCTCCCACGCAAGACTGACGCGCCGCTCTTCCGAATGGAGAGGCTGCCAATCGGAAGCGACGCGGAGTTACTCACCGTCTTCGGCAGCCTCAAGGGGTTGAAGGATGAAGGCGCGCCTGACAAAAACGATTCGACGCGCGACGGCAGCGAAGTCCCGCTCGTAAGTATCCTGCGCGACACGCTCGGCGACACGAACCCGGAGAACGACCGTCTGCGCTACGTCTGGATGCTCACATACACGCGGCCGAGCGCTTTGCAGCGCGTCGCGTCCGCTATTCCCTTCCTCTACGGCCGCGTCGGCGACAAGAAGTCCGCGACAAAGAGCGGCATGCCTCCGCCCGTCCTCGACCTCGCCGCGCCCGAGCGCGACGTGTGGCAACGCTTCATGTGGCTCGCGCTTCAGAACGTAGTCTTCAACCCTTACGGCGTCGTCGCCAAGTCTACGACCGGCACTCTCGGCCGCAACTCCTCGCGCTATCGACAGGCGCACATCATGCGCGCGCTCGCCATCCTCTCGCTCTACGAGGCCGAGACGGGCGAGCAGCCCGCGTTCACGCCCGAGGAGTCGAACGAGATTCAGGCGCGGCTCATGCTCACGGGCAAGACCTTCGGCGGCATCATCGACGACGCGTACCTCGACCGCGCTCTGCGCGACCAGAAGACCAAGCTGCTCGACGAGCGCGGCCACAACTGGGAACTTCTGCGCCAGCGCGCCGAGACCGAAGGCTTGTACTTCGAGCCTCTGGAGATGCCCGACGGCTCGGCGACGCACGCCATACTCTACGTCTCGCGCGAAGAGTTGAATAAGAACCGTAACCGAAAATTCGGGAGCCGCTTCCTGAACATCGCGAGCCCCTGGGACGACTCGCGGCTCGCGCGATGGGACGGCCACACGGAGCGCCGTTTCTTCGACTCGGATAACCGCGAGGTCGCCGAAGGCTCGGAGGGCGCGCGCGCGGTCGAACTAATTCCGCTCGCGCTCTATGGGCTCGACCATCCGAAGATACCCGCGCTGCTCGTAGACTTCCGCGACCGCTTCAACCCGAAGCGCCGCGAGATGTCGCACCGCGTCATCGAGGACGTTACGCGAAACCTCCTCGCGCTCTCGCGTTACGGAGACATACACTACTTCCTCGGGCGGACGGTCTTCGACTTCGTCACGAGCCGACGCGGCATTGACGTGAACCAGCCGACACGCCTTCGCGCATACTCGCAGCTAAAGCTTCTGCTCTCGCTCGACTCGACGCTCGACCCCGGCTTCCGCGAAGAGATTGGCCGCCGCGTCGAGAGCGTATCGCTCAACCCTTTGGAGAACGACCTCGACGCCGAGGCGCGTCTCGCGCGCGAGCAGTACGCCGCCCTCGTCGAGTATGCGAAAGACCCGAAGGGACTCGCCTCTCGCCTCGACCGCGACCGCCGCGCGGAGTTGTCAGACCGCCGACACGGAGGCGCGACGAACTTCATGCTCCGCTTCGCGAACATCCTGAGCTTCGGCGCGTACAGGCACCGCGAGTCGGGCGCGCCCGATGATGTCCGCGCCGCGCTCGACGGCGGTCGGCGCTTCGCTTATCACAAGCGCTTCCTCCGCGAAGTGGCGAAGGAGCCGCTCGTCGAAGTCGTCTACAACATCGAGGACGTGCGGCGCAGTCTGCGCTACATCGCGGAGGCGGGCGGCCACGGCGACGCGGCGGCGGCGCGCGCGGCCGCGAAGATTTTCGCGCAGACGCGCGACGAGGAGGCGCGACGCCTCAGCGTCGAATGCCTCTACCGCATCGACAACGAGGCGGCCAAGAGCGCACTGCTCGCCATATACCGTTCACCCGACGTGGCTGAGCCGCTCCGGCAGGTGGCGGCCGACTATCTACGCAGCGCCCTGCGCGAGGAGCGCCGCATCGCGCCCGGCGACGCGAAGGCGATTCTCGCCACCGTCGGGCAGTGAACCTTTGAGACCGCGTGTGTAGGATGCGACATGTCAGGTGTGTAACAGGTAGACTCGTGCGGTGCCGCAAGGCGCTCGGCAAGACGGCCCCGCTCGCGCTCCTGCTGCTGCTCCTTCAACTCTCCGCACAGGCCGCGCAGGCGAAGCGCGTCGTCATAATAAAGGTTGACGGGCTGCCTCACGACACGGTCGAGCGTTACGTACGCGCGCACGACCCGCGCACGGGCAAGAGCCTTCTGCCGTGGTTCGAGCACGTCTTCTACGAGCGCGGCACGCGGCTGGAAAACTTCTACGTGCGAGGCATGAGCCTCTCTGGGCCTTCGTGGTCTCTGCTCGACACGGGCCAGCATCTACAGATTAAGGGCAACGTCGAGTTCGACCGTTACACTCTGCACTCCTACGACTACCTGAACTTCATCCCCTTCTGGATTGCGAACGTGGCCGCCGTCCGCGTTGACATGCCGGGGCCGGAACTGCTCGACGAGGTCGGCGTCCCGCTCCTCGCCGACGCATACCCTTACGACGAGCGGTTCCTAAGCTTCCAGCTTTATCAACGCGGTACGCGCTGGACTACCTTGCAGCGCGGCCTGGAGAATAAGTTCATGCGCGACCCGCGCGACCTCTTCGACGAGTGGCAGCTCGGCATCGGCGGTCGCAACATCATCAACGCGCAGATGGAGCGCGAGCTTACGGAGAAGTTGGGCGACCCGAAGATTCGTTACCTGGACTTCTACTGGACAGGCTTCGACCACGCCGCGCACCATAACCGCGACGCGGCGACGCAACTGGCCTCGCTCAAAGAACTCGACGCCTTCGTCGGCCGCGTCTGGGTCGCGATAGAGCGCGCGCCTTTGGCGTCAGACACCGCGCTCGTACTCGTCTCAGACCACGGCACGAACACGGACGAGCGCATCTAC
>JBJMGR010000349.1:0-33727 GCA_045807805.1 Pyrinomonadaceae bacterium | reverse complement strand
GCGCAACAGATGCGCCAGGCGGTCGGAGTCCAAGTCCAGGCGTGAGAAGCTTAGCGTGTCCCCCTCGCAGACGAGGGCCGGCTCCTCGCCGCGCAGGGCGGCGAAGTGGCGGAACTGGTCGAGCAGGGACTGTGTGGAACGTGAAAGTGGTTGCGGATGGACGCCCCAGGAGTCGAGCAGCAGCCCGCGCTCGGCGGCGGCCAGAGCGGGCAGCGCGTGGCTGGGCGCGCCAGGCGCGGAGAGCGCCGCCGAGAGCAGCGCCTCGTACCCTTCGGCCCAGCGCCGCGCCGACTCGTGGCTCACCTCGGTAGAGTCGTATTCAAATTCAATGTGAAGCGCGTCTTTGCGCCGCTCTACGCGGAGCCGCAGCCGGAAGCGATCCGATGTGCTGACGGCGTAGAGTGGTCGCAGGCTGAGCTGCGCGACGCTTTGGCTCGCGGTCAGCAGACGGTCGTCGGCAGACCAATCCTCGTAGGCGAAGCTGAGCAGGCCCGACTGCGTCGAATCCTCAGCGCCCTCTTGGGCCAAAGCGGGAGAGTAATACTCCTGTCGAGAGTGACCTTCGGTCAGCGCGCGCTCGGCGGCGGCGGCCGCCTCCGCGAACGTCTCCTGCTCACGGTAGTTGGTCGCCAGCGGCAGATGCTTGGCGTAGAGGCCGACGGCGTCGGCCATCTCTTCGAAGGGGCGGCATCCGGCCGCCACGTGCGTCAATACACGCGGCTCGCCCGTCAAGCGACAGAGCCACGTCTGCCAGGCCGCGAACAGAATGGCCTCCGGCCCGACTTCGAGTTTAGAGGCCAGAGAATCGAGCGCGGTCAGCGTCGTGCCGCTCAACTCGCGGACGACGCGGCGCGGCGCGAAGGCGTTCGCGGCGACCGCGTGCGGCTCGGGGCAGAGGGGCAGAGCGGGGGCGACGGCGGCCCCTTCGGGCCTGTCGCGCCAGAAGTCGAAGGGCGAAACCTCCGTAGAGTCTTCGTCCTTCTCTCCAACGCCTTCGGTGAGCAACTCGTGCTGCCACTCGGAGAACTGTACGTACTGCACCACGTCACTTTCGGCTTCGGCGTCGTGCGCGTCCGCGCCTTCGGCCTCGGCGTAGAGCCCCGGAAGCTCGCGGAGGAGATTGACCATTGACGCGGCGTCGGCGCACATCGCGGGCGCGCTCAGCACCAGCAGCGTGTGCCCTTCACGCAACTCGGCCACGGCCGCGCGCACTCCGTCGCCGCCCGCCGCCAACTCTTCGTCGAGCAGGCGGGCCAGCAGCGTTTCCACGTCGCCGCCGCCTTCGCACGCGCGGACGCTGACGAGCCGCGCCTCGTCGCCGACGACCTGCAAAGGCAGGTCGAGGCCGGGCAGCGTCTCGAAGCTCGTGCGCAGCGACTCGTGGCGTCGGCAGGCCAGTGTCAACGCGCGCGCGAGGCGCTGCACGTCGAGGCCGCCCACGACCTCGGCGGCGCAGGCCGAGCGGAAGGGGTGGGGCGTCTGAGTGTCGACGAGCAGACGCCAGAGGCGCTCCTGCTGCGGTGAAAGGCGGTAGCCGTTGATAGTCTCCTCGTACATCACTACACTTATTCCCTCGCCTACTTTGGGCGCGCAAACTCTATTATTGAATTGTTTGGTTTCGTGAAGATGGTCTTGCGGAGACGGCGGGGCTCATGCCTGTATGAGCCCCGCCGTTCCGCGTACGTGTGCGCTTAGAAGCTGAAGCGCACCTGCATGTCAACGCGGCGCGGGCCGGTCGCGGTCGTGTACGACTGCCCGAAGCGCTGCGAGCTAAGGTTGCCCACGATGGGGCCGAGGTTCGTGTTGTTGAAGATGTTCTGGATCTGCGTCGAGAACGTCAGCGCGTACGGCTTCTGCTCGGACTTGCCCTTGGTCTTGCCGAACTGGAAGGTCTTGCCGACGCGCAGGGCGGCCTGGAAGAGGCTGTGCCCGCGCCCGTAGTTGCGGGGAATGATCTCCTGACCCGGCTGCGGGTCGAGGTCGAAGGCCCCGTACGGGGTGTTCACGACGCTCGGCCGCGAGAGGTCGGTGGCGAAGGCCGGACGCTCCGTGAAGACGGAGTCGCCGTTGGTGTCGCGCCCGGTGATGATGTTGAAGCGGCCGGGCGAGGAGACGCGCACCATCGAGTTGAAGGTGAGCCCCCACGGCCCGTTGTAGTTGAGCCCGACGTTGGCGAACGCGTGCACGTCGTCGAGCACGGCGCTGTACTCCGACGAGAGGTCGTAAGAGTTGGCCGGGAAGCTGAACGGCCCGTCGGCGTCGCCCGTCTCCTTGCTCAACCCGATCAGACCGAAGGCCGAGAACTTCGAGCTGAAGCGGCTGTTGAAGTTGATGAACAAGGTGTGGTCTATGTTCTTGCCGCTGTCCTCGAAGAGGTAGACGTTGCCGACGTTGCCGAGCGGGCGCACGCCGCTGTTCGGGACGTTGATGTCGAACGTGCCGGGGAGCGGCGCGTTGATGTTGCGCGCGCGGATCATGTGCAGGTCGCGCTCGTAGATATAGGCGACGCTGACCGTCGTCTTGCGCGGCAACTGCCGCTCGATGCTCATCACGCCCTTGAGCGAGTAGGGCATCTTCATGCCTTCGGCCGCGCGCCAGATTGACTGCGGCACGGCGCTGGCAGCCAACTGCTCGGCCGTCGGCGCGCTCTCGAAGAAGTCGGGGTTGTCAATGATGTACTGCTGGCGGGTCACGCCGTCGAAGCGGTTGGCGTAGAAGGTCAGGTCTTCGTCGTAGTTAGAGAAGAAGATGCCGCCGCCGCCGCGAATCACCGTCTTGGGCTGCTTGGCCTTGGACGCGCCCGGGGCCCACGCGAAGGAGACGCGCGGCCCGAAGTTCATCTTGTCGCCGAGGTTGGTCTGCGCCTCGTAGCGCAGGCCGGTCGAGAGCGTGAAGGTCGGGTGGATGCGCCAGTCGTCCTGCACGAAGAGTCCGAGGTCGGTCTTCGAAGCGCCGACGAACCGGCTGCCGCCGACGAGTTGGAACTGCGCGGGGTTCGCGCCCGGCACGCCCGCGAGCACGTCGCGGTACTGGTCGAGCGAGGTGAAGATGAACGTCCCCGCCGGGTTCTGCGTCGAGTCGTCGTTGATGTTGACGTGGCGCAGGCGGCCGCCGAACTTGAACGTGTGCTGGCCGCTGATGGCGGTCGTCGTGTTGTTCAGTTCGTAGCGGGTGTTCGTGTACGAGGAGAGGCCGACCGCCGCGCCGCCGCCGGTGAAGGCGTCGCGCACATTGATTGTCGCCACCGAGTTGTCGCCAACCTGCGAGCGGTTGGAGTGGATGTACTGGAAGCGCGTCTCGTTGACGGCCGAGGGGCTGACCACCGCCGTCTCGGTCAACTGGAGCGAGTTGTCAACGCTCGACGTGTCGTAGGCGCGCGAGGGGAGCGAGAGGTTGCCGATGCCGGCGTTCTGCTCGCCCGAGCGGCCGTGCTGGAAGCGCGCGACCAGCGTGTTGTTCTTGCTCAACTGGTAGTCGAAGCGCGCCGAGAAGTTCGTGCGCTGCTGCGGCACGATGAACGACTGGTTGAAGCTGCTCGGGTTGCCCGCCGCGTCGAGGACGAGGGCGTTGACCACGGCGTTCTCCGTGATGTCGCGCCGCTCGAAGTCGAAGAAGTAGGAGGCGCGCTTCTTAAAGAGCGGGCCGCTGACGCTGCCGCCGAAGAGACGCGCCTGAAAGGGCGCGCGGTTCGGCGAAAACGGGTTGCGCGCGTTGAGCGACTCGTCGTTGAAGTTGTAGAACGCCTGGCCCCGGAACTTGTCCGCGCCGGGCTTGGTCAGGATGTCCACGCGGCGGAAGCCGAGGAAGTCCTGTTCGGCCGAGAAGGGGTTCGCGTTGATGCGGACTTCGCGGATCGAGGTCTTGGGTGGCAGCTTCGCGCCGCTGAACCCGTCCACGTAGAAGCGCGCGCCGTTCGGGCCGTCCGTGCCTCCGGCCATCGCCGCGAGGTCGGCGGCGAGCTGGTCGGGGTCGTCCGAGAGCGTGTCGAGGTCGGCCCCGCGCATGACGATGCCGCCCGTGGTGCTGTCGGGGTCGGTGCTGAGGCCGGAGCCGCTGCCGTCAACGGCCACCTCTTCGTGCAGCTCGATGCCCAGTTTGAGGTCGAGCGTGCTGCCCGCGCCCGCCGCGAGTTGCACCTCGTTGAGGGCCGGCGCGAACCCTTCGTGGGTCGCCATCACCGTATAGGTTCCCGGCTGGAGGCCGTTGACCACGTACTGCCCCTGCTTGTCGGTGCTGCTCGTGCGCTGCTGCGCGTCGGCGTTCGACACGACGACGGTCGCGCCGACGATCACCGCGCCGTTGGCGTCAACCACCTGCCCGCGGATGAAGCCGGCCTGCTGCTGCGAGAAGATGTTGACGGTCATGAGGCTGAAGACTATCGCGAAGGACAGCACCCGCCCGTACATCGTGTTGAATTTGCGCATTTCGGTCTCCTCTAATTCTTTACCGGGTGTCAGAGCCAATTTCTCCGGCGAGCCGTGAGGCTTCTTGAAGTCTTACGTCCTTTAGTTGATGCCGCTCGGCATCCCGAGCGTGAGGTTGAAGTCGCGGCGCGCGGAGCCGCCCTCGAACAGTTTGATGTAGCTCTCGACGCCCGTCGCGAGCATGACGGCCTTCACGCGCGCGGCCGACTTGTCCGCCGTGCTGGAGACGATAATCGCGTCGCCCGGCTTGAGGTCGGTGATGCGGAGCGTGCTCATGGATTCGATCTGCCGCTGAAGGTCTGCGCCGACGGCGGAGCCGGTCGCGGCCTTGCCCGCCGTGCTTTGAAGCTGTTTGACGAGTTCGGGCGAGAGGCGGCGGACGACCGAGTCCGAGCCGATGAAGACGGAGAGCGCCTTCTTGGTCGGGATGTCGGTGATCTTGATCTCGCCGGTCGCCGCGTCAATCGCAGTGATGCGGCCGCCCGAGATGCGGAAGGTGGCGTAGACCACTTCCTCCGGCGTGAAGCGCGTGCCGTCGGCGCTGCGCTCGCCCTTCGCGTGGACGCGGTCGCCGACCTTCAACTGGTCGAACGAACTGGGCAGCGCGTCGGCGTACTTGATGGAGTCGGGCGAGAAGCGGCGCACCTTGACGTCGCCCGTGAAGACGAGGACGAGGGGCTTCGGCCCTTCCGCCGAGGAGGCGAGCACCGTGGCCTGCTTGGTCGCGGGGTCAACCGCCGTCACGACGCCTTCGATGCCGCGCTGCTCCCACTCGGCGCGGTCGCGCGCGCGCTTCTGCTCGACGTCGTCCTTGCTGATCACGACGAGCGTCCGCGCCTCGAAAACCTGCGAGGCGGCCGCGCCGCGCGCGAGGAGCTGGTCGCCCGGCTTAATCTCTTCGAAGGCGATGACGACCGCGTTGTCGAGCGTCTTCTCGCCGACGGGAACGCGGCGGCAGATGGTCTTCGCGTCCGAGACGACCGGGACGCTCTCGCCCTTCGCCGTCTTCAGAACCAGTTTGCGGGCGGCGGCATCGACCGAAACGACCTGCCCCACGACGCGATTCTGCGCCGCGTCGGCGCTCTTGGCGGAAGCCGTAGACGTTTGCGCCGTCTGCGCCGCGGCGGCGACGGCAGCGACCTGAATCATCGCGGCCAGCCCGAAAATCAAAAGCCCTTTTCTCATCTGCACTCCTTCGTGAATTCAACCCGCCGAAGCGGCCGACACGGAAAAAGATGCCCGCTCAGAGTTCGCTCACCGGCAGAGCATCCTTAGAACCCGCGCGCCCGCGCGTCTTCCGCGCAAGCGCCTCAGCGCGGCGGCGGTCACCGACGTTTTAAAGCTCAGCCGGTGACCTTTACCGCGCGTAAACAATAGCGATTTAGGAAAATTAAGTCTTTAGAAAGCCTTTAAATATTCTCCAAATAGTTCTTCAAGAATTCTTTAAAGCTCCCAAAAACCCTTATTTTTGGCCGTTGTAAGCCGGGTCTACGGCGACGATGCGCAGCTCGCTCGTGAAGCGCTGGCCTTCGGCGTCCGGCAGCCACGACTGCTCGTGGACGGGGTGCATCTCCGAGACCGCGATCAGCGAATCGGCGTGCTCCTCACTGTCCTTCGTGCGGCGGACGACCTTGGCGAAGATGTCAACGTAGACGGGGCTGTCGAAGTCAACGTAGAAGGGCTTGACCTCGACCGGCGATTTGACAAAGACGAAGCGGGGCATCTGCTGCTCGGCCGCCCAGCGGCGCGCCGCCACAAAGCGCTCGGCGTCGTCCTTCTCGTACGCGAAGCCGAACTCGTCTGGGGAGAAGGCCCACGACTCGCGCGCGATGACCATCCTGTCCACGGTGACGCGCGGCCTGTGCCTGCGCGCCCTGAGCGGCTTGAAGTGGTTGACGGACTGGCCCGAGAAGGCGTCGGCGAACGCCTCGACGCCGACGAAGCGTGCTTGGCCGTCGCGCGTGCGGACGTACAACTCGCCGCCCTGCTCCTCGATGACGAGCGACCCGATGGGCAGCGCGCGCGACTCGGCCTCGCAGCACGAGTCGTGCGTGACCATCAGGCGGTAGTTCTGCGGCGGGTAGAGCGTCGGCGTGGTGCGCGCCGTCCAGCCGGGCCAGTTCTTCGGCGGCGCGACGCGGATGCTGTCTTCGCCGAGGTCTTGGCGCACGGCCTCGAAAATCTCCCCCTGACGCGGGTGCTGCGCGACGAAGAGTGAGCCCCTCAGCGTGTTCGTGCCGAGGTGCAACTCGCCCATCACCAGCTCGAAGTTGCCGTCGCGGATGGCTTCGACGCTCGGCGCGGAGATCATCACGTCGGGGCTCTGGTAGCGGCCGGTGGGCCAGCCCGCGTAGGGCGCGGCGAACGCGGACTCGACGCGCTCGCGCAGTTCCTCGGAGGTGTAATGAACGCGGCTCACGCCTTCGGGGATGTCGAGAATCTCCTCCCAGCGCCGCTGGAACTCGGGCTGAAGCTTCTGCCCCACCGTCTCTTTGGCGTAGACGACCGGGCTGACGCGATACCAGAAGGTCGCGGCGTCCACGACGCGCGAGCCCGTCTGCCGCGCCAACTCTTCGTAGACCTCGCGGAAAATCTTGCGATAGGTTTCGGCCACCTGGTACGTGTACCAGCGCGTGCTCGTGAGCATTAAGGAGAGCGGCGGCCCCAACTCTTCGAGTAGCTGCGGGCCGATGTCCACCTCGATGTCGCGGCGGCAGTCCTCGTAGACGAGCGTGCGCGCGGCGTACATCTTCCCGGCGGCGCGCGTCGAGGCGGCGGCGGTGATGCCCGTGAAGGTCTCGTCGATCTCGGCGAGCGCGCGGTCGAGCGCTTCGGGATTACCGGCCGCGCGCGCGACGGCCGCGCGCCCGCGTTCGAGCTCGTCCAGTTCGGCGAGGGCTTCGTCGCGCAGCCGCTCGTCGCCGATGCGTTCGATCAACTGGCGGCAATACTTTTCGGGGTTCAAGCCCGTCGGAACCATCAGGCTCCAGAGGATGGACTTGCGTTTGTCGAAGGTGTCGAGGAGCGCGTAGCCCTGCGCCTCGGACTTGATCTCGTTGGGAAAGTCGCGCACCAGCGCGGCGACGATCTCGTGAGCCAAACGTTTCCCGTCGCAGGCTTTGAGGGCCGCGGCCGTCGCGGGCGAGAGGCGCATGGGGCGCGCCATCGGCAGCAGCAGGAAGTTGCCCTCGACGTGGAGGTAAGGCAGACAGCGCGGCGCGATCCACGGGCGGATGGCCTTGTTCTTGTTGAGCTTCTCGATGAAGGCGTCGATGCCCCAGACCTCGAAGTAGACGGTGCGATCCGTGACGATTGCGTCGCCCGGCCGCGCGGCGATGGCCTCGCTCCCTTCGCCGAGACGCGCCCAGCCGACGGGGCCGAAGAAGCCGATGGTGTCGTTCTTCAGGCAGTAGCGCTGCAAGTAGGTGGCGACGAGTTCTTCGTGCTGCCGCTGCTTCGAGTTGCGCGCGCCGCCGGTCGGCTCCTTGCGCAGCAGCGGGACGACCGCCGAGTGGAAGGCGGCGCGGTTCTGCCAGATGACGGCCTCCTGAAAGCGCGGCATTTGGGCCGCCTCGTAGATGGCGCGCGAGCTTTGCGCCGCGGCCTCCTCGAAGGCTTTGCGGAACATCGCGACCGCGTGCTCGCGCCGCGCCCGCGCCTCGCGATAAGCCTCGACGGCCGGGACGACCTCGGGTGAGTTCGCGAACTTCGAGGCCGCCGGCGCGCTGCCCTTGTTCAGGTCGCGCAGGGCCTTGAGCAGAGGGTTCCGCCGCTCGGCGTCCTCCCACTGGCCGTTCTCCTTGAGCGCGTCGAGCGCCCCGCGCACGGCGTCGAGCGCGTCTTCCTTCCGCCGCCCGATCTCCTCGTCCACTTCGAGCAGGAGGTCGGCCGCCGCCGCGCATTCCGGCGCGGCGAGCTTCAGCACGTGCGAGAAGGCGAAGCCCGTGCCGCGCAGCCCCGCCCAGCGCCAAAGGTTCCAGACGCCGCCCGGCAACTTGACCGTGAGCGGCTCCGCCGCTTCCACCGCGCAGGCGGCGGTCGAGTCCGCGGCCACAACGTTCGTATCAATCACTTCGGTTAAGCTCATGTTCATTTATGCGGGCGGTTAATCGCGCCCCGCCCTCCGGCCGTCGTCGTTGTTTAAGTTCGCGCTGACGCCTCCGCCGCGCTTATGCGTAGGCCAAATCCACGTCGGACGGCTGCGCGTCGTAGCTATCCGGAATGGAGTGGCCGTAGTCGAGTTTCACGACGCGATCCGCGACGTGGTAGTACTGGTCGTCGTGCGTGATGACGAGGACGGCTTTGCCCCGCGCCTTCAGCTCGGGCAGCAGTTGTGTGTAGAAGACTCGCTTGAAGAGCGGATCCTGGTCGGACGCCCACTCGTCGAAGACGTAAAAGGGGCGGTCTTCGAGGTACGCGTTGAGCAGGGTCAGGCGCTTGCGCTGCCCCTGCGAGAGCGCGGTGGTCGAGAGCTTACGGTCTTCGACGCGCAGCTTGTGGTCGAGTTGGAGGTTGACGAGGTATTCGTGCGCGCGCGCGTCAAGGTCGGGGTCGTCCGAGGCGACGACGCGCTCGAAGAGGAAGTAGTCCGAGAAGACGGCCGAGAAGAGTTGACGATAACTGTCGCGCGTCTCGCTCGTGACGGGTCGGCCGTCGAGCCTGATCTCTCCCGCCTCGGGCACGTAAAGGCCCGTCAGAATCTTCGCGAACGTCGATTTGCCGCTGCCGTTGCCGCCGACGAGAAAGACCAGTTCGCCGGGGCGGAAGGTCAAGTCAATCGGGCCGAGGACGAAGTTCCCTTCCTCGCGGTCGGTGCTGTAGGCGTGCATCACGCCGTCCAACTCGACGGTCTTCCACCCGGCCTTCACCTCGGCGGTCAGCGCGGGGCGCTCCTTGCCGATCTCCCTCTGGAGCGAGAGGCCGAGGTCGTTGACCTTCTGTAAGGCCACCTGCGCCTCGCTGAAGGACGGGATGACGTTGAGCAGCACGGTGATCGGGGTTCGGATGTAGAGGATGATGAGAATGTATCCCGTCAAATCCTGAACCGTGACGGCGGTCATCCGAGGCACGACGTAGATGAGCAGGCCGATGAAGATGAAGTAGAGCAGACGGCCCCAACCGTCGGCGAGGATGTAGGTCGTGATGCCGCGCAGGTTGTGCTGGCGGACGGTGGCCGCGCTGGTTTTGATCTCTTCGTCGTAGAACTCTTCGCGGCGGCGGCGTTGGAGTTTGAGCTCCTTGTTGCCGTCGATGATGGCGCGGAAGTGCGCGAAGAGCGTGTCGGCCTCGGCGCGCGCGCTCTTGAGGTGGCGCATGGCCTTCCGCACCGTCAGCCTGTAAGAGGCGATGGAGAGGGCCATGAAGACGAGCAGGCCGACGAGGAGTTGCCACGAGAGCACGCCCACGTAGACCAGACACGTCAGTATCGTGGCGACGTTGATGCAGATGATGGGGACGTTGATGAGCGCGGCCGAGATGGTCGCCGCGTCGCCCGTCAGCGACGCCATGAGTCGTGGCGAGCCCGCCTCTTCCAGACCGCGCAGCGGGGCGTCGATGATGCTCTTGCTCAGACGCAGACGCAGGTCGTAGATGGCCCCCTGCGACAGACGCAGGACGAAGACCTGCGAGGCGTACTGCGTCAGCAGCAGCACGACGCAGAGCGCCGCGTACTGCCACTGCATGTTCAGCAGCGCGCCGGGGCCCGCCCCGAGCGAGGCGTGAATCAGCCCGATGAGGGCCGCGCCGCTAGTGCCGCTGAGCACGCCCGCGATGATGGCGAGCAACGCCAGACCGCGCGAGTTGCGCAGAAGAAACTTGATGATATTCATATCTGTTCACTACACGCTTTCGACTACGGCGCGGGTGCGGCGCGCGCCTTCACGCGACGCGCCCGCGCCGGTCTGAATCTAGTTGGACGCGCCCGCGCCTCCCTGCCCGCTCGTGAGCCGCGCGGAGGCGGGCGAGCCGGCGTTTAAGGTGAAGGTTCTGGTGACGTTCGTCGTGTCGCTGTTGCGCGCGGGAATGCTGTAGGGCGGGCGACTCTGGAAGGCCGCCTGCGCCGCGCCGGGGAGACCGTCCGACTGGCTGACGACCTTCACCTGAAGCGGCCCCGAAGCCTTAGTCTCAAGCGTGACCTCGGCCCCCTCGCGCGGGAAGGCCGCGTAGGTCAACTCCCACCAGAGCTTTCCGTCACCCGTCTGTTTGTACTCGACCCGCTGGCCGCCGACCGTGGCGGCGAGTACTTCCGCGCCCGGATCGACGTACAGGCTCACGACGCGCGCGCCGCGCGGCGAGGCGACGCGCATCTTGAGCGTCCGCACGCCGTCCTTCGTCTCGTCGCCGAGCACTTCGAGCTCGTCGCTCTTGAGCTCGACGGCCGGAGCCTTGCTCACCAGATACTTTCCATCGACGTTCGGGAAGCGCCCCGGCAGCGCGATCACCTCCGACCCCTGCGCGAAGAACTGCTTCGACCACTCGGTCGGCTTTGTGACGCTGGCCCACACCGCGTCGCCGCTGTCGGCGTCCGAACTGTAGATGACCACGTCCGTCTGCGGATGATTGCGGTCGCGCGCGGGAGCCATGCCCCCTATGACGAGACAGACGACGCCCGCCGCCACCGCCGTCGCCGGGAAGAGCCAGCGCGCCGACGCGACCGCGAGTCTGATGTGCGGCACGAGCAGTCCGAGCAGAAGCACCTGCAACACGACGAGGAGCGCGGGCAACTGCAACCTCAGACCGAGGAACAGCAGGTAGATGTTCGCGCTCAACAGCACCACGGCGGGAATCGCGTAGAGGCACGCCACCAACGCCGACAGCAGCGCGGACTCCGCTTCACCCCCGCGCGTCAACGCGTAAGCGAAACCGAGCAGGCCGAACAGAAGCGGCCACGCGAAAATGTGGCTGACGCCCGGCAGCAGAGCGCTGGCCGCGAGCGTGAGCAGCACCCACATTAGCAGCGCACCCGCCATCAGGCCGTTCGCGCTCACGCGCTTGACGAAGAAGATGTAGACGGCCGCCGTCGCCGAGACGGCGAGCGCGGCGAAACCGACGAGCACGAAGTTTTCGTTCGCGGGGGCTTCCCGGTTGAAGAAGCGCAACGCGAACCGCGCCGCCTCGACCAGAGCCGCCGAGACGACGACGCTCGACAGGAGCGCTGCGAAGCCGAGCAGTAGGCCCGACACCTTGAGCTTGCGGCGGCGCAGGCCGAAGACCGTCAGCGCCGCGAAGCCGAGCGCGCACAGAATTGCGAGGGGCAACGCCCACGCCTGCGGATAAGAGATGAGCGTGCGCCCGAAGATGTCGAAGTAGACGGCGTCCGGCGCGCCCAACTCGTTCAGGTTCTGAGTGCCGAGGCGGCGCGCGAGCGCGAGCGCGTACGAGCCGTGGTGCTGGACGCTGCCCTCGTCCACCGTGTCGAGGTTGTCGAGCGGCGTGTGGTAATGGCTCAGGCCGTCCACGTAAGCGAAGTTGAGCCCGGCGATGCCCGCCTTCTTGAAGACGGACATGTCCGTGTCGTTGGGCAGGAACTTGTAGAGCTGATACATCAGCGAGCTGGCGAAGGGCGCTGGGGCCGCGTCGGCAACCGCGCCGACCAGACGGCCGTTACGCTCGCTCGTCTCGAACATGAAGACCGGGCCGCCGCTGCCGCGCGCCTCGAAGTTCAGCGCCGCCTTCACGTCCTTCGCCCAGCGGTGTTCGTTGACGAAGGCTCGCGCCCCGAGCAGGCCCAGTTCTTCGCCATCGGTGAAGAGAAAGATCACGTCGTTGCGCGGCGCGGGGCCGGACTTCAAGGCGCGCGCGGTCTCAAGCAGCGCGGCGACGCCCGCCCCGTCGTCGCTCGCGCCGTGGCTGTGCATCACCGAATCGTAGTGCGCGACGAGCATGACGGCTTCGCCGCCGCCGCCGCTGCCCGGCATCCGCGCGACCACGTTCCGCACGTCGGCGGCCACCGTCCGGCGCTGCGCCTTACTGACGGCGGTCGCCTCCTGCACTTCGGGCGCGAGGCCGAGCGACTCAAGCTCTCCGACGATGTACTCGCGGACGGCCGCGTGCGCGGGCGAGCCGATTGGGTGCGGCTCGCGCGCGATGGACTTGAGGTGCAGCATCGCGCGCGCGGACGAGAACTCCGACGGCTGCGCGGACGCCCCGACCGGCGACGGGGGGCGCTGCATGGAGATGGTCAGGGCGACGACGCCCACGACGAAGGCCCACGCGCAGACCGCCAGCAGTATGGCTTTCACGCGGGACGCGCGCGGGCGCGACTTTTCGACTTCGGTAACGCTCATAATCAAATCTCTCCGGGGCGGACTCAGACCGCGCGGCCTTAGTAGTTAATCTCCATCTTCCCGAACAGCCTGTCGGCCACGATGCCGCGGCTGCGGCAGTCGGCGACCAGACGGTTCGAGGCGACAATCGGGTTCGACTCTTCCGTGTACTTGATGCTCATCACGTAGTTGAGCCAAGGCTCCTGACCCATCGCGTACACGTAAACCTCTTTGCAGTTGAACTGGTTGACGATGCCGATGCCGCGCTCGTAGTCCGAGCCGCCGAAGCGCCGCGACTGATCCATCTTGCGGTCGAGCGCCTTAGTCATCAGCGGGCCGTAGAGCCACGAGAGCGGCGCGCCGTCGCACTCCATCCCGAGGAAGAGCACGTCGATGTCGCCGAGCACGCGGAAGATGTGCTCGTAGAGCTTCGGCTCGATGTTGTTCGAGTCGGCGGCGAAGAGGATCGACTTGCCCGCGAGCCGTATGAGGTGCGCGACCTTCGCGCGGACGTTGAGGTCCGCGTGCTCGCCGAGGAAGGGGACGCCCGTGATCGTGCCGCCCCGGATGTCCATCGTCTCCATCTCGTCCAACTCGACGACGTTCTTGAAGCCGATGTTCTCCAGCATCAACTTCATCGACGGGTCTTCGAGCGCGCCGCCGCCGCTGCGCGGCACGACGACGGTCTTGATCTTGTGGCGCAGTTGGAGCAGCGACTCCATCATCACGTGATCCTGGTGGCCGTGCGTGAGCAGCACGTAGTCGATGACGGGCGGCAGGTCGAGGAAGGTGAAGCGGTCGATGCCGTTGTCATACTTGTAGCTGATGGCCGGGTCGATGAGGACGCTCGCGTCGCGCATCTCGACCAGCACGCAGGCGTGGCCGAAGTAGCGCGTGCGCAGCCCGTCGCCGTCGTAGCGGCGCTGCTCGGGCGGGGCCTCCTCGGTCAGGAACGTGCGGAACAACTCCTCGTCCTCGTCCCAAAGCCCCAGACGCTCCTTGATGTAGGAGAAGGTCCGCGGGACGTGGCGCATGCGGAACAGGTCGTCGATAGCCTCGCTCTCGAACGGCAGCCTGACGAGCAGCGACTTGCCGTTGGGCAGGCGCGGCGTGCTAAGCGCGAAGGGGCGGTAGTCCTGATCGACGAGCGAGAGGAGGATGGCCTGCGACCGGGGGTTGTAGTAGTCGCTCTTGTAGAGCAGCCGCTCGATGAACCTGACGGAGGCGTTGTTGTTGAGGTCGTAGACGAGCTCGACGTAGCCGCGCAGGTTCTCCGGAACCTGCGGGTAGAGGGGTTCGAGCGAGTAGCCCTTGCCCTCCTTGCGCAACATCTCGTCGAGCGTCTTGACCGACTCGACGAACTTGAGCATGTGCTCCTGCTCGTCCATCGTCCGCTGCATCAGAGCCTTGATCTCGTCCACGCGCTTCCCCTCGTAGTCGATGAAGGGGCCGCCGAGCATGGCCGGGTTCTTCACGGCGCTGGCGTGAATCTGCGGGGCCGAGATGTAAGACTTCATGATCTTGAGGTGCAGGTTGGAGATGTTCATCGCCGCCGTCGCGGGCGAGATGAGGTGCGGCCACGCGTACCACTGGTTGAAGAGCGGCTCCATCTGCACGTTCTGCCTGAGGTAGTATTTTGTCTCGTTCATAATTTCTGACTCGGTTCGGAGAATCTTTCCGTCGGCGGCGGCCTCCTCACTCTAGCGAGGCCAGCCGAAGCACTCGTCCGCGCGCAGCAGCGTGAAGCATTCGGGGAAGCCCGGCGTGCCGGCCTCCGCTCGGCGTCTGCGACCATTCAGTACAGTGTTCGCGTCCGGGAAGACGGGACTGCGGAGGGGCGAGCGGGTCGCCTCTCCGCGGTCGGCCTGTTGCGAGCAGGCGCGGGAGTTTTCCGGGGGCGGTGTCTGTAGGTTGGCTTCGGAGGTGGAGTTGTTGCGGGATACGCAATTACTGTACTCAAGGGTCGCAGAACGAGCGGCGGCGGCTCGCAGGTCGTAGGCCGGGCGGAGACGGTCGTGTCGTTCGGCCGTCACGGGCGCGGGCGTGCGACCCGCATTCGCGGGGGCGTTCACATTAGAATGGTCAGCGAGTTGGTCAAACATAGCGGAACATCTTTCGTCGTCGGCCGCGGCGCGGGCCGGCCGGGAGCTCGGAGGCTTAACTTCATCTCGATTGGAGGGAGAAACCGTTGCGCTGCGACGAGAGCGGTCAGGGCTTTCACCGGCAAGCGATACAAGACTCTCCTACGCGACGCCGCCGACAATACTCTGAGGTGGGACTGTGAGTCTTTAGAATGCCATTAAATATTTCCCAAAGATTGTTCAAAAAACTCTCAATGCCGGGGGAGACAGAGGATGCCGCCCGGCGACACCTGCCGGCCGCCCTTTCCCGTTTTGGCTGAAGGAGAAGGGGGCACAAGGCTTTGCGGGCGCGACGGGGCGGGCGCTAGAGCGGGTTACCAGTAGGGATACGGAGGGAGCCGGCTAAGTTCTAGCTCGTGAAGGCAAGGGTGGCGGTCGTTCACGCCCGCCTGGCCTTTCACCGTCAGTAACGCCGGCGCCTAGTGCCCGCGGGCAGGGGCGCTTTAGATGACATAATCGCTTAGGCGTCAGCGCCTCCACTTCCGCGTGCGTAACACGGCTTCTGATATCTTGCTTGCTAATTTGTGTGTTAGATACTAAACTTTGATTACTTCCTCAGTCGCAGGTTGTGTTTTCCGGAGACTCTCAACATGAGCAAAATCGAACGAACCATATATGAGTTTGGCTCATTCCGGTTAGACCCTACCAAGCATTTACTTATGCGCGACGACTACCCCGTGTCACTCACACCGAAGGCTTTTGACACTCTCCTCGTGCTCGTTGAACACGGTGGTGATGTTCTCAAAAAGGAAGAGATACTCAGTAAAGTCTGGCCTGATACCTTCGTCGAAGAGGCTACATTAGCCCAAAATATTTTCACCCTGCGCAAAATTCTGGGGGTGGACGACAAGGGCCGTCCTTATATCGAGACCATCCCACGTCGTGGCTATCGCTTCACGGCTAATATCAGACGAGCTAACTACAAAGATGCCGAGACCATGAGCAATACCCAGAACATAGTCCCGAGTTTTCTACCGACCGAAGCTATGCGCCCAGACATTGTCACTCTGGCCGCCCTGCCCTTGAGCTACCCGAGCGATAACCCGCACATCGAATACCTCAGCGACGGCATCACGGAAATCATCATCAACAGCCTCTCCCAACTCTCCCAACTCTCCCGACTTCGCGTCATGGCCCGCAGCACTGTCTTTCAGTACAAAGGCCGCGAGGTTGACCCTCGACAGATCGGCCGCGAACTGAACGTGCAGGCCGTGTTCACAGGAAGAGTGCTACAGGTAGATAACTCGCTCGTGATTCGTGTTGAGCTGGTGGATGTGGCAACCGGATGGCAGCTCTGGGGAGATCAGTTCAATCGTAACATCGGTAACCTCGTCGAGGTGCAGGAGGAGATCGCCCAGGAGATTTCGCGGAAACTGCTCTTCAAGCTTACGGGCGAAGATCTGAAAAGGCTCAGGAGGCATTATACCGAGGACTCGGAAGCCTACCAGTTGTACCTAAAAGGCCGTTACCATTGGAACCAGAGGACGGAAAAAAGTTACGAGGAGGCGCTCACTTATTTCGAGAAAGCCATCGCAGCAGATCCAGATTTCGCCCTCGCCCACTCCGGCTTAGCCGATACATACGTGTCGCTAGACTTCTACGGTCTGCTTCCTCCGTACGAGACCATGCCCAAAGCGAAAGCGGCGGCCATTAAAGCCCTCGACATTGATGACGGGCTGTTTGAAGCCTATACTTCGCTGGGCTGTGTCAAATTCCTATATGACAGGGATTGGCCGGGGGCGGAGAAAGCATTTCTTAAAGCCCTCGAGTTACACCCGACGTATGCATATGCTCGTAGCTGGTACTCCCTCTACCTGATGGCTGCGGGGCAACCTGAGAAGTCGCTCGCCGAGATCAAACTGGCCCTGAAATTTGATCCCTACGATCTTGGCATTAATATGCATCTCGGCTGGCATTTTCTATACGCCCGCAAGTACGACGAGGCTATCGAGCAGTTTCAGAAGACTCTGGATGTGAACCCGGAGTTTCACATGGCACGCGCTCTGCTGGGAGAAGCTTACGGAGAAAAGGACGATTTCTCTAAAGCCATCAGCGAACTCAAAAAGGCGTGTGCCTCAGAGGATAACATGGCTGCCCTTGGATTCCTCGGGCATGTCTATGCGGTTTCAGGTAAAAGAGACGAGGCGTTAAAGATCCTCTCCGAGTTGAGGGAAAGATCCAAGCAAAGTTACGTTCCGCCTTATGTCATCGGCCTGATTTATACGGCCCTTCAGGACAAAGATAGCGCCTTCGAGTGGATGGAGGAGGCAATGGCAGTAGGAAATCAGTGGACGAATTGGATTCTGGTCTCCTCCCAGGTTGACAGCCTGCGCTCCGATCCAAGATTCGAGGAATTGCTAGAGCGTTTATGATTTAGGTTCGACATCCCTCCGGCGCATCCCCTCCCTGCCTTGATGAAGGGGCGCGCCTTGCAATCACTCCTCACCGACTGCCCCACCGCCCCGGCCCATGTCCGCCCACACGTGCGGGCACCGTCGTCAGCATTGCGCTGCATCCAAAGCTTATAAAATCCGGCTTTCAGCCGCCCACCAATCCGAGCAGGCGCCGCACTGCGTGCTCCCGCCCGCCAGCCCCCACCCCAGCCAGGGCTTGTAGCTCCCGTCCAGAAGCGAAAGTTCCGAGCCTGAGTACGCTCATGCACCGGCTTATTTGAAAAATTCTTTAAAAAGTCTTTAGGAAATATTTGAGGGGTCTCTAAAGACTTTAGAACTAGCCTCCCTGTATGGTCACCACCGAGCCGCGGACAGGGGAGTGTGTCGACACCCCGAAGCTCAGTACTAATACCACGCCCGGACAAGGAGTTATGTCATGCCCGGCGGGCGGCCGGCGCGGGCCGGATCAACGGTGGGCGCCGGCGTTGTCGGCAGAGGCATCGCTGACGATACGGCCTTTAGTCACCGGGGCTGTTCAAAATTTCCAAGTCGCCGACTCACGCGGAAGGGGCAAAACGGCGAAATTACTGAGAAAAAGCGACTTAGAATTACGCGCACTTTTCAGTTAAATGACAGTTCAAAAGATTATGACCACGTACTCTGGAACGTCTGTCCGGGCACTCATCGAGCCGACGACGCTGGTAGAGATCCTGCGTTGGAGGGGGCTTCACCAGCCCGACCGCAGCGCGTACAGTTTTCTGCCCGAGGCGGAGGCGGACGAGCCCATCACTCTCACGTACGGCGAGTTGGACAGGCAGGCGCGGGCTATCGCGGCGAAACTTCAGGCGGCGGGGGCGGCCGGCGAGCGCGTGCTGCTGCTCTACCCGCCGGGGCTCGATTACGTGGCGGCCTTCTTCGGCTGCCTCTACGCGGGCGCGGTCGCGGTCCCGGCCTACCCGCCGCAGCAGAACCGGCACCTCTCACGGCTACAGGCCGTCGGGGCCGACGCGGGCGCGAAGGTCGTGCTCACGACCTCCCCTGTCCTCGCGCGCTTCGAGGGTAAGCTTGAGCACACGCCTTCGCTGAAGGCGCTCACGTGGCTCAACACGGACGCCGTCGAGCGCGGCGTCGAGCGCGGCTGGCAGGAGCCTCAAATCTCCGGCGACTCGCTGGCCTTCCTCCAGTACACCTCCGGCTCGACCGGCGACCCGAAGGGCGTCATGGTCAGCCACCGCAACCTCCTGCACAACTCTTCGCTGCTCGCGCACGGCTTCGAGTACACGCCCGAGACGGTCTGCGTCAGTTGGCTCCCGCTGTACCACGACATGGGTCTCATCGGCGGCGTCTTGCAGCCTCTCTACGGCGGCTTCCACGCCCTGCTGATGTCGCCCGTCTCGTTCCTGCGCAACCCTTACGGCTGGCTCAAGGCCATCTCGGGACACCGCGCCACACTGAGCGGCGCGCCGAACTTCGCCTACGACCTTTGCGCGCGCAAGGTGACGGCCGAGCAGCGCGCGACGCTCGACCTGAGCAGTTGGGAGGTGGCCTTCACCGGCGCCGAGCCCATACGCGCGGAGACGCTCGAACGCTTCGCCGCAGTCTTCGGGCCGTGCGGCTTCCGCCGCGAAGCCTTCCTCCCCTGCTACGGACTCGCGGAGGCGACGCTCGTCGTCTCAAGCGGGTCGAAGTCGTCCACGCCCGTGACGCTGGCCGTGAGTCGCGCGGAGTTGGAGCGCGGTCGCGTCGTCACGGACAGCGACGTTGATAATGAAGAGTTGAAGGTCGTCGTCGGCTGCGGGCGCGGCCTGCTCGACGAAAGGCTTGTCGTCGCCGAACCCGAGTCGGGGCGCGAGTGCGCGGCAGGCGAGGTCGGCGAAATATGGGTTAGCAGCCGGAGCGTCGCGGGCGGCTACTGGGGCAGACCGGAGGAGACTGAGCGCACCTTCGGCGCGCGCCTCGCGGGCACGGGCGAGGGGCCGTTTCTGCGCACGGGCGACCTCGGTTACATGCGCGACGGCGAGTTGTTCGTCACCGGCCGACTCAAAGACCTCATCATCCTGCGCGGCCGCAATCACTACCCGCAAGACATCGAACTGACGGCCGAGCGCAGTCACGCGGGCCTGCGCCAGAACGGCGGGGCCGCCTTCTCCGTGGAGGTCGGCGGCGAGGAACGGCTGGTGGTCGTGCAGGAGGTCGAGCTGCGCGGCCGCGTTGACGTAGCCGCCGCCATCGAAGACCTGCGCCGCGCCGTGGCCGCCGAGCATGAGGTGCAGGCGTACGCCGTCGCGCTGGTGCGCGCGGGCGAAGTGCCGCGCACTTCGAGCGGCAAGATTCAGCGGCGCAAGTGCCGCGCGAAGTTTCTTGAGCGCGGACTTGAGATAGTCGGGGAGTGGCGCGCGTCCGAAGGCTCGGTCGAAGCGGCGGAGTCGGCCGCGCCCGAGGCGTTCGAAGAGGTTGAGGGCTGGCTCGCGGCGCAGTTGGCGTCGAGGCTCGGGGTCAGCGCGGCGGAGATTGACGTTCGACAGCCGCTCGCGCGCTACGGACTCGACTCCCTTTCGGCCGTCGAACTTACATACTTAATCGAGAGCCGGCTCGGCCTGCTCTTGCCGATGGCCGATCTGCTCGAAGGGATGAGCATCGCGGACATCGTGGCCGAGGCGTCGAAGCAGCAGCGGCCCGCCGCGGTTCCCTTCGAGACGCGCGACGAAGACTCTCACCCGCTGACGCAGGGTCAGGAAGCTCTCTGGTTCATCTACCAGATGGCCCCGGACAGTCCTGCTTACAACATCCCGGCGGCCATGCGCGTCACTTCCCCGCTCGACGCCGAAGCCTTGCGCCGCGCCTTGCGCAGGCTGGTCGAGAGACACCCGTCTTTGAGCGCCACGTTCGACGAGGTTCGCGGCAAAGTCGTGCAGAGGAACGACTTGCGGGCCGAGGTCTGTCTGCGTGTAGAGGATGCCGCCGACTGGAGCGAGGCTGAACTGAGCGAGCGCCTCTTGGAAGAGGCGCGCCTGCCCTTCGACCTGCGGCGCGGCCCGGCCTTGCGCGTCAGCCTTTTCCGCCGTGGCGTGGACGAGCACGTCCTGCTCGTCGTCGTACATCACATCGTCGCGGACTTCTGGTCGCTGGCGCTGCTCACGGACGAACTGACCAAGTTCTATCAGGCGGAGAGCGAAAGCCGAGAGGCTCTGCCGACGCCGCCCGCCGCGCGCTACGGCGACTTCGTGCGTTGGCAAGAGGCGATGCTTTCGAGCGAGGCCGGTGTGCGGCAGCGCGAGTACTGGGAGAAGCAGCTTGCAGGCCCCTTGCCCGTGCTGAACCTCGCGACCGACCGGCAGCGCCCGCCCGCGCAGACCTTCCGTGGCGCTTCCCTTCCCTTCCGCATCGGCGCGGGGTTGACCGATGGGCTCAAGTCGCTCGGCCGCAGGCACGACGCCACGCTCTACACGACTCTGCTCGCGGCCTTCCAGACCTTGCTCCACCGCTACACGGGTCAGGAAGACATCATCGTCGGCTCGCCGACGGCGGGGCGCAGCCGCGCGGAGTTCGCGGGCGTGGTCGGATATTTCGTCAACCCTCTGGTCATGCGCGCAGACCTTTCGCGCAACCCGACCTTCGCCGAACTGCTCGGCCGCGTGCGCCGCACGGTGCTTGAGTCGTTCCGCCATCAGGACTATCCGTTCCCGCTGCTCGTCAAAAAGCTACAGCCTGAGCGCGACCCGAGCCGCTCGCCGATCTTCGAGACCGCCTTTGTGCTGCAAAAGGCGCACGCGGGACTCGACTCGGGGCTCGCGTCGTTCGCCGTCGGCGAAGCCGGGGCGGCGTTGGAGTTGAACGGCCTCAAGCTTGAGTCGCTTGCGCTCGATCATGGCGTGGCGCAGTTCGACCTCATGCTGGTCGTAACGGAAGCGGGCGGCGAATTGAAGGCGTCCTTGCAGTACAACACGGACTTGTTCGACGCCGAGACCGTCGCGCGCATGGTCGGCCACTTCGAGACGCTGCTCGGCGGCATCGTCGCGGACGACACGCGCCGCCTCGCGGAACTCGGACTGTTGACCGCGCCCGAGGAGCGCCGCCTGCTCGTCGAGTTGAACGACACGGCGCGCGCGTACCCTTCGGGCTGCATGCACGAACTGTTCGAGGCGCAGGCCGCACGCACGCCGGACGCCGTCGCCCTCGTCTGCGGCGACGAGCGTTTGACCTACCGGGAGTTGAACGAACGCGCCAACCGTCTGGCGCATCACCTGCGCACGCTCGGCGTCGGGCCGGAGGAGTTCGTCGGCATACTGCTTGAGCGCCGCGTCGAACTCATCGTCGCGCTGCTCGCCACGCTCAAGGCAGGCGGCGCGTACGTGCCGCTCGACCCCGCCTACCCGCTCGAACGCCTCTCCTTCATGCTCGAAGACACGCGGGCCGGAGTCCTGCTCACGCAGCGCAAGCTCGCGCACCTGCTGCCGCAAGCCGAGGCAAAGGTCGTCTGCGTGGACAAGGAGGCGAACGCCTTCGCCGCGCACGACGCGGAGAATCCGCGCGCGGTCGCCACGCCCGTTTCGCTCGGCTACGTCATCTACACGTCGGGCTCGACCGGAAGGCCGAAGGGCGTCAGCATCGAACACCACAGCGCCGTGACGCTGATTCACTGGGCCAAGGAGGTCTTCACCCCGGCCGAGTTGTCTTCGGTGCTCGCGTCCACCTCGATCTGTTTCGACCTCTCGATCTTCGAAATCTTCGTCCCGCTGAGTCTGGGCGGTCGGGTCGTGCTGGCGGAGAACGCGCTGCAACTTCCCGAACTCACTTCCGAAGTGTCGCTCGTCAACACGGTGCCCTCGGCGATGGCCGAGTTGGTGCGCGGCGGCGGCCTGCCCGCCTCCGTCATCACCGTCAACCTCGCGGGCGAGCCTCTGAAGAACATGCTCGTGCAGCAGGTCTACTGTCACCTCAAGGGCGGGCGGGTGCTCAATCTCTACGGGCCTTCGGAAGACACGACCTACTCGACCTACACGCTCGCGCCCGCGAACTCGGACGCCGAGCCGACCATCGGGAGGCCCATCGCCAACACGCAGGTCTATCTGCTCGACGCGCACCTGCGCCCCGTGCCCGCGGGCGTCGTCGGCGAACTACATCTCGGCGGCGAAGGGCTCACGCGCGGCTACCTGCGGCGGCCCGGCCTGACCTCCGAGAAGTTCATCCCCGACCCGTTCAGCACACGGCCCGGCTCACGGCTTTATCGGACGGGCGACCTCGCGCGCTACCTCCCCTCGGGCGAGTTGGAGTACCTCGGGCGCGTTGATAATCAGGTCAAAATCAGAGGGTTTCGCATTGAGATCGGCGAGATCGAGTCCGTGCTTTCGCGGCACGAAGGCGTGCGCGAGGCGGTGGTCGTCGCTAGAGAAGACAGCCCCGGCGACAAGCGTCTGGTCGCGTACCTGACGGCCGCGAACGGGACGACGCCCGCCGTCGGCGAACTGCGCCGCCACATCCTTCAATCGCTGCCCGAGTACATGATCCCGTCCGTGTTCGTGCCGCTCGCGGAGATGCCGCTCACGGCCAACGGCAAGGTCAACCGGCGCGCCCTGCCTGCTCCGGCCTCGACGCGCGCCGACGACGCGGCCGCCCGCGTCGCGCCCCGGACGCACGTCGAGAAAGGGCTGGCCGACATCTGGTCGCAGCTCCTCGGCCTCGACGCCGTCGGCATCCACGACAACTTCTTCGAGTTGGGCGGCCACTCGTTGCTCGCCACTCAACTCGTCTCGCAAGTGCGCGAGACTTTCCAGATCGAGCTGCCTCTGCGCGGCATCTTCGAGCGCCCGACGGTGGCCGAGTTGGCGGCGCTCACGGAGGAGTCGGCGCGCGCCGCACAGGGCTTACAGTTCCCGCCGATTACGGCCGCCGCGCGCGGCGAGTCCGGGCCGCTCTCGTTCGCGCAGCAGCGCCTGTGGTTCCTTCATCAGTTGGAGTCCGGCAGCGCCTTCTACAACATCCCGGCAGCCGTCCGCCTGACCGGCGCGCTCGACGCGCAGGCGCTTCAGCGCGCCTTCGACGAACTCGTACGCCGCCACGAGTCGCTGCGGACGGTCATCAAGGAGATTGACGGCGAACCCCGTCAGGTGGTCTGCCCCGTTGCGCCCGTCGCCCTCACACGACTCGACCTGAGCGGCATGAGCGAGACCGACCGCGAGACGGCGTGGCGACATCTGGCCGAAGAGGAGGCACGTCGTCCGTTCGATCTCGCCGCTGGCCCGCTGCTGCGCGTCAGCCTGCTCAAGCTCGCCGAAGACTCGCACGTCCTGCTCCTGACGATGCATCACATCATCTCGGACGGCTGGTCTCTCGGCGTGATGTTGCGCGAGTTGTCGACGCTCCTCGGCAGCTTCGCGGCGGGGCTGCCCTCGCCGCTGCCGGAGTTGACGATTCAGTACGGCGACTTCGTAGACTGGCAGCGCCGCTGCATGACATCCGAAGTGTTGGAACCGCAACTTTCGTACTGGGCGCGGCAACTGGCCGACGCCCCGCCCGTGCTGGAGTTGCCGACCTCCCGCCCGCGCCCGTCCGTGCAAAGCACGGAGGGGGCGACCCGCTCGGCGTCGCTCTCGCCCGCGCTCACGGCGTCGCTCAAAGCCCTCAGTCGTCAGGAGGGCACGACCCTCTTCATGACGCTGCTGGCGGCCTTCAACGTGCTCCTCGGTCGCTACGCGCGCCAGAGTGACATCTGCGTCGGCTCGCCGGTCGCGGGCCGACACCGAGGTGAGACGGAAGACCTCATCGGCTTCTTCGTCAACACGCTCGTCCTGCGCACAGACCTCTCGGGCGCGCCCACCTTCCGCGAACTGCTCGGCCGCGTCCGCGAGACGTGCCTCGAAGCATACGCGCATCAGGACGTGCCCTTCGAGCGGCTGGTCGAGGAGTTACAGCCCGAACGCAGCCTCGGCCACACGCCGCTCTTTCAGGTAACGTTCGCGTTGCAGAACGCACTCACCGGCGCGACGGAACTGCCCGGCCTCGAATTCGCCCCGCTGGCGACGGAGACGGGTTCGGCCAAGTTCGACCTCTCGCTCGAAATGTCCGAGGAGCAGGGCGCGCTGACGGCGAACGTCAACTACAACACGCAACTCTTCGACGAAGCATTCATCGAGCACCTCATGGCTAACTTCGAGGTCTTGCTCGGGGGCGTCGTCGCCGACCCCGCGCGGCCCCTCGGCGAGTTGCCGCTGCTGACCGACGAAGAGACGCGTCGGGTGTTGGTCGATTGGAACGACAACGCGTGCGACGCGCCCCGCCTGCTCGCGCACGAGTTGGTCGAGTCGCGCGCGGCGAGCCACCCCGAGGCGTTGGGGGTCGTCGCGCCCGACGGGCGGCTGACCTACGCCGAACTGAACGAGCGCGCCAACAGCCTCGCGCACTTCCTGCGCGCGTCGGGCGTCGGCCCCGAGTCGCGCGTCGGCCTGCTGATGGAGCGCGGCGCGGAGTTGCTCGTCGGCATGCTCGGAGTCTTGAAGGCGGGCAGCGCTTACCTCCCGCTCGACCCGGCCTACCCGTCGGCCCGTCTCGGCTTCATGCTTGAAGACTCGGGCGCGTCGTTGCTGCTGACGCAGGAGCGACTCGCCGACGTACTGCCTCCGTGCGGCGCGCGGCGCGTCTGCGTGGACGCGCAGGGCGAAGAGATCGCGCGCTTCGCGCGGACTAACCCCGAGCCGTCGGCCGTCGCGGAGAACCTCGCCTACGTCATCTACACCTCCGGCTCGACCGGAAGACCGAAGGGCGTGCAGGTCGCCCACGCGGCGCTGCTCAACCTAATCGGTTGGCATCAAGGGAGTTACGCGCTCGCGCCGTCCGACCGCATGACGCACCTGGCCGGCATCAGTTTCGACGCCTCCGTCTGGGAAGTGTGGCCCGCGCTCGCGGCGGGCGCGAGCCTGTACCTGCCCGACGAAGAGAGACGCATGTTCCCGGCGCGGCTCCTGTCGTGGCTGGTCGAGAACGGCATCAACATCACCTTCCTGCCGACGCCGCTCGCCGAGCGCCTCATGGCGGAAGTGTGGCCCGAGTCCGGCGTCGCGCTGCGCTCCGTTCTGACCGGCGGCGACCGGCTCAACAAGCGACCGCACGCGTCGCTGCCCTTCGAAGTCGTCAACCACTACGGGCCGACGGAGAACACGGTCGTCACGACGGCCGGTCGCGTCGCTTCCGCCTCGGGTCAAGAGACGCTGCCCTCCATCGGCCGACCCGTGAGCAACACTCGGGTCTACGTCCTCGACGCGCACGGCCGTCCCGTCCCCGTCGGGGTCATCGGCGAGCTATACGTGGGCGGCGACAGCCTCGCGCGCGGGTATCTCAACGAGGCGAGACTGACGGCCGAGAAGTTTATTCCCGACCCGTTCGGCACACGCCCCGGCGCGCGGCTCTACCGCACGGGCGACCTCGTGCGCTTCCTGCCCGACGGCCGACTCGACTTCGTCAGACGCGCGGACTCGCAGGTCAAGATTCGCGGCTTCCGCATCGAGCTTGGCGAGATCGAAGCTGCGCTCGCAGCGCACACGGACGTGCGCGAGTGCGCGGTGATGGCCCGCGAGGGCGCGGGCGCGGAGAAGTGGCTCGCGGCCTACGTCGTCGCCGCCGAAGGCGTCACGCCTCGGGCGAGCGACTTGCGCTCACATCTGCTGGCGGAGTTGCCCGAGTACATGGTTCCCACGGCCTTCGTCATGCTCGACGAACTGCCTTTGACGCCGAACGGGAAGGTGGATCACAAGGCGCTGCCCGAGCCCGAAGTGTCGGCCTCGGAGGCGGGTTACGAGGGGCCGCGCACGCCCGTCGAAGAATTGCTGTGCGGCCTCTGGGCCGGGCTGCTCAAGGTCGGGCGCGTCGGCGTCGAGGATAATTTCTTCGACCTCGGCGGCCACTCGCTGCTGGCGACGCAGCTCGTCTCGCAAGTGCGCGAGACTTTCCGGATTGAACTGCCGCTGCGGGCACTCTTCGAGTCGCCGACCGTCGCGGGGCTCGCGCGCGTGGTCGAGGAGCGTCTGCGCGGCGGCGCGGCGGCGCTGCCGCCCGTGCGGAGGGTCGAGCGGGGCGGCGAGTTGCCGCTCTCGTTCGCGCAGGAGCGGCTCTGGCTCATAGACCAGTTGGAGCCGGACAACGCCGCCGCCTACAACATGCCCGCCGCCATCCTCATGCGCGGCCCGCTGGACATCGCGGCCCTCGAAAGGACGCTCACGGAAGTCGTCAGGCGGCACGAAGCTCTGCGCACGACCGTCGGGACGGAGAACGGTCAGCCCGTGCAGTTTGTCGAGCCTGCCTTTGCTGTCAAGCTGCCGTTGACGGACTTGCGCCACGTCGCGGCCGATGCGCGCGAAGCCGAGGCGCGGCGACTGGCGGAGGAAGAGGCGCGACGTCCGTTCGACCTTTCGGGCGGGGCTCTGATGCGCGCGGGACTGCTGCGGCTCGCGGAAGAGGAGCACGTGCTCCTCTTCACGATGCACCACATCGTCTCGGACGGGTGGTCGGTCAAGGTGCTGGTGCGCGAAGTCTCTTCGCTCTACGAGGCGTACGCGCGCGGCGAAGAGTCGCCGCTGTCCGAACTGTCGGTTCAGTACGCGGACTACGCCGTCTGGCAGCGCGAGTGGTTGCAGGGCGAGGCGCTCGACGCGCAGCTCGCTTACTGGAAGCAACAACTCGAAGGCATCCCGCCGCTGCTTGAGCTTCCGCTCGACAAGCCGCGCCCGGCCGTGCAGACCTTCGAGGGCGGTCGGGCCACGCTGCTGCTGCCGCGCGAGTTGCGCGACTCGCTCAAGCATCTGGGTCGGGGCGAGGGCGCGACGCTCTACATGACGATGCTCGCCGCCTTCAAGGTCTTGCTCTACCGCTACACGGGGCAGGAGGACATCGTCGTCGGCTCGCCCATCGCGGGCCGCAACCGCGCCGAGCTTGAGTCACTCATCGGCTTCTTCATCAACTCGCTGGCGCTGCGCACAGACCTCTCTGGCGCGCCCTCGTTCCGCGAACTGCTCGGCCGCGTCCGCGAGGTGACGCTCGGGGCCTACGCGCACCAGGACGTGCCCTTCGAGAAGGTGCTCGAAGAACTGAACCCCGAGCGCAGCCTGAACCACACGCCCGTCTTTCAGGTCTACTTCAACATGCTCAACATGGGCAGCGAGGAGTTGGAACTGGCCGGGCTTCAGGCCGAGCACTTCACGACGCCCAACCTCGGCGCGAAGTTTGACCTCACCCTCTACGTCGAGGAGCAGGAGGCGAGCCTCGCCCTCCGGCTGGCGTACAACAAGAACCTCTTCGCGCACGACCGCATGGTCGAATTGCTCGGGCAGTTTGAGCAACTTCTGGCGCAGGCCGCGGCCTCGCCCGATTCCGAGATCACACGCCTCTCGCTCGTCACGCCCGCGGCCCGCGCCGTCCTGCCCGACCCGACGGAGATGCTCTCCGCGAAGTGGGAAGGGACGGCTCACGGCCTCTTCGCCGAGCACGCGCGCCGAGCGCCCGAGCGCGTCGCCCTGCGCGACAAGGACGCACCGTGGAGCTACGGCGAACTGGACGCGCGCAGCGGCCAACTCGCTCAACACCTGCGCGTCAACGGCATCGGGGGCGGCGACGTGGTCGCGGTCTACGCGCACCGCAGCGCCTCGCTCGTGTGGGCGCTGATGGGTATCCTCAAGTCGGGCGCGGCCTTCGCCGTCCTCGACCCGGCCTACCCGGCCGCGCGTCTGATTGACTGCCTCGACGTGTCCGGCGCGTGCGGCATCATCGAGATTGAAGCGGCCGGGCCGCTGCACGAAGAGTTGGAGGCGTACGTCAACGCCTCGGCTTACCGTTGCCGCGTGCGTCTGCCGCGTCGCGCGGAGGCCGCGCAGTCAGACCTCTTCGGCGAGTATTCGTGCGAGGCCCCTTCGGCCGAACTCGGCCCCGACAGCCTCGCGTACATCGCGTTCACCTCCGGAACCACCGGCAAGCCGAAAGGCATCCTCGGGCGGCACGGCTCGCTGACTCACTTCCTGCCGTGGTTCGCGGAGAGGTTCGCGCTCGACGGCGCTGACACTTTCAGCATGCTGTCCGGCCTCTCGCACGACCCGCTGCACCGCGACGTTTTCATCCCGCTGATGCTCGGCGGCCGCGTCTCCGTCCCCGACCCCGAGATGATCGGGCGGCCGCGTTGGCTCGGCGAGTGGATGCGGCGCGAGCGCGTCACCGTCGCCAACCTTACGCCCGCGATGGGACAACTCTTGACCGAGCAGGCGGAGGAGGATGGCGTCGCCACGGTGGATGAGCTGCGCATCGTCTTCTTCGTCGGCGACGTGCTGACGAAGCGCGACGTGGCGATGCTCAAACGGCTCTCGCCCTTCGTCTCCGTCGTCAACTTCTACGGCTCGACCGAGACGCAGCGCGCCGTCAGTCACTACGTACTGCCCTGCGACGCTCGGGAGGCGACCGTCGCCGACGCGTCGCCGCGCCCGCTTGAGAAAGAGGTCATCCCGCTCGGCCGTGGCATACGCGACGTGCAACTGATCGTCCTCAACGCGGCGGGCCAACAGGCAGGCGTGGGCGAGGCCGGTGAGATTTATCTGCGCAGCCCTCACATCGCGCTCGGCTATCGCGGCGCGGCGGAGTTGACCGCGGAGCGTTTCGTCGTCAACCCGTTTACGGGCGGTCGGGACGACCGGCTCTACAAGACCGGCGACCTCGGCCGCTACCTGCCCGACGGCAACGTCGAGCCGCTCGGGCGTGCCGACTTTCAGGTCAAGATTCGCGGCTTCCGCGTCGAACTCGGCGAGGTCGAAAGTGTGCTCGGTCAGCACGCCGCCGTCGCCGAGTGCGTCGCGCTGGCGCGCGAGGACGTGCCCGGCGACAAACGGCTGGTGGCCTACGTCGTCGCGGAGGGCAGCGTCACGGTCGCGCCCTCGGAGTTGCGCGGCTTCCTGAAACAGCGTCTGCCGGAATACATGCTGCCGTCGGCCTTCGTCTTCGTCGAGGCGATGCCGCTGACGCCGAACGGCAAGCTCGACCGCCGCGCGCTGCCCGCGCCCACGCCGGAGGCGACCGAAGCGGGCGAGAGTCACGGCGTTTCTATGACGCCCGTAGAGGAGATGCTGGCGGCCGTCTGGGCGGAAGTGCTCGGCGTGCGCGAGGTGCGAGTCGGCGACAACTTCTTCGAGTTGGGCGGCCACTCGCTGCTGGCGACGAGAGTGCTCTCGCGCCTGCGCGAAGCCTTCCACGTGGAGATGTCTCTGCGCACCTTCTTCGAGTCGCGTACTCTCAAAGAGTTGGCCGGGGCCGTCGAAGCGGCGATGCGCGACGAGAGTGAACTGCTCATGCCGTCCGTCCGCACGGTCGCCCGCGACGGCGAACTGCCGCTCTCTTTCGCGCAGCAGCGTCTGTGGTTCATAGATCGGCTCGAAGTCAGCAGCGCCTCATACAACATTCCGACGGCGCTACGCCTGCGCGGCCGATTGGACATTTCCGTCTTGAAACGCGTGCTCACCGAAATCTGCCGCCGCCACGAGGCTCTGCGCACCCGCTTCCTCGAGGCGGGCGGCGAGCCGCGTCAGGTGGTCGAGCCCGCTTCGCAAGTTGAGTTGCCGGTGACGGATTTGTCGCACCTCGATGAGCAGGAGCGCGAGGCGGAAGCCGCGAGGCTGGCGGGCGAGGAGGCCACGGAACCCTTCGACCTTTCGCGCGGGCCGCTCCTTCGCGCGCAACTGCTGAAGCTCGCCGAAGAAGAGCACGTCGCACTCTTCACGATGCACCACATCGTCTCGGACGGCTGGTCGATGGGCGTGCTCGTTCGTGAAGTGGCGGCGCTCTACGAGGCTTACAGTCGCGGCGAAGAGTCGCCGCTCGAAGAACTCCCGATTCAGTACGTCGACTACGCCGTCTGGCAGCGCGAATGGCTGACGGGCGAAGTGTTGGAGCGCCAACTCTCATACTGGCGTCAACAACTCGGCGGCGAACTGCCCGTCGTCGAGTTGCCGACGGATAGGCCGCGCCCGGCCGTGCAGAGCTATTGCGGGGCGCACGAATCCATCGTCCTGCCGGAGGGGTTGGGCGAGAGGCTCAACGAATTGTCGAAGCAGGAAGGCGTGACGCTCTACATGACGATGCTCGCCGCCTTCCAACTTCTCATCTCCCGTTATACGGGGCTCAAGGACGTGGCCGTCGGCTCGCCCATCGCGGGGCGCACGAACGTCGAGACGGAGGGGCTGATCGGCTTCTTCGCCAACACGCTGGTGATGCGCACAGACCTCTCGGGCGACCCCTCGTTCCGCGAACTGCTCAAGCGAGTCAGGGAGGTTTCGCTCGGCGCTTACGCGCACCAGCTCGTGCCCTTTGAAAAGATCGTCGAGGAGCTTGAGCCCGAGCGCAGCATGAGCCACTCGCCGCTCTTTCAGGTGGCCTTCGCGCTCCAGAGCGCCGCGCAGGAGATGTGCGACATCCCCGGCCTCTCGATAGAGAACGTCGGCAGCGACAGCGAGGCTTCCAAGTTCGACCTGACGCTCGCGCTGGTGAAGGAGGGCGAAGGGCTACGCGGCTCCGTCGAGTACAAGACAGACCTCTTCGACGCCGACACCATCCGGCGCTTCGTCGGTAACTACCAGGTGCTGCTTGAGGGCGCAATCGCCAACCCCGACCAGTCCATCTCCCGCATCCCGCTGCTGACGGCGCGGGAGCGTTCGGTCGCGCTCGGCGTCGGCGACGCACCGGCGACCCGATTCGCGCCCGAGGGCTGCATCCACGAACTGTTCGAGACGCAGGCCGCGCGGCGACCCGACTCCGTCGCGCTCGACTTTGAAGACGAGCGTCTGACCTACGCCCAAGTGAACGCCAGAGCCAACCAGATCGCACGCCACCTGCGACACCTCGGCGTCAGGCCGGGGGCGCTGGTGGGCGTCTGCCTCGAACGCTCGGCCGACATGGTCGTCGCGCTGCTCGGCGTGCTCAAGGCGGGCGCGGCCTACCTGCCGCTCGACCCGGCCTACCCGGCGCAGCGCCTCTCCTTCATGCTCGCGGACGCGCAGGCTCCTGTGTTGCTGACGAAGCGGGCGCTCGTGGACACCCTGCCCGCGCACGACGCGACCGTCGTGTGTCTCGACAACGACCGCGACGCCATCAGCCTCCACGACACGGAGAATCTTGAGGGCGTGGCGACCTTCGACGCGCCGGCCTACGTCATCTACACGTCGGGCTCGACCGGCAAGCCGAAGGGCGTCGTCGTCACACACCACAACGTCGTCCGACTGTTACGCGCCACCGAGCACTGGTTCAACTTCGACGAGCGGGACGTGTGGACGCTCTTCCACTCTTACGCCTTCGACTTCTCCGTCTGGGAGATTTGGGGGGCGCTCCTCTACGGCGGCAGGCTCGTGGTGGTTCCCCACTGGGATTCGCGCTCGCCCGAGGCGTTCTATGAGCTGCTCCGCGCCGAACGCGTCACCGTCCTCAACCAGACGCCCTCGGCCTTCTACCAGCTAATCCGCGCGGACGAAGAGGCCGCCGACTCCGGCCGAGAGCTTTCGCTCCGCTACGTGATCTTCGGCGGCGAGGCGTTGGAGCTTAACAACTTGATTCCGTGGTTCGGTCGTCACGGCGACACGTCGCCGCAACTCGTCAACATGTACGGCATTACGGAGACGACCGTCCACGTCACCTATCGCCCCATCTCCTTGAGCGACATGGGGAGGATTCAGGGGAGCCCTATCGGCGTGCCGATGAGCGACCTGCAAGCATATCTGTTGGACGAGCGTTTGGAGCCGGTTCCGGTCGGCGTCCCGGCCGAACTCTTCATCGGCGGAGCGGGTCTCGCCTCCGGCTACCTGCGCCGCCCCTCGCTCACCGCCACGCGCTTCATCCCCGACCCCTTCTCCGAGGAGCACGGCTCACGGCTTTATCGGACGGGCGACCTCGCGCGCCGCCTCCCCTCGGGCGAGTTGGAGTATTTGGGGCGCATTGACCAGCAGGTCAAAGTCCGCGGCTTCCGCATCGAGTTGGGCGAGATCGAAGCCGTCCTCTCACAGCACCGTGCGGTGCGCGAGTGCGCCGTCGCGGTGCGACCGGGGCCTGACGGCAGCCCGCGTCTGGTCGCCTACCTCGGCGTGGGCGATGCTCATCCGCCTGCGGCCGAGTTGCGCGAGTTCGCAGCGGGGGCGCTGCCCGACTACATGCGTCCGGCCGCTTACGTGCTGCTCGACTCGCTGCCGCTGACGCGCAACGGCAAGGTTGACCACAGGGCGCTGCCCGACCCGGCCGACGCGGAGAGCGAGGGCGAGGAACAGTCGCGCCCGGCGACCCCCGTCGAGGAGTTGCTGTGCGGTGTCTGGGCCGGACTGCTCAAGGTGGGCCGCGTCCGCCCGACGGATAACTTCTTCGAACTCGGCGGGCACTCTCTCTTGGCGACGCAACTCGTCTCCCGCGTACGCGAGGCGTGCGGGGTGGAGTTGCCGCTGCGTGCGCTCTTCGAGTCGCCGACGGTGGAGGGGATGGCCGCGCAGGTCGAGGCGCGGCTGCGGGGTGAGGAGGGGAGCGTGCCGCCGCCGGTCGTGAGGGCCGCGCGCGGCGAGAGTTCCCCGCTCTCGTTCGCGCAGCAGCGTCTGTGGTTCATCGACCGGTTGGAGGGCGGCAGCCCCTTCTACAACATTCCGACGGCGCTACGTCTGCGCGGACGGCTGGACGTGGCCGTGCTGGAACGCGTGCTCACCGAAATCTGCCGCCGTCACGAAAGTCTGCGGACGCGCTTCGTCGAGGTGAGTGGCGAGGCCAGACAGATCGTCGAGCCCGCTTCGCGGGTCGAACTGCCGGTGACGGACTTGTCTGGTCTGGCAGAGCAGGAGCGCGAGGCGGAGGCCGCGAGGCTCGCGGGCGAGGATGCCCGTCTGCCCTTCGACCTCTCGCGCGGGCCGCTCTTGCGCGCGCAACTGCTGCGGCTGACGGATGAGGAGCATATTGCGCTGCTGACTATTCATCACATCATCTCCGACGGGTGGTCGATGGGCGTGCTCGTTAAAGAGGTGGCGGCGCTCTACGAGGCTTACAGTGAGGGGCGCGAGTCGCCGCTCGGAGAGTTGCCGATTCAGTACGCCGACTACGCCGTCTGGCAGCGTCAGCGCCTACAGGGCGAAGTGTTGGAGCAACAACTCTCATACTGGCGTCAACAACTCGGCGGCGAACTCCCCGTGATTGAACTGCCGACCGATAAGCCGCGTTCCGCCGTCCGGCCCTTCGGAGGGGCAGTATACACGGCCGCCATGGACGCGAGTATTGCCGACTCTTTGCGGGAGTTGTCGCGGCAAGAAGGCGTGACGCTCTACATGACGATGCTGGCCGCCTTCCAGTTGCTCCTCTCCCGCTACACGGGGTTGGAGGACGTGCCGGTCGGGACGGCCGTGGCGAACCGCACCAGGGGCGAAACGGAGTCTCTGATCGGCTTCTTCGTCAACACGCTGGTCATGCGAGGTGACCTCTCGGGCGAGCCGACCTTCCGCGAGTTGATCAAGCGGGTGCGGGAGGTC
>JBJMGR010000348.1:0-4696 GCA_045807805.1 Pyrinomonadaceae bacterium | reverse complement strand
GCGAGCGGTAGAGCTTTATCGCCTCGCCCATCGAGGGGAGCGTGTCGAGGCGCATGCGCTCGTAACCCAGGCCGCGCGCCTCTTCGATGATTGCCTCCGCGAGCGTGCGGCCGAGGCCCGTGCCCCGGAAGCGCGGGCGCACATAGAGCCGTTTCATCTCGCAGACGCCCTCTTCGTACCTACGCAGCGCGACGCAGCCCGCCGCCTCCGTGCCGTCGCGCGCGAGTATCAGACGGCCAACCGGCGGCGCATAGTCGCCGGGGAGCGACGCAAGCTCATGCGCGAAGTTCTGGAAGCATAGGTCAACGCCCGTCACGTCGGCATACTCCAAAAAGAGGCCGCGCGCCTCTTCGACCTGTTCGTCAGTCTCGGCTTTGAGAAGCTCCACTCTCGTCCTTCAAAGACTCGAAATGAGCGCGGTCAGGAACGCGGCGCGCGGGACGAGTCTGTCCGCGTGGATGTGCTCGTGCGAGGCGTGCGCGCCGTCGCCCTCACAGCCTAGCCCGTCGAGCACGGCCGCGCAGTAACGGGCCGCGAAGTTTCCGTCGGACGCGCCGCCGACGCTCGTCTCTCCCAACTCGAAGTCGAACTCGGACGCGACGCGGCGCGCCTTCTCGAAGAGCGCGGCGACTTCCGCGGTGCGCTCAAGCGGCGGGCGATTGATGCCGCCTGTGACCTTAACCACGGCGCGCGAGTCGAAGGGTTGCAAGTCTCGCATCGCCCCTTCGATGCGGCGAGCCTCTTCGAGAGTCGAGAATCGCACGTCAACTTCGGCGCGCGCTTCGGCCGCGACGACGTTGGCGTGCGTGCCGCCTACGAGCGTCCCGACGTTTATCGTCGTGCCGACTTCGGGCCGCGCGAGTGACGAGACGCGCTCGATCTGGCGTGCTAGTTCGAGGATGGCGCTCACGCCCTTCTCGGGTTCTAGCCCCGCGTGCGCGGCGCGGCCTTCGACCTTGACGTTAAAGAGGCCGGTGCCCTTGCGCGCGGTCTTGGCACGGCCGCCCGGCGCGGAAGGTTCGAGCACGAGCACGTACTCGGCGCGGCGCGCCTCCTCTTCGACGAGCGCGCGGCCGCTGTGACTGCCCGACTCTTCATCGCAGGTCAGTAGAAGCACGACGGGCCGACGCGGTCTCGCGCCGAGCGACGCGCACGCGCGCAAGCCTTCCAGCGCGACGGCGCACGCGGCCTTCATGTCGAAGATGCCGGGCGCGTAAATCTTCCCGCCCTCTTCGCGCCACGGTCTTGTCGCAAGAGTGCCGCGCGCGTGAACCGTGTCCGTGTGGCCGAGCAGAAGGAGCGTGCGCTCTTCCTTCGCGCCCTCGCCGAATGCGCGAAGGCGGAAGTGTTCTCCGTAGCCGTCGTGCGCGGGCGTGCGCTCCCACGATGCGAAGCCTTCAAGCGCGCGCGCCGACTCTTCGAGAAGACCGACGACCGCGCGGCTCCCTTCGGCGTCACCCGAAGGCGACTCGGCCTCGCACAGCGCGCGTGCGAGCGACAACAGTTCGTCGCGTCTCGCGCTGAAGTGTCTCAACAACTCGCCCGCGTTCGTCGTGCTCGGTTCAGAGTGCATGCGGCTCATTCGTCCCGGTCGGCTCTCAAAGTCTCCGCGCGCACGGTCAAAGACTCGACGAAGTCACGCCTGACCTCGAAGCCTATGCCGGGGCCGTCGGGCACTTTGATGGTGCCGGCGGGCGTGACCGTGACGGCCGGCTCGATGATGTCCTCGGCCCAGTAGCGCGCGCTCGCGGAAACGTCGCCGGGGAGCGTGAAGCCGCGTAGCGTCGCCATCGCGATGTTGTGCGCGCGGCCGATGCCGGACTCAAGCATGCCGCCGCACCAGATGGGCACGTCCCGTTCGCGGCAGATTGCTTCGACGCGCGCAGCCTCAAAGTGCCCGCCGACGCGACCGAGCTTGACGTTGATGATGCGGCACGCGCCCGCCTCGATTGCCTTGCGCGCGTCCTCGGCCGAGCGTACGGACTCGTCGAGACAGACGGGCGTGCGTATCTGTTTTTGTAACTTCGCGTGGTCTTCGCGGTCGTCGTAGGCGAGCGGCTGCTCGATCATCAACAGGTCGTACTCGTCGAGCGCGCGCAGCATCGCCGCGTCTTCGAGCGTGTATGCCGAGTTAGCGTCAACCATCAGACGCACGTCGGGGAAGCGCGCACGCACGGCCTCGACTACCTCCCTGTCCCAGCCCGGCTTGATCTTAATCTTGATGCGCTGGTAGCCGTCCCGTAGCTCACGCTCTATCTTTTCGAGAAGCTGCGCGTGCGAGTCCTGTATGCCAATCGAGACGCCGCAGGGAATCTCCGTCCGCACGCCACCGAGATGTCGCCAGAGCGGGACTCCCGCGCGTCGCGCCTCCAAGTCCCAGCACGCAGTCTCAATCGCGGCCTTCGCCATTCGGTTGCCGCGCACGCGCCCCATGAGGCCGAACACGTCGGCCGCCGCTTCGACTTCGTGGCCTAAGACCATCGGCGCGAGGAAGAGACGCGTCGCCTCCCATGCGGAGTCAATCCACTCCTCGCTGTAGAAAGGCCCCTCGCCCGCCGTACATTCGCCCCATCCTTCCGCGCCGTCCGTGTCCGTGACGCGCACGAGCAGTATGCGACGCTCGATTGTGCGCCCGAAGCTCGTCTCGAAGAAGTGTACGAGGCGCAGGCGTATCTCGCGCATCTCTACCGTGTTGATGTTCATGCGGGCAAAGACTCCGGTGTGCTCACGATGAGTGAGATGTTAACGCGAGCCGGAGGTTAACTCAAAGACAGAACCGGGAGCGGTAGCGACCGGGTCGCAAGCTTCGATATACGTTTGCATGTCGTAGCTTGCGACCCGGTCGCTACCGCTCCCGGTTCTGTCTATTCTGCCTGCGTGATGTCGGGGCCGAGGTTCTCGGTCGTGGCGGTGTCCTCGCCTTCGAGCGCGGCGTGCATCGTATGCCACGCGAGGCTCGCACACTTGACGCGCGCGGGATAGTCGCGGACGCCCGCGAAGATGGTCAGGCGGCCGAGGTGGTTAGGCTCAGAAGCTTCGTCCAGTTCGCCCGTCACCATCCGGTGGAACTCGTGGAAGAGCGTCTGCGCCTCGTCGCGCGTCTTGCCCTTGATGGCCTGCGTCATCATGCTCGCCGCAGCCTTCGAGATGGCGCAGCCCGTCCCGACGAAGCTCAGGTCGCTCACGACTCCGTCGTGCATGAGCATATATACAGTGAGTTGATCGCCGCACAAAGGGTTGAAGCCTTCCGAGACGCGGTTCGCGCCTTCGAGCTTCTGGAAGTTACGAGGCTTCTTGTTGTGGTCGAGTATGACCTGCTGGTAAAGCTCGCTTAGTTCAGACATTTGAAAGCACTCAGCATTCAGCGATCAGCATTCAGCTTTTTGCCGCTTCACTCCGGCCCGCCTCGAACTTAAACATCCGAACTGGCCGAACGGGATTGGCTGAAAGCTGAATGCTGACCGCTGACCGCTATGAAAAGACCTCCACGACCTTCTCGACGGCCCTTGCGAGGCTGTCCACTTCGGCCTTCGTGTTGTAGAAGGCGAAGGAGGCGCGCGCGGTTGCGGGCACGCCGAAGTGTTTCATGACGGGCTGCGCGCAGTGGTGGCCCGCGCGTATGGCTATGCCCTCCTGGTCGAGAATAGTGCCAACGTCGTGCGGGTGTATGTCGCCCATGACGAAGGCGAGCACGCTCGCCTTCTCGCGCGCGGTGCCGATGATGCGCACGCCCTCGATTGCGGAAATCCTCTCGGTCGCGTAGGCGAGAAGCTCATGTTCATAGCTCTGCGCGGCGGCGCGGTCGAGCGAGTTCAGATAATCGATCGCAGCGCCCAAGCCTATCTGCGACGCGATTGCGGGCGTCCCCGCCTCGAACTTGTCGGGGATGGCCGCGTACGTGCTTCGCTCGAACGTGACGGTACGAATCATCGAGCCGCCGCCGATGAATGGGTTCATCTCTTCGAGCAGCTCGGCCTTGCCGTAGATGACGCCGCTGCCCGTGGGCGCGAACATCTTGTGGCCCGAGACGGCGTAGAAATCGCAGTCCAAGTCCTGCACGTCAACCTTCAAATGCGGAGCGCCCTGCGCGCCGTCAACCAGAACCGGGACGCCGAGCTTATGCGCGCGCGCGACGATCTCTTTGACGGGGTTGACTGTGCCGAGCGCGTTCGAGACGTGGCCGACGCAGACGAGCTTCGTGCGCTCGTTTAAGAGCGCGTCGAACTCGTCGAGTTGGAGTTCGCCCGCGTCGTTCATCGGGATGATGCGAAGGCGCGCGCCCTTCTCCTCGCAGAGCATCTGCCAGGGGACGATGTTCGAGTGGTGCTCCATCTCGGAGACGACTATCTCGTCGCCCTCTCGCACAACTTTGCGCCCGTAGGCGTGCATGACAAGGTTGATGCCCTCGGTCACGCCGCGCACGAAGATGCACTCGCGAGCCTCGCGCGCGTTGATGAAGCGCTTGACCTTCTCGCGCGCGCCTTCGTATGCGGAGGTGGCGCGCTGGCTCAAGTAGTGGACGCCGCGGTGTATGTTCGAGTGCTCTTCGCGCAGGTACTTCGCGCCCCGCTCGATGACGATGCGCGGCACCTGCGCCGACGCGGCGTTGTCCAGATAGACGAGCGGTTTGCCGTTCACCGTCTGCGCGAGCACGGGGAAGTCTTCGCGCACGCGCTCAACGTCCCACGCGTGGACG
>JBJMGR010000347.1:0-6018 GCA_045807805.1 Pyrinomonadaceae bacterium | reverse complement strand
CGCCGCGGGCAACAGCGGCCCCGGCAAAGATACGATGAACCCTTACGCCAAAGCGCCGTGGGTCATCGGCGTCGCGGCGGGGACGAAGGAGGGCGGGCTCGCGTCCTTTAGCTCGCGCGGCGTCTCGAAGGACGTGCGCCTATCGAACGCTGACCCGCTCGACGACGGCAACGCGCCGACCATCACCGCTCCGGGCACGGGCCGCGAGTTCGCGTCGAACGCCGCGAAGTTCAGCGCCGCATACGTCTCTACGCGCTCGAAGTCGAACGTCTTCGCCAACGGCCTGACCGACGACACGGAGCTTCCCGTCAACATGCTGCCCTACTACACGCAGATTTCCGGCACCTCGATGGCGACGCCCTACATCGCGGGCACCGTGGCCCTGATGCTCGACGCGGACATCACGCTCTCGCCCGACGAGATAAAGCAGATTCTCGTGGACACGGCTTCGCGCATGCCGGGCCGCGACGAGTGGGAAGTCGGGGCGGGCTACGTCAACGCCTACGCCGCCGTCGATAAGGTCTTCAACCGCTCGAAGCCCTACGGCCAGAGCTTCACGCACGCATTCAACGCGAAGTACACCGTCAGCGGCCCCGCGCCCGAGCAGGTTCACATCGACTACAGCCCCGCGGGCCTGCCCTGCACGGCCGGAACCGAATGCACCTCGGCGAACGCGCACTACTTCGACGTTGCCGAGGGCTTGAGCGTCCTCGACGTATTCGCCACCTTCGACACGGCGATTGAAGACGGCGAAGGCAACACCATCGGCCTCATCGTCACAGACCCGCAGGGCAACAAGTACTCGTCCGGCATCGCGCTTCCCGTGCTCGACGCGCCGAGCCGCGAAGTCACCGTCAAGAACCCTGTCGCTGGCCGCTGGCTCCTCGAAGTGCGCGGCGTGCGCGGACTCGCAGCCGCACCCGAAGCCTCGCTCCCGACCTCGGGCGCGGCCGCTCCCGGCCCCGTCGAGATAAGCATCGAGCAGCAGTTGTTCACGCTCGAAGCAATCGCGGACATACAGAATCATCCGGCGCAGGCGCAGATAGAGACCGTCCTGAAGAATCGCCAGATGGACACCTTCTCGGACGGCACGTTCCGCCCCGACTCCTTCGTCACGCGCCGCGACTTCGCGGAGCTTCTATACCTGAACACGCCGCTACGTCAGACGCTCGGCTCGACGCAGCGGTACACGGACGTTTCGTCCAACTTCTCCGCGCTCGCCGAAGCGGTGACGGCCAACGGCTCTACCTTGCGCGACTACACGTTCGCGCCCGCCGGGATGCTCTCCGGGGCGGGCTCGGCCTTCAACCCCGACGCGAACGTCACGCGGCTCGACTCGGCGGTCGCGCTCGTCCGCGCCCTCGGCCTCGACGACGCGGCGAAGGCGAAGGCGGGCTCGGTCGTGACCGCTCAGTACAACGGGCAGGCGATTGCGCTCGCCGACAACTCGGAGATTCCTTCCGCCATGCGCGGCTACGTGCAGATAGCTCTGGACAAGGGTCTGCTTCAAGCCTACTTCAACCTTGAGCAGGGGCCGTTCGACTTCCAGCCCACGCTCAAGGCGCGTGTGAAGGCTAACGACGCGACGACGCGCGCCTTCATGGCCTATGCGCTCGACAACTTCCGCCGCCACTTCGTGAGCGGCGACTAGACGGGCGCGCACGTTCTCGCCGCGTCCAACCGGTTGTCGGGACGGGGGCGCGCGGCGGGTGGGCGGCTCGGAGGGTCTCTCTCGCTTGGCAGAGACGGGAGCCTCTCCGGGCCGCTCAATAGGAAAGCTCTTTGGAACAGAACCGCGAGCGGAAGCCTCGCGGGTCACGAGTTACGGCTTGCGGGCGTTTATCGAATCGCACACCCGCTCACTACCGTTCGCGGTTCCGATCTATCTATCAGGAGAAACGAAGGCCATGTTGAGAAAAGCACTTTTGATAACGGCAATTCTTATCGCGTGCCTCGCGACGATGCCCGGCCGTGGCGGCGACTCGTCGGCGGCCTCGACCGTAAAAGTCGACTCGAAGCTCAACAGTTTCTTCGCCACGCACGCGCCCGGCGCGAAGACGCCCGTCATCATCACATACAAGCAGAAGCCCGGCGCGTCGGAACTCTCGAAGCTCAAGCTCACAGGCATAACCAAAGGCTTCGCGATGCACGAGCTGCCGATGGTCATCGCCGACATGACCGCGCTTCAGCTCAACTCCGTGAGGCAGCAGCCGAATGTTCTCTCCATCTACTCGAACCGCTTGATGAAGACCTACACGAACGTGAGCCGCCCCTTCATAGGCGTCCCGCAGATGCAATCGGACGCGCAGGTGACGAAGAACAACACGAGCAATCCGGGTCTGCCCGTTACGGGCAAGGGCGTCGGCATCGGCTACGTAGACACCGGCCTCGACGCGACGCACAAGGATTTGGCCTACGGCAAGAAGACCGTCCAGAACGTCATCCAGCCGCTCTCGGAGACCGTAGTCTCCGACGCGGGACTCGTCGGCGCGCCCGGTCTTTCAATCGGCGACATCCTTAACGACACGGGCTTCGTCCCGCCCATCTACGTCGAGAACCAGCAGATGTCCGACATAGAGTCGGGCCACGGCACGTTCGGCGCGGCCGTCGCCGCCGGAACGGGCGAGCAGTCGGGCGGCTTCTACGGCGGCGTCGCGCGTGGCGCGCACCTCGTCGGCGTCAACTCCGGCAACGAACTCGGGCTTCCGGGCGTCGCCATCATAGGCGCGTACGACTACCTGCTCGCGAACCAGTACCTCTACAACATACGCGTCATCAACAACTCCTGGGGCGACACGCTGAGCGCCGACGGCCTCGACCCGAACAACCCCATCAACGTCGCGACGCGCGCCTGCCACGACCGAAACATCACGGTCGTCTTCGCCGCGGGCAACTCGGGCGACACGCCGACTTCAATCAACCCTTACTCGACGATGCCCTGGACAATCTCGGTCGCGGCGGGCGAGAAGCAGGGACTCGGCAGCCCCGCCGACTTCAGCTCGCGCGGCGTTGACAACGGCACGGGCTCGGACGTTGCGGGCATGCCCGCCGACACCAGCCTCGCTCCGAACCTGCGGCCCGACATCACGGCCGCGGGCGTTGACATCAAGAGCGCGCGACTGCGCGGCGCGGGCCTGACGAACACGCTCGGCACAGTCCCCGTCGTCGGCAACGACTTGACGACGATACCGCCCGCTTATCTTCCCTACTACACGACCTCGCAGGGCACTTCGTTCTCGTGCCCGCACATCTCCGGCGTCGTCGCGCTGATGCTGGAAGCGAACCCGCTGCTCACCCCGGATGACGTTGTGACGATGCTCCGACAGACGGCGAACCCGATGCCCTTCGACGAGCGAGTCGTCGGCGCGGGCTACGTTGACGCGCACAACGCCGTGCGCGCGGCCATGGGCCTCACACAGGTCGCGCACCCGTTCAACCTGATGCCCGACGACGGCGGCCCGGAGATTCAAGACCCGATCGCCGACCAGTTCGGCACGGACGCGCAGGACATACGCTCGGTGGATTTCGCATACGACTCCGCGAAGAGTGAGATCGTCTACACGCTGACTCTGGGGAGCGCGTCGGCGCGCACGCAGAACAACACGTGGACTATCAGCTCGGTCTTCAACGGCGTCGAGGTCTTCGTCTCGGCGGGCGTCACGGAGACGGGCGACGTGACGTACGAGTACGGCCACTTTGAACAGCTTCCGAACGGCACGCCCAATCAGGTCGGCGACGGCGCGCCCGACTCGGCCGCCATCTCCGGCGACCAGATTGTGATACGCGTCGCCGTCGCGAAGATAAACGCGCTCGCGGGTCAGAACGTCGTGGGCACGACCTCGACGGGCACGAACGCGCGCGCGCAGATACTCGTCGGCACGTCGGCGACGGGCGGCCTACTCCTGAACTCCGACTCGGCCACGGGACGAGACTTCAAGGTTCAGTAAACGTCTTGCCGCGAGGCCGTTACTTGTGCGGAAGGGCAAGCCGCACAAGTAAACGCCTCGCGGTCTGGGCGCGGCGCGGGTGAAGCCCTTTCGGGGGAACGGGGCTTCGCCCGCGCCGCCAGAGAGAAGTCAGAACCGACTGCGGTAGCGGGCGCGGTCGCGAATTACGTCGGGGGCTTTCATCGGAGCTTACCCGCGTCACGTACGTGCTGCGATTCACGGTGAACACTTTGACGCGCGCCGTCACGCTCTTACGCTGAAGGCGAACCCTGTAGAGGTTAAGGCGATGTCGGAAGGCTCGGGCTGTTTCGGGATTATGGTGGGCGACGATTAGCGGTCGTTCGCTGAAGAGCGACGAAGGCGAACTCTCCCCACTTCGTCGGAGGGCGTGTGATGCGTCGGAACGTAACGCATCACACGCCCTCGCATTTTGCCGGGGAGGTCAACGGCCGTCGTCTTTAGGCGGGCGCGGGCACGCAGGGCGCGGCCGTGGCGCGCTTGACGCGCACGGGCTTCCTGGGCTTCTCGCCGTCCATCTCGCCGTTGTTTATCTTGTCCACGACCTCCATGCCTGAGCGCACGCGGCCGAAGGCTGCGAACCTGCCGTCAAGATGCGGGCCTTCGCCCGTGAGTATGAAGAAGTGCGTGGTGGCGCTGTCGGGCTCGTCCGAGCGTGCCATCGAGACAATGCCGCGCACGTGCTTGACCGCGCTCGGCTCGTCGGGCACGCGGCGCACGGCGCGGCGCATAAGCTCGGGCGTCTTCGTCTCGCGCGTGAAGAGGTCGCCGCCCTGTATGATGAAGCCGGGGACGACGCGGCTAAAGGTCGTCGTGTCGTACGCGCCCGTGGCCGCGAGGTTGAGGAAGTTGCGGACGCTCTCGGGCGCGGCCTCGGGGAGCATCTCAATCTCTATCTCGCCCTCCTCGGTCGTGAGCGTCACGCACTGCTTCGACATCTGCTCGACCGTGGCCTTGTCGAAGGGCTCGGGCTTCGCGCCCGACTCGGAGGGCGGCCGCGCGTTCCTCTTCAACGCGGGCACGACCGCCTCCGGCTTCGTCTGCATCTCGGGCTTCTGCTCCTGAGTCGGCTTCGCCTCAATCTGCTGCTGCGCCCACGCCGTCGCCGCCGACAGGCACGCGGCACACAGCGCGATGACGAGCAGGCACGTTGCTGTTGGTCTTTGAACTCTCATAACTTTAAATACAATTCAAACAGGGATGGACAGGACGGCGAATAAATGATGAACGATGAATGCGGAGTGATGAATGAGAAGAAGCCTGACTCTTATCACTCATCACTCCGCACTCCCGCACTTCTTCACCTACGGCTGCGCGCCCATGCTCTTGAGCGACTCTTCGCGCTTCTGCTTGAACTCCGTGCCGGGCTTCCATTCGGGGAAGCGCTCGCCCTGTAGGACGTTGTAGCCGATGGCGAAGAGGAGTTGCGCGTCCTCGACAGCGCCCGACAAATCCCAGTCGGGCTTAACCTCGTCCGTGAAGTTGTGATAGTCGTTCTTCTCGTACTCGTCGCGCTTCGTCTTTGCAAAGTTCGGATCTTTGCCGATGTACTTGACGCCCGTTTCAGTGTAGAGCGCGGGCACGCCCTGCTTCGCGAACTCGAAGTGGTCTGAGCGATAGAAGAAGCCCTTCTGCGGCTCTGGGTCGGGCGTCAAGATTCGTCCGCCCTGCGCCTGAGCGGCGGCGGCGGCCACGTCGTCGAGCGTAGAGTTGCCGAGGCCGATGAGCGTGATGTCGCTCGTCTTGCCCCACTGATTCACGCCGTCGATGTTTATGTCGGCGAGCGTCTTCGCCAGAGGATAGAGCGGGTGCTCCGCGTAGTACTTCGCGCCGAGCAGGCCCTTCTCCTCGGCCGTCACCATCATGAAGAGCACGGAGCGCTTGGGCGGCGCGGGCAGCTTCGTGAACGCCTCCGCGATTTCGAGCACCGAGGCGACGCCGGAAGCGTTGTCGGCCGCGCCGTTATAGATCTGGTCGCCGGTCAGCTTCGGGTCTCGGCCCAGGTGGTCCCAGTGGGCCGTGTAGATGATATGCTGATCGCGCAAGGCCGGGT
>JBJMGR010000346.1:0-17347 GCA_045807805.1 Pyrinomonadaceae bacterium | reverse complement strand
CGACGACCTTAACCCCAAACGTTTCGTCCGCGTGCTGCATGGCTAACTCCTTCCCCGCCCCTCGAAATCCGCAAACGTGCTACCGCTTCGACGCGGCCCGCGTCCGAAGCCGGAGCGCGTTAAGCTTAATGAACCCTTCCGCGTCGCGCTGGTTGTAGACCATGTCGGCCTCGAACGTCGCGAGCTTCTCCTGATAGAGCGAGTTGGGCGAGCGCCTTCCCGCGATGACGACGTTGCCGCGGTAGAGCTTCACACGCACCTCGCCCGTCACCGTCTCTTGAGTCTCGTCAATGAACTTCCGCATCAATTCAGACTCGGGCGAGAACCAGAAGCCGTAGTAGATGCTCTCGGCGAACTTCAGACTCAACGCGTCGCGCATGCGCAGGACTTCGCGGTCGAGCGTTAAGGATTCGAGCGCGCGGTGCGCCGCCTGCAAGACCGTCACGCCCGGCGTCTCGTACACCCCGCGCGACTTCATCCCGACGAAGCGATTCTCAACCAAGTCAACGCGACCCACGCCGTGCTCGCCGCCCACGCGGTTGAGCGCCGAGAGTAACTCGACCGCGCCCATCCTCTCGCCGTCCAGGCTCACGGGCACGCCCTTCTCGAAGCCGATGACCACGTACACGCCTTCGGCACGCGCGGACTCGGGCGCGGCCGTCATCTGGAAGATGTCCGCGGGCGGCTCTGCCCAAGGGTCTTCGAGTATGCCGCCCTCATACGAGACGTGCATCAGATTCCGGTCGGTCGAGTACGGCTTTTCGGCCGTCGCCGTCACGGGGATGTCGTTCTCCTTCGCGTACGCGATGAGGTCGCTGCGCCCCTTGAACTCCCACTCGCGCCAGGGCGCGACGACGCGAATGTCCGGCTCAAGCGCGTAGTATGTAAGCTCGAAGCGAACCTGATCATTGCCCTTGCCCGTCGCGCCGTGTGCGACCGCGTCCGCGCCTTCGCGCCGCGCGATCTCTATCTGCCGCTTCGCGATGACGGGCCGCGCGAGGCTCGTCCCCAAAAGGTATACGCCCTCGTAAGTAGCGTTGGCCTTCACGGCGGGCCACACGTACTCTTCGACGAACTCCTTCTTAAGGTCTTCGACGTAGAGCTTCGACGCGCCCGACTTCAAAGCCTTCTCTTCGAGCCCCGCCAACTCCTCGCCCTGCCCCACGTCCGCGCAGTAGCACACGACCTCGCACCCGTACTGCTCCTTCAGCCAGTGCAACATCACGGACGTGTCGAGCCCGCCCGAGTACGCAAGGACAATCTTCTTTATCTTCTCCGCCACTCCTTACTACCTTCCTTTCATCCGAACAGCTCAAAAACTTTCTTCATCACCGCGCGCTGCGCCTTGCGCTCGCGGACGGCGATGAAGACAGTGTCCTCGCCCGCGAGCGTGCCGACTATCTCCGCGAGCCCGGCGCGGTCTATCTCAACCGCCACGGCCGACGCGAGACCCGGCTCGCACTTCACTACGACGAGCGCGTCCCCCGCCGGTTCAAGGTCTAGCAGGCCGCGCCTCGCCGCACCCTCCGAGGCGCGCGGCAGCGTGTAGTGGCCGTTGTGCTTTACGACGCCCAGCTCTTCGAGGTCGCGCGAGACGCTCGGCTGCGTCGCGACGAAGCCCGCGCGTTCAAGGAGCGCGGTCAACTCCTGCTGTGTGCCTATACGCCGCGCGCGTATCAGGCTGATTATCTTTTCCTGCCGCTTCGTCTTGTGCATTCTGCGCTCCACGTGTTATGCATTATGTGTGCATAACGGGTGAATAGATGCATAAATTAGCAGCAAAGATGCATGAAAGCAAGGCTGGACGGCATTTTTACCGGAGCGTCTTTTCAGCGCCGTTCGTGGCTCTGCGGTGTAGAATGCGGCGGGAGGGTGGCGGATGAGCGAGTCGAAAAACTTGTGGGGCGGGCGCTTCAGCGGCGAGACTGACCCCGGCTTCGCGCGCTTCAACAGGTCGTTCGGCTTCGACCGGAGGCTGTTCGAGGCGGATGTGCGCGGGAGCATCGCGCACTGCGAGGGACTGCGCGCGGCGGGCGTGTTGGGCGAGGAGGAGGCGTCGGCCGTCACGGACGGGCTGCGTGAGTTGCTCGCGCGCGCCGGGCGAGAGGGCGAAGCCTTCTTCGAGGACGACGCGGCCGAGGACGTTCATTCGTTCATAGAGTCGCGCCTCGTCGCGCTCGTGGGCGACGCGGGCCGTAGGCTTCACACGGGGCGGAGCCGTAACGATCAGGTCGCGACGGCGTTTCGGCTCTGGCTGCGCGACGAGATAGACCGCACGGCCGACGCTCTGCGCGGCGCTCAAGCAGCGCTGCTCGACCTCGCGGAGTCGCACGCGGACGCGGTGCTGCCCGGCTACACGCACATGCAGCGCGCGCAGCCCGTACTCTTCGCGCACTGGTGCCTGGCATACTTCGAGATGTTCGCGCGCGACCGCGCTCGCCTCGCGGACGCGCGGCGGCGAGTGAACGTGTTGCCGCTCGGCTCGGCCGCGCTCGCCGGGACGAGCTACCCAATCGACCGCGAGGTGGTCGCGCGCTTTCTGGGCTTCGACTCCGTATCGCGCAACAGCCTCGACGCGGTGAGCGACCGGGACTTCTGCGTCGAGTTCGCGTCGGCCGCGAGCCTCGTGATGGCGCACCTCTCGCGGCTCGCGGAAGACCTCATCATCTACGCGACGACCGAGTTCGGCTTCGTCGAGCTTTCGGACGCGATTGCGACGGGGTCGAGCATCATGCCGCAGAAGAAGAACCCGGACGCGTTGGAGCTTGTGCGCGGCAAGGCGGGCCGGGTCTTCGGCCACACCGTCGCGCTGCTGACCATCATCAAGGGGCTTCCGCTCACGTATAACAAGGACATGCAGGAGGACAAAGAGGCCGTCTTCGACGCGGCGGACACCGTGCGCGAGTCGCTCGAAGTGACGGCGACCGTGCTTCGCAACGTACGCCTGCGCGAAGAGAGCGCGCGCGACGCGGCGGGGCTCGGTTACATGAACGCGACCGAGATGGCCGACTACCTCGCGCGGCGCGGGCTCCCCTTCCGGGAGGCACACGAGGCCGTGGGCCGGATGGTTCTATACGGCTTGAGCAAGGGGCTTGAGCTTCACGAGCTTGAGTTGGAAGAGCTTCGTGAGTTTTCGCCGCTCGTCGCGGAGGACGTGTACGAGGCTCTGTCGCTCGAACAGACGCTCGCGACGAAGTCGCAGGCGGGCGGCACCTCGCCCGCACGCGTGCGCGAGGCTCTCGAAGCGGCGCGCGCCTCCCTCAAGTGACGAGAGCCTGTTTCAAAATCCCCGAAGGGGATACAGATAATAGCCTCTAATTGATTCCGTTCAGCGAGGCTTTCGTCTACGCTGCGGGGTCGGGGTGGGCGTGGGCGTCGGCGCGGGGCCTAAGTCTTCGGGCGCGACGTGCGACTCGACCGACTGCTTGCCGTTCTCGCCTATTCGCACGACGACGACGGACTTGACTGCGTTGCGCTCCGAGTTGAAGGTGACCGTGCCCGTGACGCCGGGGAAGTCGCGCGTCTCCGCAAGCGCGTCGCGTATCGCGCGGCGTTCGAGGGTGGGCGCGCGCGCGATGGCCGCGAGCACGATGCGCGCGGCGTCGTAGGCGGTCGCGGCGAAGGAGTCGGGCGGCGCGCCGAACAGACGCCTGTAGTCCGCGACGAAACGCTGCACCTGCGGGTCTGGGTCTTCCGCCGAGAAGTGTGTCGAGAAGAAGTCGCCCGCGAGCGACTGCCCGCCTATCTCGTAGAGACGCGGCGAGTCCCAACCGTCGCCGCCGACGAGCGGAGCCTCTATGCCAAGCTCACGCGCCTGACGCGCGAGCAGTCCCGCTTCCAGATAGTATCCGGGGACGAAGACCACGTCGGGCTTCGACGCGCTCAGCTCTACGAGCTGGACGGAGAAGTCCGCCGCGCCCTCCTGGTACTCCTGCACGGAGACGATCTCGCCGCCGCGCCTCTCGAACGCTTCGCGTATGAAGGCGGCAAGCTCCTGCGAGTAGCGCTGCTCCGAGGCGACGAGTATCGCCGCGCGCCGCGCGCCCAGAGTGACGGCGGCGAAGCGCGCGACGGCCGCGCCCTGAAATGCGTCTGTGTAGCAGCTTCGGAAGATGAAGTCGCCCTGCGTCGTGACCTCCGGGCTCGTGGACGAGGGCGTGAGCATCGGCAGGCCTTCGGACTGCGCGGCGCGCGCGGCTGCGAGCGAGCGCGAGCTGACCACCTCGCCGACCAGGGCGTGTACGCCGTACTCGCGCGCGAGCCGATGCACGACGACCTCTGTCTCGACAGCGTCGGAGCGCGTGTCCTGCGGGATGAGTTCAACGCGTCTTCCGCCGACGCCGCCCGAGGCGTTAGCCTCCTCGACGGCCATGCGCGCGCCGTTCAGAGCCGAGAGCCCGTACTGAGCAGTGTCGCCCGTCAGAGACATCACCGCGCCGACGCGAACCTTCTCCTCCGCGGGCTTTAAGACGATGTCGCCGCCGCGCGGACGCGCGCAGCCGAAGAGGGTTAAGCAGAAGAACAGAGCCGCGAGCGGTAGCGAGCGGGTAGCGGTTACGCCGAGAGTCTTCATCGCGTAACTCGTGACCCGCTCGCTATCGCTCGCGGTTCTGTTCTTGTGGAGTGTCACTGCTCGGGCGGGGGAAAGGGGTGGAAAGAGTTCGGGGCGGCCGCGACAAGTTACTAAGTCGCGGCCGCCCCTTCGTGCGGCGGGTCAGTCGCCCGTCTTGTCTTCCACCTTATTGCGTATGGGTGCCTCTTGCCAACTGGGCGGCGCGTCCGGATCTCCGACAGGCTGGCCGCCCGCGAGCCCGTGCGTCGAGATGTCGTGTCGCAGGTGTTGCGACATGACGCTGTGCTTGCGCCCGTAGAAGAAGTAGATGAGCAGCCCTATCGCCAGCCAGCCGATGAGACGCCACCAGTTCTCGACGGGGAGCGAGAACATCAGGAGCAGGCAGGTCAGGATGCCGAGAATGGGTACGAGCGGCACGAACGGCGCTCTGAACGGGCGGTGCGCGTCCGGGTTCGTCCGGCGCATGATGAGCACGGCGGCGCAGACGATGACGAAGGCGAAGAGCGTTCCGATGTTCGTCATCTCGGCCAGCAGCGTGAGCGGCAGGAACCCCGCCATCGCGGCGACGAAGATGCCGGTCAAAATCGTCGACTTCCAGGGCGTGCGGAACTTCGGGTGGATGTCGCCGAAGAAGCCTTTCGGAACCAACCCGTCGCGCGCCAGCGCCAGCATCACGCGCGGCTGGCTGAGCATCATCACGAGCAGCACGGACGTGATGCCCGTCATCGCGCCCGCCGCGACGAGGTACTGCATCCACGTCAGGCCGACGCGCTTGAAGGCGTCAACGACTGCGGCGTCCTTGTTTATCTCGGGCGTCGGCACCATCCCCGTGAGCACCGCCGCGACGGCGATGTAGAGAATCGTGCAGATGATGAGCGAAGCGATGATGCCTATGGGCACGTCGCGCGAAGGCTGTTTCGCCTCCTCCGAGTGGACGGAGACCGAGTCGAAGCCGATGTAGGCGAAGAAGATTATGGCCGCGCCCGCGAACATGCCGAGCGGCTGGCCGTTCGGAGCCGTCTGCCCCGAGAGCGTGTAGCCGAAGAAGCTGATGCCGGTGTAGCCGTAGGGCGCGAACGGATGCCAGTTGGCCGTGTTGATGTAGAAGACGCCGATGCCTATGACCATCAGGACGATGACGAGCTTGACGGCGACCATGATGGCGTTGAAGCTCGCGCTCTCCTTGATGCCCTTGATGAGAACGATGGTGAGTATGAACGTGATGAGCACGGCGGGCAGGTCGAAGTATGCGCCGGTCGCGACGAACCCCGGATGCGGGCAGCCCATCCCCACGGCCACGCAGTAGTCGAAAGGCCCCTTCGCGATGACCGCCGGAAGCTTGGCCGGTATCGCGTTGATGCCTTCGTGGAATATCGGTATGAACTCCTGAAAGTGCGCCGACCACCCGTGCGCGACCGTAGCGGAGCCGACCGCGTATTCGAGCACCAAGTCCCAGCCGATGATCCACGCGAACAGCTCGCCCAGAGTGGCGTAGGCGTATGTGTATGCCGAGCCCGCGACCGGCACCATCGAGGCGAACTCCGCGTAGCAGAGCGCGGCGAAGACGCAGGCCATGCCCGCGAGCACGAACGAGAGCATGAGCGCGGGGCCCGTGCGGTCGTGCGCGGCCTCGCCCGTCAGGATGAAGATGCCCGTGCCGATGATCGCGCCGACGCCGAGCGCCGTCAGTTGCGTGGGGCCGAGTACGCGGCGCAGGCGGTTCTCGCCCGCCTCCTCCGCGAGCAACATTGCGAGCGGCTTGGTTCGGAAAAGGTTACTTGCCATTGATATCCTCCGCGAGTGATTAGAACAATCCCAAGGGGTTTGATAGCTGTTATGGCCGGACGCCGCGCGACTCACTTCACCTGTTCAAGAAACTCTTCAATACTTACGCCCGCGTCCCGGAGTGCGCCTTTCAGCGTAGAGCGGTCAACTTCGTCGTGGAACGGAAAGACGATAATCCTGCCGTCCGCACTCCTCATTTTAACGTGGCTTCCCTTCCGGTGAATCTCGACGAACCCGAGTCGCTCAAGGGCCTTCAGCACCTGCCGTCCCGATAGCAGGGGCAGCTTCATACGGTCAGTTCCACCACCTCTTGCTGCCCGTCGCCGCCTAACGCATCCGGGTCCGGCTCAAGATACAGGTCAATGGCCTCGCGTATGTTAGCGAGGGCCTCTTCCCTCGTCTTGCCCTGCGACCAGCAGCCCTTGAGCGCCGGGACGTGCGCGACGAAGTATCCGTCCTCTCCCTGCTCGACGATGACCTTTACGTTCATGGATGCGTGTGTGCTTGGGCCGTATTAGACCATGAAGACGCCGGAATATGAAGCACGATTTTAGATGTCCGCGCCCGCCGCGTCGGTCGCGTGCTCGTCGGCCATCGGTCGGCCGATCTTTCGCCAGATGAAGTAGACGGGGACGCCCGTCAGTATGATGATGAGACCGGGCCAGGTCGTCGCCGTCTGGTAGATGAAGAGCACGACGAGTATGACGGCCGCGCCCGCGATGTAGAGCGCGGGCACAAGCGGGTAGCCGAAAGCCTTGTAGGGCCGCTCCGCGTCGGGCCGCTTTTGCCGAAGGCGGAAGATGCCCGCGATGGTCAGTATGTAGAAGATGAGCGCGGCCGAGATGACGTAGTCGAGCAGGTTGCCGTAAAGGTTGCCGTAGGTGACAGCGCCCGTGGCGGCGTCCGTCGTGACCGTGCGTGGGAGCACCAGGAGCGCCGCCCATATGCCCTGAATCAAGAGGCCCCACGCGGGCACGTGGTTCTCGTTAAGCTCGCCCGCCTTTCGGAAGAAGAGGCCGTCGCGCGCCATCGCCCAGTAGGCGCGAGCGCCCGCGAGGATGAGGCCGTTGTTGCAGCCGAAGGTCGAGACCATGATCGCCACGGCCATGACGGACGCGCCGATGCCGGGGAAGATTACGTTCGCGGTCTCGGAGGCGACGCGGTCGGTCGGCGCGTTCTGTATCGCCTGGAACGGGAGCGCCGTCAGATACGCGACGTTCGCGAGCAGGTATAAGCCGATGACGAGGCCGGTGCCGAGCGCGAGCGAGAGCGGGATGTTGCGGCGCGGGTTCTTAACCTCGCCCGCCGTGAAGGTGATGTTGTTCCAGGCGTCGGCCGAGAAGAGAGAGTTGGTCTGCGCGACGCAGATGCCGACGAAGAGCCCGAAGGCGACTGCCGCCGTCAGTCCGCCGCCCACCTCTTGAAGACTCCCGCGCACGCTCCACATGTCGGAGAAGTTCGACGCGCCCGCGCCCGACTTCAATCCGACGATGATGCCGAGAACTATGAGCGCGATGAGCGCGCCCGTCTTCGCCACGGTGAAGACGTTCTGCACGAGCTTGCCGAGCTTGAGACCGCGCGTGTTCATGAAGGTGAGCAGCGCGATGAGCAGAAGGCCGACGAGCTGCGCCGTCGAGAGCGAGAGCGCGTAGCCGCCCATCCGTACGGGCGCGATGATGTAGTTCTTCTCCGAGACCCAGGGCACGAGCACGCCCGTGTAGCGCGCGAAGCCGACGGCGACGGCCGCAATCGTTCCGGTCTGTATGACGAGGAAGAGCGTCCAGCCGTAGAGGAATCCCCAGAGCGGCGAGAAGGCTTCGCGAAGGTATACGTACTGCCCGCCCGCCTTCGGCATCATCGCCGCAAGCTCGCCGTAGGAGAGCGCGGCCATCAAGGTCAAAAGGCCCGTCACAATCCATACGACGAGGAGCCAGCCGGGCGCGCCCACCTGCCTCGCGATTATAGAAGAGACGATGAAGATGCCCGAGCCTATCATCGAGCCCGCGACTATCATCGTCGAGTCCCAGAGCCCGAGGCCGCGTATAAAGCCCGTCCGCCTGTCTTCAACCTCAGAAGCTTCCGCCATAGCCCCCCTCTCTCGAACGCCTCGGTCGTCGCGACCGGCGTAGAACTCCGGCGCTCGGTCTCCTTTCGGGTTCAACCGCGTGCCGGACGACGAATGTGCAGGTTACTGAACTGACGCGTGGCGCGAGGAGACGTGCGCCGCCGCCGAACTTTAAGGCCGTTTTTCCGACGCCCGTAATGATGACGACTGAGCGTTGGCGCATTATACAGTTTTCGACTGAGGAGTCTAGGGCCTTTAAACAGAACCACGAGCGGTGGCGAGCGGGTCGCGATTTACGTTAAGACTACGCACGGCGGAACGCGTACCCGCTCGCCACCGCTCGCGGTTCTGTTTGACGCCGACGTTCACGACGACGCCGCTCTGTGTCATACTCTGCCAAACCTTTTCAGGAACCGGAGGAGTGATGGCGAAGAACGATTCGGGCCAGATACCGCGAAGGGCTCTCGGGCGCACCGGCGCGCGGGTCTCGGCGCTCGCGCTCGGCGGCTATCACCTCGGGATGGCGAAGACGAAGCGCGAGGCCGTGCGCATCGTGCACGAGGCGATTGACGCGGGGCTCGACTTCATGGACAACGCTTGGGAGTATCACGAAGGTTACAGCGAGGAGTTGATGGGCGAGGCGCTCGAAGGCATGCGCGAACGCGTCTTCCTGATGACGAAGTGCTGCTCGCACGGCCGCGACAAGAAGACCGCGCTCAGACAGCTCGAACAGTCTCTGCGACGCCTGAAGACAGACCGCCTAGACCTCTGGCAGCTTCACGAAGTCGTCTACGACAACGACCCCGACATGCACTTCGCCTCGGGCGGCGCGGTAGAGGCTTTGGAGCAGGCGAAGCGCGACGGCAAGGTTCGCTTCGTCGGCTTCACGGGCCACAAAGACCCCTCGATTCACCTCAAGATGCTCGCGCACGACTTCCCCTTCGACACCTGCCAGATGCCTCTAAACGTCTTCGACGCGACCTTCCGAAGCTTCGAGCAGCGCGTGCTGCCCGAGCTGATCAAACGCGGCATCGCACCGCTCGGCATGAAGAGCATGTGCGGCGAGGGCGGCCCCGTCAAGAAGCGCGCAGTCAAACCCGCCGAAGCCCTGCGCTACGCGATGAGCCTCCCCGTCGCCGCGACCATCAGCGGCATAGACTCGCTCAAAGTCCTGCGCCAGAACCTTCGCGTCGCGCGCGGCTTCGAGCCATACACCGAAGAGGAGATGCAGGCACTACGCGACCGCTGCGCCGAGGCGGCGGCCGACGGACGCTTCGAGCTTTATAAAACCTCCAAACACTTCGACGGCGAGCCCGGCCGCAAGCAGCATAAGTTCCCCTCGCTCGAAGAGCTTGCCGCGTGATGTTGGAAATGCCGGAAGCTTCTGCGACCGTGGAGGCCGTGAAGGCGGCTGCCAAGTCTGTCCTCGGCACGGAGGTTGGCGGCGTCAGCCCCCTCCCCTTTGGCAACGTCAACAAAGTCTTCCGTGTCGAGACAGACGGCCGCGCATACGCCGTCAAAGTCTTCCGCGACGCCGGATGGCCGGAGGCGCGGAAGCTCCCGTGGGTCGAGTCGCGGCTCACTCAACACGACGTGCCGCACGCGCGCATGATTCATTACACGCGCGACGCTTCGCACTTCACGCACGGCTTCTCCGTCTGCGAGTTCGTCGAGGGCGAGAATTGCAAAGGGCTAATACGAGAAGGGCGCCTGACGCCCGAAGCCTTCTGCGAGCGCGCGGCGTCGCTGCTCAGACGCGTCCACGCGATAAGCGCCCCGCGGTTCGGCTACATCGGCGACGGCGAAGGGATGTTCGATGACTTTGTCGGCCGGCTTCTGGCCTGCGAGGTCTTCGACAACCTTCGCAAAGTTGACGATGGTACATCTTTGGCCGAGACTCTGCGCCCGCGCTTCAAAGGCGAGGTCGAGCCAGTCCTGCGGCGTTTCGAGTCGAGGTTCACGCCCGCACTCGTCCACGCCGACTGCACGCCGAAGAACGGGATGCTCGACGCGGAAGGGCGTCTCATCTTCGTTGACTGGGACGAGGCGGTCGCGGGCGTCGCGGTCTGGGATTACGCGAGCCTGACCTACTGGTATTCTTACATGCTCAAAGACGGCGGCGCGCGCGACGCAGACGGATTCAGAGACGCATTCTTCCGTGGCTACGGCGAGATTGGCTTCGACCGCAACGAGCTGCGCGAGATAGAGTGGGCTCTGCACGCGACGCAGGCTGCGGGCGAGCTTTCGTACCTCTACACGGCGGGCGACGCGCCGGGTTACAGATGCGCGCGCGAGCTTCTGCTCCGACTGCTCGGCACGTCGCCCGCGAGGTTAACCAAGAGATGAAACACGCGGAAGAGAACAGAGACAGCGGCGCGGCCGGCCCCGAGCAAGGGGCGAACGGTTACGCGCCCGAGTCGGGCGACATGGGCGCGGAGGAGTTTCGGCGCTACGGCCGAGAGGTGGTTGACTTCATAGCCGAATACCTCTCGCACCCCGAGCGCCATCCAGTGCTCGCGCAGGTTCGTCCCGGCGAGCTACGCTCTCAACTTCCACAATCTCCGCCCGAACGCGGCGAGCCGATGGAGGAGATACTCGCGGATGTCGGGCGTCTGGTCGTGCCCGCGCTCACGCATTGGAACCACCCCTCGTTCTTCGCCTACTTCGCGACATCGGCCTCCGCGCCCGGCATACTCGGCGAGATGCTCACGGCGGCCTTCGACGCGAAGGCGATGCTCTGGCGCACTTCGCCCGCCTCGACCGAGTTGGAAGAGGTCGCGCTCGGCTGGCTGCGCCAGTTGATGGGCCTGCCCGAAGAGTTCGGCGGAGTCATATACGACACCGCTTCGGTCGCGACGATGCACGCCGTCGCCGCCGCGCGCGAGGCACTGGGCTTAAGAGTCCGAGAGGACGGCATGAGCGGCCGTCCAGACCTCCCGCTCCTACGACTCTACGCTTCAGAGCAGGCGCACTCTTCGGTCGAGAAGGCGCTCATCGCGCTCGGCCTCGGCCAGCGCTCGCTGCGAAAAATTCCGGCGGACTCCGAGTTTCGCATGGACGCCGTCGCGCTCAAGCACGCAATCGAAGAGGATCGCGCCGCCGGGCTGCTTCCCTTCTGCGTCGTCGCGACCGTCGGCACGACCTCGACGACGAGCGTTGACCCCGTGCCCGCAATCGCCGACGTGTGCGAACGCGAAAAACTCTGGCTGCACGTTGACGCAGCCTACGCGGGCTCGGCCGCGGTCGTCCCGGAGATGCGCCACATACTCGACGGCTGCGAGCGCGCGGACTCGCTCGTCACGAACCCACACAAGTGGCTCTTCACGCCGTTCGATCTGTCGGCGCTCTACAGTCGCCGCCTGGACGTTCTGCGCCGCGCATTCACGCTCACGCCCGAGTACCTTCGCACGCCCGAAGCCGAGGCCGTTCGCAACGGCTCGGACTACGGCGTCCAACTCGGCCGACGCTTCCGTGCGCTCAAGCTCTGGATGATTCTCCGCTACTTCGGCCACGAAGGACTCGCCGCGCGCATACGCGAACACTGCCGCCTCGCGCGTGACTTCGCCGCGTGGGTCGAAGAGTCTTCGGACTGGGAACTGCTCGCGCCAGTCCCCTTCAGCGTCGTCTGCTTCCGCGCGTGTAAGGCCGTCGAAGGTGAGACCGCCGACGTGCGCGCGGCGCGTCTCGAAGCGCTCAACGAGCGTCTGATGGAGGCCGCGAACGCGACGGGCGAACTCTTCCTCTCGCACACGAAGCTGAACGGAGTCTTCACGCTACGCCTCGCGGTCGGGAACATACGCACCGAAGAGTCGCACGTGCGCCGCGCGTGGGCGCTGCTCAACGAAAAGCTCTCCGCGCTTGAAGGCCGCGCTTAAAAACCTGCGAACCTAAATTTCAGACGGGAATCGAAAGATAATGCTGACACACATCGTCATCTGGAAGTACAGGCCCGACGTGGGCGAGGAGGAGCGGCGCGAGCACGTCGCGATGCTCCGACGCCTGCCCGCAATCATCCCGGAGGTTCAGAGTTTCGACGTGGGCTTCGACGTGCTCAAGCTTCCGCGCTCGTACCACACCGGCCTCGTCTCGACCTTCCGCGACCGCGCGGGCCTCGAAACCTACACAGTCCACCCCGAACACGTCGCCGTCGCGGACTTCGGCCGCCGCATAAGCGAACACGTCGCCTCCGTAGACTTTGAGGGAGAGTGATGAGTGATAAGTGAAGCTATTGGTTTTTAGCTGTTGACTGTTGGCTGGATACAATAAGCTAAAAGCTAACGGCCTTCTCATCACTCATCACTTTTTAACGATGAAGCGCTGGAAGAAGATCGTGCTCGTGGCGCTGGGGCTCGTGGCCGTCTCACAGGTGCCTTTTGCATACAGGCGTTACAGGCTCGGGCGATTGGCTGACGCGATTGCGGCCGTCAACGCCGCGCGCGAGCTGGCGCCGGAGGGCGATGCCTTCGACGAGTACGCGGGCGTCTTCCACGTACACTCCTCGCTCGGCGGCCACAGCCCCGGACGCCTCGAAGAGATTGTGCGTGCGGCGAAGTCAGAACGCCTCGCCTTCGTCGTGATGACCGAGCACCCATCGCCGCTACTCGACACCGCACAGGCCACGCTGCGCGGAATGCACGAAGGCGTGCTCTTCGTCGGCGGGAGCGAGCTTGCCGCGTCGAACGGCGGTCGCCTCTTCGCGGCCCCCGGCATCGCTCCGCCCGCGAGTAACGTACCGCTTCAGGAACTCGTCGTACGCGCAAAGTCTGAAGGCCGACTCGCGGTCGTCGGCTATCCCGGCGAGGTCACGGACTGGAGCTTGAAGAATTACGACGCGATCGAAGTCTATAACCTCTACACCAACTCGAAGAGCATCCGTTACGCGACCCTCTTCTTCGACGGCCTATGGTCTTACGGAAGCTACCCCGACCTACTCTTCGCGCGCTTCTACGAGCGCCCCGCCGAAGCCTTAAAGCGTTGGGACGAGGTCAATGCGTCGGGCGCGTCGCGCGTCTCCGCCCTCGCAGGCAACGACGCGCACGCGAACGTGGGCTTCTCGCTCGGCGGTCAGACGGGCGACAAACTGCTCGACTTCAAGCTCGACCCGTACGAGCGAAGCTTCCGGGTCGTGCGCAACCACGTCCTGCTTGAGCGGGGCTCGACGCTCGACGAGGCGGCGCTCCTCAAAGCCCTCCGCGCGGGCCGAGGCTTCTTCGCCTTCGACCTCTTCGGCGACTCCAAGGGCTTCCGCTTCACTGCCGAGAACGGCACGGACACGCGCGTCATGGGCGACGAGATACGTCTGCCCGACGCGGGCACGGTCAAGCTCACGGCGCACTCGCCCGTCAGGTGCCGCACGGTCTTCTTCCGCGACGGTCAGATCGTCGCGGAAGTGTCGGACTCGGCGCGCGCGGAGGTGTCGGTCGAGCGCGCGGGCGTCTACCGGGTAGAGGTCTACTTAGACCAGCTCGGCCCGCTCCTCGAAGGCAAGCCCTGGATAGTCTCGAACCCGATTTTTGTTCGTTCCGAGAAGTGAGAGGCGGCGAGTTTTCTTCGTCCGGACACGACATCGCCCCGCGCAGGTCAAAAGGCTTGTGCGGGGCGTTTCGCTGGGTCGGAAGCCCGTACCCAAGTTTTGCGGAGACGGCGGAAAGTTTACCTCACCGCTCACCGTAGAGAATCACGTGTTTGACTCTTCTCACGCCCGCAAACCCAGTGTAGCGGGAATCGGCGTGTACAGCCTCCTGAAAGGGTATCTAAGTGAGAAGGATTCTAGCCTTTGACAGAGCGCCAGTCAAGTTTCATGTTGACCGCACACGAAGAAGACGGTGCGCGGCGCGACGCCTCCGACACGCCCTGCGGACGCAGTTACACGCTTTCGGCTGTCGGCGACTTATTTGGTTGAGGCATCGGCAAAAAGTCGCTGAAATGGCGACATTTAGGAACATTTCAGACTCCCGTGCGTGGCATTACGCTTGCAGATTATGGGCACGCCTTATCCGCGTCGCGGCCCCATGCAGCGACGACACGGACGGTTCGGAAGAAGGGCGCGAACCACTTAGGCTTTCGTCCTTCACCCAGGAGTCTCTAATGACTGAAGCAGCGATTCCCCTTTGGCAGGTGGCGGCGACGAGCGAAGCGGCTGCGTCCGCCAAACCCGCGACCGATTTCGAGTTGACGCAGGCGGCGTCGGCGGGCGACATGGCGGCCTTCGAGGAGTTGTACTCTCGACACTCCCGGCGCGTCTACTCGCTCTGTCTGCGCATGACTGCCAACACGGCGGAGGCCGAAGACCTCGCACAGGAAGTCTTCATCCAACTCTACCGGAAGGTCGGCTCATTCCGCGGCGAGTCGGCATTCACGACCTGGCTCCATAGGCTGACGGTCAATCAGGTGCTGATGCACTTCCGCCGACGAGGGGTGAAGGTCGAGCAGCCTACGGAGGACGGGGAGTCGCCGCAGCAGGTCGTATTGGGGACGGAGAATCCGTCTCACATGCCGGTCGTGGATAGGATTGCTTTGGATAAGGCAGTCTCTCAGTTGCCGCCCGGATACCGCTCCGTCTTTGTTCTGCACGATGTGGAGGGGCATGAGCACGAAGAGGTGGCGAGGTTGTTGGGATGCTCGGTAGGGACGAGCAAGTCGCAACTCCACAAGGCTAGAATGAAGCTCAGGCTGCTTCTGTCCACGGGTAAGAAGTCACGTCGAAGGCTCGCGGCCAGAACGCCCGCCGCCTGAACCGAAGACGAATCTTGAGAGTGAGCGCCCTGCCAGTCCGTGACGGACTGGCAGGGCGCTCGCGTTATCAGCGGGCGTTCGCGTCTAGCCGAGTCGTCAAGCCAGGTCGAAGAGTAGAAGCTCGGAGGGCTCTACGGCGCGAAGGACGAGGCGCGCCTCTTCGCTCACGGCCGCGCCGTCGCCCGCGCGAAGCACGACGCCGTTCAACTCCAATCCGCCCCTGATAAGCTGCACCCACGCGCGTCGTCCAGCGCGAAGTTCATGAGACACTTCTTCGCCTTCGCCGAGCGTCGCCGCGTAGACCTCCGCGTCCTGATGAATTGCGACTGAAGCCTCGCGGCCGCCGCGCGACGCGACGAGCCGCAAGCGCCCGCGCCTCTCCTCTTCCGCGAACTCGCGCTGCTCGTAGCCCGGCTCAATTCCATCTCGCTCCGGCGTTATCCAGATTTGCAGGAAGTGTACGGGCTCGTCCTTCGAGTGGTTGAACTCGCTGTGGCGTACGCCCGTGCCCGCGCTCATACGCTGAACCTCGCCCGGTCGTATGACGGAGGCGGTGCCGATGCTATCGCGGTGTTCGAGCGCGCCCGCGACGACGTATGTGATTATCTCCATGTCGCGGTGGGCGTGCGTGCCGAAGCCGCCCGCGGGCGCGACCGTGTCTTCGTTGATGACGAGCAGGTCGCCGAAGCCCTCGAAGCGCGGGTCGTAGTAGCGGTTGAAGGAGAACGTGTGCCGGCTGTCGAGCCAATCCGTGCGCGTCGCACCGCGCTCGCCCGCGGGACGTTTCGTTATCATCTCTATGACTCCTTGTCACACTGCCGGTTCAAAAAATATCTCGTCAACGTAGCACCAACCCCAGTCCTCGCCGCGCTCGAAGGAGCTTATGATTGGGTGGGCGCTTGAGTGGAAGTGTTTAGTCGCGTGCTTGTTCTTCGAGCTGTCGCAGCAACCGACGTGTCCGCACGTGCGGCAGAGGCGCAGGTGAACCCACGTGTCGCCCGTCTTCAGACAGTCCTCGCACCCTCGCGCGCTCGGCGTCACATCGCGCACCTGATCGAGATGCCCGCACTCTGTTGAAGCCATGAGACCTCCTCGTTAGACTCTGAAATAGGTTCGTCCGCTTCCACTCTAGCAAACTTGTCAAGTCGCTTCCCGACAGTCCGAAGATCTACGGTCGCGTTTGAGTATGTCGCGTGCATTTGCGACCATGAGCGTCGATGCCGTCGGATTCGAGAGTCCTGCGCCTGAGCGACATGATTCTGCGGCGGAAGGGCCGTCTAACGCAGCGGCTCGTCCACGCCGTCATAAGCGTCGCGCTGCGACTCTTCTTTCGACGCATCGAGACGAGCCGCGCGCGTCTGGTTCCCGGCAGCGGCCCTCTCATCTTCGTGCTCAATCACCCGAACGGGCTGATAGACCCCGGCCTCGTCTTCGCCGCCCTCCCGCGCCGAATCTCCTTCCTCGCGAAGTCAACTCTCTTCCGGATGCCCGTCATCGGCTGGATGTTGAGGACGGTCGAAGCGCTCCCGCTCTACCGGCGCGCGGACGCGGGCGAGAACACGTCGCAGAACCTTCGCACGTTCGTCGAGTGCCGCCGCCTTCTCGCGCGCGGCCGCTGCATAGCGCTCTTCCCCGAAGGCTTTTCCCACAACGCGCCGAAGCTGATGCCGTTGAAGACGGGCGCGGCGCGCATCGCGCTCGGCGCTGCCGTTCAGGGGCTGAAGGTCGTCCCCGTGGGGCTCTACTACACCTCGAAGACTTCGTTCCGGGGCGAGGCGCTTCTGCGTTTCGGCGAGCCGCTAGACGTTCCCGTCGTCGAGCCCGGCGAAGACGGCGAGCCTCCGCGCGAAGATGTTCGCGAACTCTCGGCGCGCATCGAAGCGGCGCTGCGCGGCGTGACCTTGAACGTCGAGACCGAAGAGCAGTTGGACGCGGCGCGCAAGGCCGAGCGACTCTTCTCTTCGGTCTACGAAGGCTTGAACGTGAGGCTTCCGCTCGCGGACCGCTTCGACTTCCTGCGCGCGCTTTCGGCGCAGCTCTTCGCCCGCCTCACCGCGTCGAAGGGCTTAGAAGAGTTGCACGGACGCATACTGCGCCACGAGTCGGAGCTTCGACGCATCGGGCTAGTGCCCGAGAACCTTTCGCTCTCAAGACACTCGCGCTGGTACGTCCTGCGCCACTTCCTTCTG
>JBJMGR010000345.1:0-3713 GCA_045807805.1 Pyrinomonadaceae bacterium | reverse complement strand
GCGCCCTCTTTCGGTAGTGCGCGAGCTGTTCGGGCACGCCCATGCGCTCCTCGCTGTGGAACGTGCCGTTGACCTGAACGACCAGAGGGTCGCGCCCGCGCTTCAGAAACTCCGAGATGGCGTAGGCCATAGAGGCGTCGCGCAACGTCTGTGCTTCGAGCAGGTGCGCGCCGCCGTGCGGGTTTGGCTGTGCGTGCGGATTCGCTGGCGCGGCCTGCGCGCCCGCGGGTGCTGGTGGCGGCGCGGCCATGCCGCTGCTCATGAACTCGTTGAACTTCGAGGCGTATGCGGCCGACGCGACTGGGAAGGGCAGCGGCGGGAGCCACGCGCGCGCCTCCTTCGAGAGCGAAGAGAGCGACGCCGGCCCCTGTGCGGAGACGCGCGAGACGTAGCGCGCGGGCGCGTTCGCAGCGATGACCGGCAGGTGATGAGCGCGCGCGTACTCTACGAGCGGCCTGTAGTCGGTCTCGTAGTTGTTCCAGGGGCGGCTGCTCAGGAGAAAGTGGCGCTCGGTGATGAGGCCGCCGAGGTACTCGTCCACGACCGTCTGCACGTCGCGCTCGAACATCTCAAGCGACAGCGCGACCGCGCGCCTTTGCGCGTAGTGCTCGTCGGCGCGGCGAAGGAGTTCCGCTTCTACCGTGTGCCCGACCGCGTCGGTGTGCGTCTCGCCGACGAAGAGCACGTCGGCTTTGTCGAGCGCCTCGATTATCTCTTCGAGTTTGACCGCGCGCCCCTTCGAGTCGAAAGCCTTGTAGCGCGTCCGTGCGTCCTCCTGCGCGGCCGCCTGCGGCGCGAGTTGTGCGACGAGCGCGATGAAAAGTAGTATGCACGGGAAGCGTTGCGCGGCGTACTTCATGCCTGACTTTTAGCACGCGTGCGCGCGCGGCGGCAACGGCGATTGTCCGTGCCGCGCGCGACAGCCGTTACGACTCGCGCGCAATCGCCCTTTAGGATACTGAGGAGGGAATCGCTTTGGAGATTTACGTCAGCACCGACGTTGAGACGGACGGCCCCATCCCCGGCGTCTACTCGATGTTAAGCCTCGGCTCCGCGGCCTACACGGCGGAGAAAGAATATCTCGGCGGGTTCACAGTGAACCTCGAAATGCTGCCCGGCGCGTCGCAGCATCCCGAGACGATGAGGTGGTGGAAGGGGCAGCCCGACGCCTGGGCCGCGTGCCGTCGGGAACTGCTCGCGCCGGAGGACGCGATGCGAAAATATCTCGCGTGGCTCAAGGCGCTTCCGGGCGAGCCCGTCTTCGTCGCTTACCCCGCGGCCTTCGACTTCATGTTCGTCTGCTGGTACCTCAACCGCTTCGCGGGCGAGAATCCCTTCGGCTGGCACGCGCTCGACATCAAGACCTTCGCGATGGCGCTCACAGGCCGCGACTTCCTCGACACGGTCAAGCGCAACATGCCGCGCAACTGGTTCGACGACCTCCCATACACACACAAGGCCCTCGACGACGCGGTCTCTCAAGGCGCGCTCTTCTGCAACATGCTCGCCGAGCACAGGCGCAGGCTCAAGGGCGCGACCTGAGTCTCGCCCGCGACGTTTTCGAGTCGCCGATAAGGCGCGCGGAAGGGCGTCTGCGTCGGAGCGCGCGTCGAAAATTTTTGTGTTGACTCGTGGGAGCGGTTTCGCGTAGAAAGTCGTTCCGTAGTCGAAGGGCGGCGCTCGCCGCCGTAACTTGCGCCGAATCTTCTTCGGAGAGTCCAATGAACAGAACACGCATCATCATCCAGACGATGATTACGCTCGCCTCCGCCGCGCTCGGGCTGGTGGCCGCGCTTGCTTGGAACGAGGCCATCAAAGAGACAATCGTCACGCTGCTCGGCAAGGACGAAGGGCTCCTCGGCCTCTATATCTACGCAATCCTCGCCACCGTAATTGCTATCGTCGTGCTCCTCATACTCGCACGCGCGGCGTCGCGCATCGGCGGCGACGCCGTCATCGAGCGCGAGGCCGAAGGTTAATTGCGACAGGACGCAAACTGAAACTGCGTTGACCGCAATGACGCGGGACGAACGCGTGCGCGCGCGCGTGTTAAGCTCGAAGTCGGGCTCAGGCGTTAGCCCGCGCGTTTGTATCGAACGAATGGAGCCGGGTTTAAGGCCGTGCGACGCGCACTCTACAGAGTCGCCATTCTGACAGCCATGCTTGCACTAAACAACGCGCAGGGGCGCGCCTTCGTGCCGCAGCTACAGCACACGCTCACGGGCGACTTCCGCACGCACGCGAAGTTCCACTCGAAGTTCCTTTCGACAGACCGCGACGTGCTCGTCTACCTCCCGCCCGGTTACGTGCGCGAGACGAAACGTCGTTACCCCGTGCTCTACCTGCACGACGGTCAGAACCTCTTTGACGGCGCGACCTCGTTCATCCCCGGACAGGAGTGGCGCGTTGACGAGACCGCGCAGTCGCTCATCGAGTCGCACACGATTGAGCCCGTCATCATCGTCGGCATCTACAACACGGGCAAGGAGCGCGTAGAGGAGTACACGCAGAGCGCAGACCCGAAGTACAAGGTCGGCGGGAAGGCGGAGCTGTACGGGCGTCTGCTCGTGGAGGAGCTGAAGCCGTTCATAGACTCGCACTACCGCACGAAGACCGACGCGAAGAACACAGGGCTCGGCGGTTCGAGCCTCGGCGGCCTGGTGACGATGTATCTCGGACTACATTACCCGAACGTCTTCGGCAAGCTCGCGGTCGTGTCGCCGTCGGTCTGGTGGGACAACCGACGGATACTCGGCGACGTGGCCTCGTTCGGCTCCAAGCATCACGCGCGCATCTGGCTCGACATGGGGACGGACGAGGGAGTGAACGCGGCGACCGACGCGCGATCCTTGCGCGACGCGCTCGTCTCGAAGGGCTGGAAACTCGACGCGGACCTCAAATACTTCGAGGCCCAAGGCGCAAAGCATACTGAGACCGCTTGGGCGCAGCGCGTAGACCCGATGCTCAGATTCCTCTTCGGTCAGAACCGCGAGCGTTAGCGAACGGGTAGCTGTCAGGAATTAACCACCGCAGACACGAGAGGCACAGCTAATTGGATTTAGCTGTGCCTCTCGTGTCTGCGGTGTTAGAACTACCCGTTCGCTACCGCTCGCGGTTCTGTTTTCATCTCTTCTTCGCCCTCTTCGACTTCGCGAATTCCTTCCGTCCTTCCTCGACCAGCTCCGTTGCCTTCTTCGGGCCGAAGCGCCCGAGCGGCTTGAAGCGCTTCCCTTTGAAGTCGTTGTAGGAGACGAAGAAGTGCTCTATCTCGTCGAGCAGCGCGGGGCCGAGCCCTTTCAGCGTGCGGACGCCTTTGTGTAGGCGCGACTCGGCCGCGACGCCGATGAGACGGTCGTTGCGCGTAGTCTCGCCGTCGCGCTCGGTCTGCTCGGCCTCGACCACGCCAACCGGCCGCACGCGCACGAGGCAGCCCGTGAACGCGGGCTCGTCCATCAGCACGAGCACGTCGAGCGGGTCGCCGTCGCCGCCCAACGTCGAAGGCACGAAGCCGAAGTCGAACGGAAACGACGCGCCCGCCGGCAGCACGCCGCCGAGCTTGAAGAGTCCCGTCTCTTCGTCGTAGTTGAACTTGTTGCGACTGCCCTTCGGCGTCTCGATGATGACGTTCAACTCGCCTTCGTCGTGAAACGCGTCTAGCTCGTTCAGCTTCGCTCCTATCATGTGATGCTCACCATCCCCCGTGTATCTTCCAT
>JBJMGR010000344.1:0-13132 GCA_045807805.1 Pyrinomonadaceae bacterium | reverse complement strand
CGCTCCGCTTGACACGGCGCTTGAGTTCTCTTAAATTGTGACTTCGGTTGAGGCGGTTATTTGAAGGCACGTATGTCAACGGTAGACGGCCACCCTTACAAGGTGGAGGTTGGGGGTTCGAATCCCTCCGTGCCTACCAAGTACGCGCCCGATTGAAAATTCAAGGTTCGCTTGCGGAGTCGTAGTTCAGTTGGTTAGAACGCCGGCCTGTCACGTCGGAGGTCGCGGGTTCGAGTCCCGTCGGCTCCGCCACTATCATGTGGCAAACGCAGCACTTTTGGCCTTCCTTCGGGGAGGCCATTGGTGTTTTTGGGCTCCGGGGACAGAAACGTGGACACGTGGCGGGACAACTGACCGGCTATGAGTTCGACGGTCTGTTGCTTAAAGGCGGGTGAAAGATGCTTGTAGCGCTCCAACTCCTCTGACCTGTGGCCGGTCATCTTCCTGATGATCGCGTCGGCCACGCCTTCAATAAACAGCATGGTAGTCGCGAAGTGCCGCAGGTCATGGATGCGGAGGTCGTGGACGCCTGCGAGTGTGCAGATTCGCCTAAACCGCTTACCTAAATCCCATGCGTGCGGCTTGGAAAATTTCTCAGCGTCCCTGAATCTGATGTTTGGCTTGGCCGGAAACAGGTATTCATGCGTCCCGTAGCTCGGAAGCTGACGAAGCGCATAGACGACCTCTCCTGACCCTTTTTGCTGAACTGCCGTACCACCAACCGTCAGAGCCTTCAAGTATGCTTCGGTGTATTTGGCAAGATCGAATGAGGCCACCTCGGCAATGTTATCCCAGTCCCCGATAAAGGAAACGTTCAGTCCGGGCCGTGTTTTTTCATATTGAATCTCCATGAGCTATGCTAATAAATGACCGGATGTAAATGTGGGAAAGAGATTAAATAGCATTAGGCTTCTATCCTGAGCACACTCTGGAGCAGGCAAGCGGAGGCAGAATGTAACCTCAAGCGCTATATCCGGGTGATTGTATCCTTCAAATAAGGTCTAATGGATGGCAGTTACAACCCTTTCCTTAAAGCGTAGGTAGAAACGCCTCCCTTGTTAACAAGGAAGGCTATTGATATGTAGCGCTCCAAGTAATGATATTACATAGAGGAGCTTTTTGAAATGCCGCATCACTCTTGATAATTCTTTGATCCTCTATCAATTTGCGACCTCAGGCAAAGTGAACGGCGATGCGTTACGCAGTTCAGCTAAAAACTCATCCAAGTTCTTTCCCAACCAATTTCCGGATTGCCTGAGGTCTTCGAGTAGCTCGTAAAAATAAGACAGCTCTGCCCACTTAGGCAAACATGAGCGATGAGCTTGCATATAATTATAGCGATAAAGGGGATGGAATACGTCTTCAACTAAGTGCCCCACAGCGAAATAATTATCCGGGTCAAATATCTCCTTTTTACACACAACACAGAATCTATTACCAGGGCCGTGACGCTCCCTGACTTCTTTGTAACGAGCTTGTGCTTCCTCTGCCAAAGGATGCTCATTGAAGCATTCAGTGTGGAACGCGCAGTCATTAAATACCCATAGCGGGTCTAGCTCGTTAGAAACAAAGGGCGAGAAAGCAACGATCTCTTGCCCCTCATATATTGGCTTCCCGCAAAGCAGGCATTCAGTTTTACCGTAAATTAAGATTGCCATGCTATTTAAACGTGAACTTTGTAACCTTCCCACCCTCTACTAACCAAGATGATCGCTGTCCAAGCGCCTGTATGGCCGTGCGGTCAAGAGCAGAAGCACCAACAGTGCCAGTTCCATAGGGATGAGTATGTCCAAAAAGACGTATAATTTGACCCGGGGCAAAGTTTATGCCCCCTGGCCCTCCAGATACAAGCGCCCTTTCACCATTTGCCAACGTCACTAGTGCGTGCTCATTGCCGTATACGAAGGTGAGAGATTTACTCTCATTAACAATGTCGGCAATGGCTTCTCCTTTCCCAATGGTGCGGACCACTGTCATGTCAGCGGCGGCCCCACCCGTGCCACTACTTATGCTTAAGCCGCTAGCGGCGGTGCCGAACCCGCTTAGTGGCCCAGGTGCTCCCACCATAATGAGCGCTGGATCGCCCAACCCGTTCGGGCCTAGTGGATCCGCGACGAACTCATTGAACATTTGCTTAATGCTCTTTAAGCTCCACTCCTTCTGTGCTTCGACAAAGGATTCATGCATCACGTCGGTGATGCTTTGTAAAGCTCCCTTGGCGTCATCTTCACTGGCGTATCCTTCACGCCACCCGCTGCCATACTTATCTAGTTTTACCCAGCCGTGTTCCTCTCCCCCGTAGTACACCCTACTTTTCATTTCGGTGTACCCCTCATCGGGGTCTCCATAAAAATACTTAGGCTGATTATTTTTGATGTGCCAAGTTAAGCCAGTCGGATCTATGTATTTGAGTGGATTATTCGCGGCATAGGAAAAACGATTCCAAGATTGCGGGTCACCAGCCTTGCCGCTTGTTAACAGCGGATCAGGAGAGGTAAATCGCCCTTGTGTATTCGTGTAGTAGCGGGCTTGTGCGTAATCAAGATTAGTTTCATTGTCCCGCTCGTATGAGGTGAACTTTTGCCTGACAGTCCCATAGTTATAGCTCGCAAAGTTTTCCCGTCCTGAGTTCGCTACTGTCAGGCCACCTATTTCCTCACCGAAGGGCAGATAATCATGTCTGGATTTAACCTCCCCGCTCTGTCCGGTCACTGCCCTCGTGCTGCCCAACGTGTCCTGCGTCAGATAGCTCGCCCCACCGGCTTGGGATTGTGCGCCGCCATACTCCGCTATCAGCGCACCAGCCGCGTCGTAGACGAAGACTGTGGACTGAGAGCCCCATACTTTCTTGACGCGCTTTCCGTCGCCGTCGTAGGCATATTCTGCCCCTCCTGCCTGTGCCCCGCCTGCAACCCTAACTATGCGGTTCTCGCCGTCGTAGCTGTAATAAGGTGTCGGGCTCGGTGCGGGAGTGCAATGCTGTGCGTCGCACGTCAGGTTTCCTGCCACGTCGTAGGAATACTCCTTGTTACCGTCACCGTTCTGGTCTTCTGTCAGCCGGTTCGTTAGGGCTTGTGTGCTCGGGTTGGCGACTTCGGGAAGCGCGGTCTGTCCCGGCTGCGTAAGCTTAGGCGAAGTAGTTTGCGATGGAATTAGGCTGCGGTTGCCGTAGCGGTTGTATGTGTAAGTCTGCCTCCAAGTCTCCGATGTCCCCTTGACTTCAGAGACGGACTCTAGCCGGTTCAGCGTGTCATAGGTATAGCTTTGCGTGAATGTCTGAGCCAGAGCTACACCTTCGGCAGGTACACTTATCCTCTGACCCTGGACGTTACCGTTGTTCTTCGTCGGGTCTAGAGCGCCGTTGACTATCGGAGCGTAGCCGTATTCCAGCTTGAGCCTTGAGGAATCGGTGCTTGTGGTGCCGAGACCGATCTCGTAGGCTTGAAGTCTGTCGTTGTAGAGCGTGTGCTCCCACAACCCGTTACCCAACCTCAGTGCTGCCACGCCGCCGTGCGGGGCGTAGGAGATGACGCTGGGGTTATTGACGACGGATGGGTCGCCCCCGGCGTAGTAATCGCCGCCTTGATTCTTCACACCGGCGAGTCGGCCCGCGGAGTCGTACTCCGACACGACGACACGCTTCGACGGGTATGTCTCGCTCTTCAGGCTGCCGTCGAGGTTGTACTCGTAGCCGAAGATGTAGGCCGACTGCGGGATGGGTTGCCCCGACGTGTTGGGCAGCGCCGTCAGCTGCGCACTGTAGTGTGCGCGCCCGAGTTCGTCGCACTCGCCCGTGTAACTGCCCGTCGTTGAAGAGGCTCCACCGTATGTGACCGCGATGAGGTGGCCTAAGGACTTGCCTCGGTCGAAGGCGGGCGCGCCTTCGGGGAGTGGCTGCGCGTCGTAGTAGTACTTGACCGGCGGCGTAGTGATCGTCCCGCCCTGCGGCAGATGTACGTCCGTATAACTCCTGTCCGTGACGCGTCCCAGCGCGTCGTATGCGTAACTCGTCTCGACGCCTCGCGCGTCCGTCCTCTTCTTCGGGTTGCCGCCCTCATCGTACTCGTAGGCGAGTGTCCAACTGTTGTTGACGTCAGCCGGAGAGTTAAGCATGTTCGAGGGAAGCGCAAGGCCACTGTTTGTGTCCTGCTCCGGGTTACTCACGCGGATAAGCCGTCCGAGCGAGTCGTACGCGAAGAAGCGGCTCTGCGCTCCCTGTTCCACTTTGCGCAGGTTGCCCAGCACGTCGTACTTGTAGGCAGTACGATAGCCCGCCACGACATCGGACACATCCGCGTAGTGTGGGAACGAGACCGCCTCCGTCCCCGTTGCCGTGTCGGCAGACATCACCTCCCAGACCTCTATCAGCCTGCCGAGAGCGTCGGTCTTACTCAGGCGCTGCTTGCCCGCTTGATCGGTCACGAGCGTCCTCACTCCGTCGAAGTGAGTTATGCCCTTCGCCCCGTCGGGCGTCGTCACCATCCACGCGCGCCCGAGAGCATCGTATGAGGTCTTCGTCCAGACGGGCTCAACCTGCGGCCCCGGCCGGAAGGGGTTAGAGACCTCCGAAGCCCTGCCGAGCGCGTCATACTTTGTCAGGGTAGAGATGTACTGCGCGGGCGTCTCGTACCGGCGCGACTCCGTCGTGCGGCCCAATCCGTCGTAAATCACTTGGCCCTTGAGCAGGTTGTCGCCGTAAGACTTCTGGTCGCTCGTGGTGGTAATCGTGTGGGCCACGTCGTCGTAGTGGAACGTTGTCTGCGCGCGAAGGGCGGGGACGTTTACGGCGCGCACGGCCTTCGTTGGGCGGTCGAGAGGGTCTTCGTAATGGATGCATGACACGGTGCCGTTGATCTCCTCGGCGTTGACCGTCTGCCCAGTGTAGTAGTCGTACTGCGTGTATGAGGTCTGTCCGAGCGCGTTCGTAACTGATTTAGGCAAGGCGTAGCTCTTGAGCGAGCCGAGCGCCGACGGGGCGTTATTGTTCCTCGCCTCGGTATCCGGCGACCCGAAGTTATCTGAAAAGTCGACGGCGGTCTCGTAGCCGCCGCCGTCGGGCCTGAGGCGCGCGTCCACGGCCTTTACGACGTTGCCCGCGATGTCGTACTGCTGATTGGACGTGGCGGAGCCGTTGACGTTGCCGTCCTTGTCGAGCAGATAAATTGTCGCGCTGGTGACGTTGCCGCGCGTCGTGTAGGAGGCGTCCGAGGCTCGCGCACAGTTGCCCGAGGCGTCGAGCGCAAGACACAGCCCGAAGATGTCGGAGTAGGAGATGAGCGCCGCGTGCCTGTTGTTGGTGCCGGGGTCGTGTGTGTAGTTGTCGTACTCGAACGTGGTGCGTGCGCGCTCCGCGCCGCCTGCGTCGAAGACGGACTTACGCGCGGGGAGACCGCGCAGGTGCGCGGAGTCGAGGATGTTCTGTATAGCGGCGGCGTCGGGCGAAGAGCCCACGTCCCACGCGCCGCCCGTGTAAGCGGCCCCGTCCATGTAGGCCGTCTGCGTGTGGCGCAGCAGGCTCTCAGGCTCGCCGGGAAGGTGGAAATCATACTCCCAGTAATCGGTCAGGTTGTTGAACCTGTCGAAGCCGACGTTGGGGTTCTGCGGGTCGGTGCTCAGCGGGTCGATGGCGCTCTGCCTCGACACGAGGCCGTTCTCAAGCGTGGTAACGGTCTCGACGACGCGAGGGTCGAACGCGGGGCCGCTGTCGCGGGAGGCGGACGGGAAGTAACCGGCGTACTGCCTCGGCTGCCAAGTGTGCTCGACCCTGCGCAATAGGCTCGTCGGGTTCGTGCCGTCGGTGTCGAACGTCTCGGTCTTAAGCTCCTTGCCAGCCTGCCACGAACTGTAGAGCCCCATGTGCGTGGTGGTGATGTCGCCGTAGAAGTAGTGTTTTTCAAAAGAGAGTAGCTTACCGTCAACCCCGGCATGTTGCTCCACGTCCACGATCTGAACGTCCTGATGTATGGGTAAGCCGTCGTTGAGGTTGTAGTTAAAGAGCTGCCTAAATGCCGGGGTGGCGTCCGAAGAGTTGACGTAGAGGCGTCGTTCGGCCACGCGGCGCTGAACGAAGACCGGGCTCCCTATTGACAGGTAGTCGTATTCGATCATACCGCCCGTCGGCATGATGACGCGGGCCAACTCGCCGTAGGCGTTGTAACGCAGTTCGTATCGCCTACCGTCGGGAAGCTCCACGGCCGAGGCCACGTCGTCGGGGTTGACCACCTCGTCGCCCGAGTCGTCCAACTCCCAAGCGGGGAACAGTTCCTTGACCTTCTTTGTTGTACCACTGACCAGAGCGTCGCCTAGATGCCCTCTCCAAATCTTTACGGCGCGCTGCTGGCCCGCTACCCCCCGGAAGCCTATCTCGTCGTGGTCGTAGGCCACTCCCGTAGAAGAGTCCGTCGTCCCTTTATACGCGATAGTAACGATGTGTCCTACGGAGTCGCGTGCGCTTACCACTCTGCCGCTTTCGTCGTAAGTGAACGTAGTCTGGTTGCCGTTGCGATCCCTGACCCATGAGACGTTTCCCGAGTCTATGCGGTAGCGCGTTCCATCCGCGAACATCAGGTAGCCGGACGGGCGGTCGGGTCGGATGTTGTCCGGGTCGAACAGAAACTGCTCGGTGACATCCGAGTCGGAGATGAATGTTGCAGAATTGCCATCGGCGGTTATGAAGACGCGACCGCGCGAATAGACCGGGTTGCTAGTCCCCCTGGCATTGTGTGCCGTCCCGCCCGTTCTGATGTCCCGCAGTTCGTACTCGGTGCCGTCCGAGGTGGTAAAGGAGAGTCGCGTGAGCGACCACCCGAGAACGGTCTTCGTCGGATTGTCGTCCAAGTGACCGCCTGCGTAAGAAGTTCTGAATAAGAGCAGTCCGGGGTTATAGCCGATCTTCGGCTGTTGCAGGACGTAGGGGAGGTCGGTCGGATGTAAAAAACTGGCCTCGATATGATAAGGGCGATCCCCCGGTTGCGGCTCGCTAGGAGGGGTCATGAGCGCCGCATCAAACTTAATGGTATACGCGTTCCATTCGTCGCTAGCCCCAGAAGCCGTTGCCCGAGGCCGTACGTACTGCCAAGTCCGCGTTACCCGTGTTGACATCCGTCGAGCCCTGCACGACGACCGAGCCGCCGACGACGTGCAGCTTGTAGGAAGGGCTCGCCGTCCCAATGCCTATGTTGCCCGCCGAGTTGGCGACGAGTAGGTTCCGCTGCGCGAGCGACAACTTCGAGTCGTTCGCGAGCGCCATGCGGAACACCCCGCCCTCCGAGCGCCACTGGTAGAGTCGCTGGTTCGCGGGCGCCGCCGTGTCCATGAAGTTTATGAAGCCCACGCCGTTGCCGGAGACCCTTATCGCCTGTGCCCCCAAGGCGCTATGGACGTGCAGCGCGGTCAAGTAATAGCTCCTACGCTTCGACACTTCGTAATCGGATGGGCGTGCCGCGTCCGACGCGCCGCTTCTTCGCTTCCTCTTAGACCTCTTCGGCATGCTTGTCCTTCAGAGGGCGCACCTCTCCCGCCCCGCGCGCGGGGTATTCTCGGTGACGTTGTGATGATGTCGGATCGTCGCGGCCGGGTGCGAGGGGCCGCGGGCTTTACTACCGCGAGTAAGTCAAAGCGCCCTACGCGACGATGCGCGTACAGCACAGAGGCTTACGGTTTGGCGGGTGCGGGTAGATGAGAGGGTCGCGGGAGCCTATCAGTGTTTTAGCTTCCGTGTCCGTCTCTGTCAGCGTGAGACTAGCGACGGGTAAGAGCCCTGTCGATAGTAACGCGCATGAGCTAAAGAACCCTTAGGGAGGACGGGCCGCAATCAATATCAACGCATTGAGCCTGTCAACAAAATCATTTCGTACGCCCGCGCGGCCGTGACGAAAACAGAAGACTTAAACACGCCTGAAAAATTTGAGGCGCTCTCCTCCATGTCAGTTGGGCGGACAAGGCTGGCAGGATTGATCCAGACCCGGCGAAACGTGGTCGGCGTAGCAGCTACTTATACGCGAGTGTCTTAAGTGACGGATTGAGTCGGCGGTCGTTCGTCTAACGCCGTGCGCTCACCCGCCGCGCGTGGCCCTGGGGACGCTGCCGTGAGCCTTTCGCGCCGCGGCCCGTGTGATGGAGATCAGGGAGCGTATGCGTATCGAAGGGTCGTCCAACTCGCGCGCAAGCGACAGAGCCCCGTCCACGTCCGCGCCCGCAAGCGCGGCGAAGGAGTCGAAGAGGCTGAAGCGCTCGCCGTGGTCGGAGCCGCCGTACCAGCTCTCTTCACCCAGCCGGCAAGCTAGATTGACCTTACGCAGGACCTTTTCGGGCGTTGTCTGTCCCGGCGCGTGCGCGCAGAAAAGCAACGTTAGAGTGAAGAGATGGCCGCGATCAACGCAGAACGTCCCGACATAGTGGTGCTGCGAGAGTTCGCCGAAGAGAAGTGCATTCGAGATAAGGTCGGAACACTTCGCGTATGAAGGGGAGAGAATAACCGGCCTCGCTCCGGAAGGGCGCACCACTGTTACTCTGCTCCGACTGAAATAGCGAAGATCGACTAATTGAGCGTCTGTAGAGCGGGAGAGATGGCCTCTAATTAGAAGATTAGAGTTGCGGGCGTCGCCACGTTTGCATCAGGAGTTCTCCACTATGGAGTCTATCCGTCGCCCGAAGTTCGCAGACTTGTAAATGACACTCGTTGGTGATAGATTCCGCCGTCGCCCGACCGTCCTCCAAGCGTAAGGCGCACGTGCCCGTGCCTTCGCTTATACAGACTCACTAGCCCTGAAGGTCCCGCCATGAATCCCTTGAATAGCTGCCCACGATGTGGCCGCCCGTCTTCCACAGGCGTTAAGTTCTGCGCCGGATGCGGCTCGAACCTTTCCCCTGCTTCCGCCTCAGGCAGAGGGTGGAAGCTCTTCTTCGGCGCGTTCGCCGTTTTAATCGGCGTGATATGGGCCGCACTGATTCTCACGCGGCCACAGCCCGTCGCACAGTTCGCCGACAGCACTCAGCAACATTCGCTTTTAAGCCAAGGCAGTGCGACGGCGCTGTTGAGGTGGCTCTAAATGAATAAGGTTCGCACACTAGTAGTTGACGACGAGCCACCGGCGCGGCGCAGGATTAAAAGGTTCCTCGGCGAAATGGGCGACGTGGAGGTAATAGGCGAATGCGCGGACGGCAGGGAGGCGGTGAACGCGATTCGGGAATCGTCGCCCGACCTTCTACTCCTCGACGTACAGATGCCGAAGGTGGGGGGCTTCGAGGTCATCCGCGAGGTCGGGATTGGGAGCGTCCCGGCGATAATTTTCGTGACCGCCTACGACAGATTTGCGGTGCAAGCCTTCGAGATGCACGCCCTCGACTACTTGCTGAAGCCGTTCACACGACTTCGTTTCAACCACGCGCTGGAGCGCGCGAAGTCGCAGATCGCCAGCGCGCAGGCGGCGACGTTCGGCAGTCGTCTTCAAGAGTTAATAAAGACGCTCGACGGGCGCGCGAGCTACCTCGAAAGAATATCCGTCAGGCTCGGCGACCGCATAATCTTCGTCCCGGTGAGCGAGATAGATTGGATAGAGGCCGCGGGCGACCGTGCGCTGCTTCACACGGGGAGGACGACGCACGTCGTGCGCGAAAGTTTGGGCCTGCTCGGCGGCCGGCTCGACCCTTGCAAGTTCGTGCGCGCTCACCGCTCGACAATCGTCAACGTGGACAAGGTGAAGGAGATGATTCCACAATTCTGCGGCGACCAGACGCTCGTTCTGCGCGACGGGACACGTCTCACATTGAGCCGTACACACCGCGATGAACTACTGTCGCGCATAAACGGGAAGTCCTAGCTGCGCGTCGCGGCTCGCGCATCTCCCGTCACGCCTTTACAAGTTTTACAACTCGTCCCTGATTGAATACGGCCCGCCCCGCGGATTCGATGTTTCATCACAATTCCGTTGCCGCGCAGTTCGGACAGTCCTATATTTCGCCCGCCCGGTAGACCCACTCGCACAACAAGCGCCGAAAGAGGTCGCGGCGGTTAAGTCTCTCGCACCCGCGACTCTTACGCCGAACAGTTTAACTCCCGCGTGGACGTGCGCGGACGCACGAGTCTGCGCGGAGCGAACTTCCTTTCCCGGAGCCTACGCCAACACGAACAGCACTCCGACGGCCCCGTTGTGTGCCGCCGTTGTCTCCCTTCTTCCAACGCTCGACACAAGGAGGAGATAGTCCATGAGACTACAGAATCTTTCCGCGCTCGCCCTCATCCTAATCACGCTGGCCGTCCCCGCGGTCATCACGCGCACCGCAAGCACGCAGACCGTCACAGAAGCGCCCGCCGGGTTCGACGACCAGACGAACGGCCATCTCCCGCAGGGCGACCCCAACAACCCGAACGACCAGCCGGGCACGTTCGTACAGGTCAAACGCGCATTCGAGGTGCGCGACGAGAAGGCCGACGGGCTCGGCCCCGTCTACAACGCGCAGTCGTGCGCCGAGTGCCACCAGAATCCCGTCACCGGCGGCGGCAGTCAGATAACCGAGTTGAGGGCCGGTCACACGGATGCAAGCGGCAATTTCGTGGACGCGCCCGGCGGCTCGCTCATACACTCGCGCGCGACCGACGCGCGCATACAGGAGCGCGTGCCCGACGGCCCGCGCATCGCCTTCACAAGCAACAACCAGATAGCCGTCATGGGCCACGACGGCGGGCAGTCGGGGGCGATAACCTTCGGCGTACCCTCGAAGCAGTGGCCTTCGTTCTCACCCAACGGAAAAAAGATTGCGTTCCAGAGTCTTATCGGCAGCACGTGGGACATCGTAGTGATGAACCCCGACGGGACCAACCAGGTGCGTCTGACGACCAACATCGCCTCGGACGACATCACGCCGGCGTGGTCGCCCGACGGGACGAAGATAGCCTTCGCCTCAAATCGCAACGGGACTTTCGACATCTGGGTGATGAACGCGGACGGCTCGAATCAAGTCGCGCTCAACGTCGCAACGGGCGACGAGGTGCAGCCCGCCTGGTCGCCCGACGGGACGAAGATAGCCTTCTCGAAACAGAACTTCTCGCCCAACGGCATCTTCCGCATGGAGAGCGACGGCGCGGGGCCGATTCGGCTGACGAACACGGCCGGGATAGACGACCACCCGACCTTCTCTTCCGACAACCAGAAGATCGCCTTCGCGCGCAAGTCGGGTTCAACCGGAGACATCTACACCGTCCCGGCGGTCGGCGGGACGCTCGTGCAGTTGACGACCGACGCCGCGCTGGACGAGGCCCCGTCGTGGTCGCCCGACGGCGCGTCAATCGCGTTCGCGAGCAGCCGCGGCGGCGCGGGCTCGCACATCTTCATCATGAACGCCGACGGCTCGACGCAGACGAAGCTCTCCACCCTCTCCGTGATCGACACGCTGCCCGCTTGGTCGCGCGACTCGGGCGAGACGATACGCACCTTCCGAACTTCTCTGAGCCTCATGGGCGACGGCTTCGTCGAGTCCGTCAGCGACTCGACTCTACAGGGCATCGCGGCCGGCCAGCCGACGGGGCAGCAGGGGACTGTCGTCACCGTCAAGGTGCTTGAGTCCGAGGGCTGCCCGTCGAACTGCGCGCAGGCCGTCGGGCGCTTCGGCTGGAAGAGTCAGCACGCGAGCCTTCTGTCGTTTTCGGGCGACGCGTACCTGAACGAGATAGGCATCACGAACTTCCTGCTCCCCGTAGAGAACAGCTCGCTCGGCCGTTGGGTCGGCTTCGGTTCGGGCTTCGACCCCGTTACGGACAGCCAGCCCTGCCCCGACGACCCCGACCGCAACTGCGCCGAAGACCCGGAGAAGGATATCGTCGAGTTCACCGAGTTCATGCGCGCGCTGAAGGCTCCGCCGCGCGACCGTGACCTGGTGCCCGACGACGCGACAGACCCCGGCTCCGCGCTCTTCAACTCGACGGGCTGCGCCACGTGCCACGTCCGCACGATCACGACCGCGCCGCCGGGCTCGCTCGTCAACGGCGGCGCGTTCACCGTGCCCGCCGCTCTGGGCAACAAGGTCATACACCCGTTCGGAGACTTCCTCCTGCATGACATAGGCACGGGCGACGGCATCGCCGACAACGGCGCCAACGCTAACAGGATGAGGACTGCGCCGCTGTGGGGCCTTCGCACGCGCGAGCGTCTGATGCACGACGGCGGCGGCTCTTCGAGCGCGCCCACGAACAGTGGGGCGCAGGAATTCACCATCAACGAGGCTATACTGCGCCACGCCGGACAGGCGACGACGGCGCGCAACAACTATCTCATCCTGTCCCCGATGCAGAAGCGGCAACTGGTCAAGTTCCTGAAATCGCTGTGAACCTCGTTTGAAGCCGCGCGCCCGCTCAGCTCCTCCGGGCTGCGGCGCTCGTCGCGTCGGGCCGGTCGCGGGCACGCAATCCCCGCGACCGGCCCGACGCGCGAATCTTGTACCCAAACGCGGCGCTCGTCGCATAAGATAACGTCCGCCCGCCCCTATGAAACGGCCGCGCCGTTTCTGTCACTAACGCTTCGAGGAAAGCAGCCATGCCCGAGAGGCTCAAGCCGGGGCCGCGCCTTCAGACGGCCCTCCTAATCATCTCCGTCTTCACCTTCAAGTTCATACTTCTGACGCCACAGGTCTACTTCTACAACGCGTCTTCGCCCGCCCCTCTGCCTTGGAGGCTCGTGTGGGCGAAGCTCACGCTCGGCACCTACACGTGGGCGTTGCTCACGCCGCTGATACTGCACGCGAGCCGCCGCTGGTACGTCGAGCGGCGGAACCTTTCGAGGAGCTTGCTCATACACATCCTCCTGAGCTTCGCGTTCGCCTGGGCGCAGACGCTTCTCTATCACCTCGGCCTCACGCTGATCGAGCCGGAGGGTTGGGGCGCGGCCATGAGAGAGACGCCACGGCTCGACGCGGCGTGGTCTTTCGTCTTCAACGGCACGCTCGCTTACATAAGCATCGTCGCCGTCCATCAGGCCGTTCTACATTTCAGACTCTCGCGCGAGAGAGAACTCAGATTGCAGCAGTCGCGGTTGCAGTTGTTGAAGGCGCAGCTCCGCCCGCACTTCCTCTTCAACACACTCAACACCATCGCATCGCTCATCTACACGGATCAGGCAGAGGCCGAGCGCACTGTCGT